>NZ_CP136522.1:2246730-2567692 GCF_033180165.1 Shewanella youngdeokensis
CTCGGTTGCGGGTGAGTCAGTATGGGATCATCCATTCCAATGGGGCTCTAAGCGTACCGGGCCTGACTTAGCCCGTGTAGGTGGGCGTTATAGTGACCAGTGGCATGAGGTGCATTTAATCGACCCTCGCGCTGTTGTGCCTCAGTCTAATATGCCTGGATTCCCTTGGTTGGCAGAAAACAAGCTTGACGGCGAGTTGACTGGCGAAAAGATGGATATCCTACGCAAGCTTCATCCTACCCATAATTTGTACACCGATGAAGAGATTGCTGGCGCCAAAGACGCAGTGAAAGATAAGACAGAAATGCAAGCATTAATCGCTTATCTTCAGTCACTTGGCCACGCGCTAAAATAAGGAGGCAAATTATGGATTACGGCACTTTACGAGGAATTATTACCATCGTAGTTATGGTGACCTTTGTCGGTATATTTGCATGGGCATACAGTTCGAGTCGCAAAAAGCAATTCGACGAAGCAGCTAATCTGGTTTTCTCAGATGATGAGTTAAACCCGGTTTCGAAGGATTCAGGAGAGCAAAAGTAATGACAAACTTCTGGAGTATATGGATTATTGTACTCTCGTCTGTGGTTGTTATTGGTTGTATCGTTCTATTACGTGCGTGTTCTAAGAACAACACTGGCGTAGAAGAAGGCGAATCAATGGGCCATAGTTTCGATGGTATTGAAGAACTCAATAACCCACTGCCTAAATGGTGGAGCTATTTGTTTTACATTACGATTGTATTTAGTGTTATCTATCTTGCACTTTACCCAGGGCTAGGCAGCTTTAAAGGCCTGTTAGGCTGGACAAGCTCAAACCAAAGCGTGCGTACTATTGCTGAATCCAAGCAGGCAGTGATTGATGCTGAAAAGCAAGGACGCTGGGTGCAGTACGACCAAGAAGTAAAACAAGCAGACAAGGTATTTGGGCCAGTCTTTAAAGCGTTTGCAGAAACACCGCTTGAAGAGTTAGTTAAGAATGAAGAAGCCCTTAAAGTAGGTGGACGTTTGTTCTTACAAAACTGTGCTATG
The DNA here is from genome assembly GCF_033180165.1 of Shewanella youngdeokensis. Taxonomy (GTDB): domain Bacteria; phylum Pseudomonadota; class Gammaproteobacteria; order Enterobacterales; family Shewanellaceae; genus Shewanella; species Shewanella youngdeokensis. The sequence continues at coordinate 2,247,762 of NZ_CP136522.1, forward strand.
TGTCATGGTAGTGATGCTCGAGGCAGTAAAGGGTTCCCTAACCTAACTGATGATGCTTGGCTTTATGGCGGTGAACTGGCAACGATTAAGACAACTATTATGAACGGTCGACACGGTATGATGCCACCAAAAGGTGGATTACCAATTGAAGACAGTGAATTGCCGGGTCTTGCTGAATATGTGTTTAAATTATCTGGTCGTGAACATGATCCTGCACTTGCGGCATTAGGTCAGGGTTCATACATGAAGGGCTGTTTTGCTTGTCATGGTATGGACGGTACGGGTAATAAGTTCATGGGCGCACCTAATTTAACAGATAAAGCCTGGCTTTATGGTGGTAGTCGTGGCGCGATACAATTGTCTGTAAAAAATGGTCGTAGTGGTGTAATGCCAGCTTGGAAAGACATTTTAGGTGAAGAAAAAGTACATGTAATTACAGCTTACGTTTATAGCTTGTCTGACAAGTAGTTACCTTAGGTAACTTTAAACGCATTAATATGGCCTCGAGACTAACGAGGCCATTTTTTTAGGTGCTAAATCACATATTTAGCGGTAAAATGGCCGTATTGAATTAGCCTACTCTTATCAAATATACAGGTATTAATCATGTCTGAAGTTCAACCTTGGTATAAACAGTTTTGGCCTTGGTTTCTTATTGTACTGCCTCTATGCGCTGTGGCGGCCAGTATTAACTTGCTATTTATTGCGATTAACAATCAAGATCCACTTGTTTCAGAAGATTATTACAAAGAAGGTAAAGGCATCAATATGGACCTTCGTAAAATCAAATATGCCAAACAATTAGGCATGAACTACCTGCTTGAGTTTAACGACAAATATGTTGAATTATCGCAACAAGGTGGTGATAAATATCAAGCAGCGTTAAGCGTCGGTTTTTTCCACCCTACCATTGCCACTAAAGACTTTAATCAAATTGTTACAGCCGATGCTAATGGGATATATCGAATTGAAATTGACCAGTCTCTTATTGGTTCATGGGAAGTGCGTGTTGAGGGATATGATCAAACTTGGCGTATCCAACAACGCGTTAACTTAGTTAATGGCCAGCAATACTGGTTAAATTAATTAGTTTTGGCCTTATCTAGTGAAGGTTAAGTCCCCTGCATAAATGGAATGCTATGAGTCAATTGAGTTGTTATCACTGTAGTGAACCGGTATTAACTGCTAGTCAGTTTACTACTGTTATTGATGGTAAATCGCAATTGATGTGTTGCCCTGGCTGCCAAGCAGTATCGCAAGCGATTATAGATGCAGGCTTAATCAATTATTATAAGTTTCGAACAGAGCCTGGTAATAAACAAAACGCTTTAGTTCCTGAGCAGTTATCTGCTGTTAGCGCCTATGATTTACCTGAAGTACAACAAGACTTTATTCATCAATCAGGTGAACTCAAAGAGGTTTCTTTAAGTATTGATGGTATTACTTGCGCAGCTTGTGCTTGGTTAATTGAGCACCAAGTAAAAAAGCTTGCGGGCGTAGTGAATGTTCAGGTTAATTCGACCACACAACGGGCGTTAATTAGCTGGCACCCAGACACGTTAAAATTAAGTCAAATTCTTTGTAAAATCAGTGCTATTGGCTACCAAGCTGCGCCTTTTCAAGTTGATGAGCAAGAAGCAAACAGCAAAAAAGAGAGTCGTAAGTTTTTAATCCGTTTAGGTTTAGCTGGCTTTGCCACGATGCAAGTGATGATGTTTGCATTAGCACTTTATTCTGACATTTTTTCTGATCTTGACGCAGCCTACCGACATTATTTCCGCTGGGTGAGTATGTTGTTTGCTGCGCCTGTAGTTTTTTACTCTGCTCAACCATTCTATTTTAGTGCTATCCGCTCAATACTAATGGGCCGATTGAATATGGATGTCTCTGTTAGTATAGCAATTTGTGGTGCTTATATTGCCAGCTGTATTGAAACCATAAATGGCACTGGAGAAGTCTATTTTGAGTCGGTTTCAATGTTTACCTTCTTTTTGCTAATTGGGCGCTACTTTGAACAAAATGCACGACAAAAAGCCTCGGTAAGTTCAAGCAACTTACATAAACTAATCCCACTAACCGCATGGTTGAAAACGCATAATAGAGTTGAGGAAGTTGCAGCTAAAAAACTGGTAATTGGTAATGAGATTTTAGTTAAGCCAGGCGATGTTATTGCTGCTGATGGCATACTCATTGAAGGTGCCTCGTCGGTTAATGAAGCGATGTTAACCGGCGAACAAATGCCAATTAACAAAACTATGGGTGCAGCTGTTTTTGCCGGCACTATCAATATCGAACAACCTATTACGGTAAAAGTCACCGCCATAGGCCAAGACCAACTCGTTGCTGAAATTATACGTTTACAAGAGATTGCCTCCAATAACAAACCCAAAATTGCCCTTTATGCTGATAGATTCTCAAACTATTTTACGGCCTTAATTTTATGTATTGCCGTTGTGACCTATCTGTTCTGGTCTGCGTACTCTCCAGACGATGCTTTTTGGATCACGTTATCTGTGTTAGTTGCTACCTGCCCTTGTGCATTAGCGCTAGCGACCCCAACAGCTGTGACGTGTGGCACTGCCATACTGACAAAGCTTGGCATTATTACTCGCAAAACTGGTGTGTTTGAAAAGTTGCCAATGCTGAACCATGTTGTATTTGATAAAACAGGTACTTTAACCTTAGGCACCTTATCCGTGACAGATGTTGAATTGCTACATGAAGGTGATGAAAACTATATTAGTAAACAGAACGCTTTACAGTACGCAGCAGCATTAGAGGCAGGGTCGTTACACCCCATTGCGAATGCCTTTAAGCAGTATCACTCCCCCGCGATTACCGTTACCCAGCGCCATAGTATTGTGGGCAATGGCTTACAAGGGATGATCTGCGGTAAGCAAATTGCCATTGGTAGTCAAGCGTTTGTAAATGGTACGGCGGCAGAAGAAACCGCGCTAACAGTATGGCTGAGTATTAATGGCCATGTTTGCGCTAAATTTAGCTTGGTCGATCAAATACGGCCAGACACTGAAGCTGCCGTCATGGCACTAACACAACTTGGTTGTAAAATAACTATCGCCAGTGGTGACAGCTCTAATGAAGTCGCAAATTTAGCCACACGACTGAACATTAGTGACTGGCACAACGGCTTGTCTCCGGCGGCAAAACTAGATTTAGTTCAACAAAGACAACAGCATTCTCATGTCGCGATGTTTGGAGACGGAATTAATGATGCACCAGTGCTTGCTGGAGCCAATTTGTCGGTTGCAATGGGCAGCGGTGCAGCCATTAGTAAAAATAGCGCAGATATAATTTTGTTAGGTGACAATTTGTCGCGCTTTGCTGATGCTGTAAAAGTGGCTAAGACTACCAAAAGGATCATAAAACAAAATTTATTTTGGGCTATTGGTTACAATCTTTTGATTATTCCTTTGGCTGTATCGGGTCACCTGGTTCCATACATTGCAGCAATAGGCATGTCAGCAAGCTCTCTTATCGTTGTAACTAACAGTTTGAGACTACTTAAGGTACGTATATGAGTATTATTTATGTGTTAATCCCTATCGCTATCATATTTGTCATGATCGCTGTGTGTATTTTTACTTGGGCGGTACAAACTGACCAATTTGATGATCTTGATAAACACAGTATTTCTATACTGTTTGACGACGATAAACAGACAGAACGACCACAAGTATCGCAGCAGTCAACTACAGAGAGTTACATAGGTAACAAAAAAGATAAAAATGAATAATTACAGCTTACTGGGTGCTTTTATTGTTGGCATAATGGGCGCAGGTCACTGTATTAGTATGTGTGGTGGTTTGGTTGGTGCATTATCGGCCAACTTACCACAAACAATGGCTAACAACCGTTTAGTAGAGCAACTAGGTTACCTTTTTAGTTATAACAGCGGCCGAATGATTAGCTACACTTGCGCAGGAGCTCTTGTTGGAGCCAGCACTCAAGCGCTGGGGTGGTTATTTAATATTGATCAATACTTGTTGCTGTTGCGGTTATTAGCTGCTTTGATGATGATTTTAACCGGATTATATATCGCGCAGGTATGGTCTGGAGTGATCCAATTAGAGCGAGTCGGCAAATGGCTGTGGTCAATCATCGCCCCTGTTGCAAATAAATTTGTTCCCATAAAAAATAAGCTACATGCATTTGTTGCTGGTGCATTATGGGGTTGGCTACCTTGTGGGTTGGTTTACAGCATGCTTACATGGGCGGTAGCAGCCGGTAACCCGATAGACGGGGCACTCATTATGGCTGCATTTGGTTTAGGCACTCTGCCCGCGTTACTTAGCGCTGGCATTGCTGCAAGTACATTTAGCCATTGGGTTCAAAAATCAGTGGTAAGAAAAATCAGTGGGATGGTATTAATCGGATTCGGTTTTCATACCCTATATATTGCTATTGGCCAGCTAAACTAGCTCAGCTTATTAAATTAGTTTACCATAGCTTGTGAATACTCAAATGAGATAGAGAATGAGCATAGATAACAACAAAAACCGTCGTCAAATGGCAACAGGCTGTGCGATTCATTGTCATGACTGTAGTATGGGGACTCTTTGCATTCCTTTTACCCTTAGCACTACAGAATTAGACCAACTAGACGAAATTATTGAGCGTAAAAAACCTATTCAAAAAGGCGAAGCAATTTTTAAATCAGGTGATCCTCTTAAATCACTGTTTGCTATTCGCTCTGGTACGATTAAAAGTTACACCATTACAGAACAAGGTGATGAACAAATCACCGGTTTTCACCTTGCTGGTGATGTGATTGGATTTGACGGTATTCATTCTCAATTTCACCAAAGTTTTGCACAAGCACTTGAAACATCAATGGTATGCGAAATTCCCTACCTTACTTTAGACGACCTTACTGGCCAAATGCCTAAACTCAGACAGCAACTTATGCGGCTGATGAGTAATGAGATCCAAAGCGACCAAGAGATGATTTTACTGCTAAGCAAGAAAAACGCTGAAGAAAGACTGGCCGCATTTATTAGCAATTTAGCTAAACGTTTCGGTAGCCGTGGTTTTTCACCAAGGGAGTTTCGTTTAACTATGACCCGTGGTGATATTGGCAACTACTTAGGGTTAACTGTTGAGACCATTAGCCGTTTATTAGGTCGTTTTCAAAAAGCTAATTTAATTGAAGTTAAAGGTAAATATATTACTATTTTAGATATTGATACGTTAAGTGATCTATCTGGGAACACAAATATAGCTCGCTGACATTGTTCATCCTGTTGATTTAATTGATCTATAACAATACTTGAAAAACAACATGGTGCAATATAGTAATACACAAACAATTAAGGATTATAGTTATGATGGATTATAAAAAACTTCTTGTCGTGGTTGACCCAACCACAGATAAGCAAGTGGCATTAGCAAGAGCGGTTAAACTTGCAAAACAAAATAATGCTAGTATTACTGTTTTTCTATCTATTTATGACTTCTCTTATGAAATGACCTCTATATTGTCTGGTCATGAGCGCGAAGCAATGCGTGAAGGTGTTATTGCTCAGCGTAAAGCTTGGTTGACTGACGTGGTTAAACCTTTTGAAGTTGACATTACTATAGAAACCGAAGTCGTGTGGCATAACCGACCTTTTGAAAGCATCATTAATCAAGCTATCGAAGGCAAATATGATGTTATCGTTAAAGGAACTCACGAGCACGATAAGCTCAAATCTGTTATTTTTACTCCTACAGATTGGCATTTATTAAGAAAAGCACCGGTTCCTGTGTTGTTAGTTAAAGATCATGATTGGCCTGTGGCTGGGAAAATCCTTTGTGCAATCAATGTCAGTACTGAAGATCCGGTCAACAATTCGTTAAATGAACAAATAATAAAACATGCGCGCAACCTTGCTAAAGAGTTTAATGCACAAGTTCATTTAGTAAATGGTTACCCTGGAACCCCGGTCAACTTGGCCGTAGAGTTGCCTGATTTTGATTCACAAACCTACAGCGAAACAATCCGTATTCAGCATCACCAGCGTACCAAAGAGTTGGCCGCACTTTACAATATTCCTAATGATTGTTGCCACGTTAAAGAAGGTTTACCTGAAGATGTCATTCCTGATGTTGCAGAAAAACTTGATGCTGAATTAGTCATTTTAGGTACTGTTGGTAGAACTGGTTTTTCAGCCGCATTGATCGGCAATACAGCAGAACATGTGATTGATAGCATCAATTGTGATTTACTGGCTGTTAAACCCGAAGGTTATAAATCGCCACTTGAATCGCTATAACGCTGATTGGGCTTTACCCCAAGCGGTTTAGCTGGAATAATACGCGCCCTGAACATTTGTGTACTAGGCGCGTTTTTTTATGTCCCAAGAATTAACACCAGAACAAATCTCTCGCAGCAATAAACTACAGAAGCGATTACGCTCTGAAGTCGGTAAAGCGATAAGTGACTACAACATGATTGAAGAAGGCGATCGTGTTATGTGTTGCTTGTCAGGTGGTAAAGACAGCTATGCCATGCTAGATATTCTGGTAAACCTTCAACAAAGAGCCCCAATTTCGTTTGAAATTGTTGCTGTTAACCTAGATCAAAAGCAGCCTGGGTTTCCTGAACATATTCTGCCAGCATATCTAGATACTTTAGGTGTGGCTTACCATATTCTTGAAAAAGACACCTATTCTATCGTTAAAGATAAAATACCCGAAGGCAAAACGACCTGTTCATTATGCTCTCGTTTACGCCGTGGTACGCTTTATGGGTTTGCTCAAAAGATTGGTGCGACTAAAATAGCTCTTGGACACCATCGTGATGACATCATTGAAACAATGTTTTTAAACATGTTTTTTGCTGGAAAACTCAAAGCGATGCCTCCAAAACTGTTATCTGATGATGGCGCCAATATGGTGATCCGTCCATTAGCTTACAGCCGCGAAAAAGATATTGCAGAATATGCTGAGCTAAAACAGTTTCCAATTATCCCGTGTAACCTGTGTGGCTCTCAAGAAAACCTAAAACGTGCTGCGGTTAAAGATATGCTAGTTCAATGGGATAAAGACTTCCCTGGTCGCATAGAATCTATATTTACCGCAATGCAAAACACAGCGCCTTCACAAGGGGTTGATAGAGAACAGTTCGACTTCCTGTCGTTAGAACGCAACCCCGATGCACCATTAAAAGGAGATGTAGCAGAATCAGATCTACCTGCATTCGATTTTGTCGACATCGCTAACAATGGCCATATCAATTTGGATAAAGCTGCGCGTATTGACGTTGTTAGTACCTACAGTCCTAAGTAAAAATTCACAAAAAAGCCCTCCACAGAGGGCTTTACATTTTACTTCACAATCCAAGGACTAATCACTTTAGGCGGCTGACTAAATTCAATTGAGCTCAATTGCTCAATTTGTTTCCGCTCTAAATGGTAACTGTTGGTGACGGGTATTTGGTTAGCATCTAGTGTGATAACCGCTTCACCGTTGAAGGTAAAAGTGAGCCCTGAAATATCATCGCTAAAATATCGCATTGGAAACCCCTGCATCATACTTAACAGTGCATTCATTTCCGCTTGGATCTGATTAAGCTCAGTTTGTTGATATTTTCTTTTTGTTGTTTTAGCTCTAACCTGCATCTCTATCGAGCAGGTTGTTGCATCACCCGCAACGTTTAAATTTATTTGTGCTCTATCTGATTTAAGCTTTGCTTCATAAGGCAAAAACACTCGTTGATCGTCGGTAATTGTTAATGGGTATGACTCTTTTTCAGTACTGATTGTACCGTCGATAACATTACAACTATCTGACTTAGCAACAGAAAATGCAACTTCAACTAGCTGGTAATTACCGCTATTGACTTGCTTGAGGCGTTGATAAAAACCTTGATACTCAAGTGAAAACGGCTCTGCATTAACTGTGGAACAACTGAACAATAAGAGGCTAAACAGCTGGATTGGTTTCATTTTTGTCCACTAAATAAGGTTGATTTTGACGTAACATTTCAAGTAACTCATCAATGTAAGCTTCCTGTCTTTCTGAATAATTGACAAGACCATAAACTAAACGAGCGGCACTGGGCTCTTGCCCTTCAGCGCGCATATCAGCCCTAATTGAGCGAAATAAAGAGTACGCCGCATTTGAGTTTAAATTACGCATATATGAAGCCACTGAGTCTTCTACAGTGTTAAACACTGCAACTTCATGAGATAAGCCATCACTGCGAGATTGTGGGACTAAGCCACAACCTTTTTGAAAACACCACTGACCAAAAAAGTTAAGGCCTTCACGTGCAAAGCGAGAACTGCCCCAACCCGTCTCATTTGCAGCTTGGATTAACACCATATGTTCCGGGATCAAATCCACACGGTTCAAGAGTTTGTTAATCGTTTCAACATCTATACGTCTAGTACTATATTGATATTTGTCAGCAATTTGTTGTAAACGGAATTCATCCGCATGAGTCAGTGAAATGGCTTTTTCAAGGTGTAATTTTAAGCTAATTAAAAACTGTCGTTCACCGGCAATAATTGCATTTTGATGTTTTACTGCGGGCTTTAAAAACGTAAAAAAAGCGAGTTTTTTTTGTTTAACGTCCTTTATGTCATTAAATTGAGGAACTTTACTTTCGCGTTCATTATTTTTGATTAACTTACCCAACAAGCTCACAGGGTTGTCTTGGGAAGGAATGATCATTATTTTGGCAGCAAAAAAACCGCTAATAGCAACACCAATCGCGAGTGTTAACAAGCCAACTTTACCTGTTTTCACTGTATTTCCCCATCATATTCAAAGTTATCCTAAATATAGCTTTGCTAGCTTTTTATGCATTATAAGCTAGCTTGTTTAAGTTTACATCGACAAAAGTTGGTTAATATACTTATTTCGAATATTTGGCTAATCATTGAAAAACCTGATTGGTGCCATCAAATTCTGGGAGTAAAAGTCATTGATAAAGTGTTGAGTCATGTAGAGGTTATTTATAGCGAAGGAATGGTTCATTATCATCCCTTAAGAAGCGCACATCACAGGGGACTGCATGACCAACAAGCGTTAGCCAACGCCCTTGCTAAAATGGTTCCTCAAAAATTATATGTCGCATAGCAAAAAGGACCTGATAGGTCCTTTCTGTTTAAACGCTGCTAATTTCGAAAATTAGAGAACGGTAGCAATTGCTTTACAAATAACTGGCATATTTGTTTTTGTCATACCAGCAACACTAATACGACCAGACCCGACAATGTATACACCGAACTCCTCTTTAAGACGGCTCACTTGCGCTTTGTCCAACCCAGAAAAACTAAACATACCATTTTGATGAGAGATAAAGTCAAAATCACGGGTTACACCGTTGTCTTTTAAAGAGCGAACAAATAAAGAACGCATTTCTGCAATCCGTTCACGCATCTGTGTTAGTTCAGCTTCCCACATTGATTTTAAGGCTTCATCTTCCAAAATAGTGCTAACAATTAGCGCACCGTGGGCAGGAGGATTAGAATACGAAGCTCTAATCGTACTTTTAATTTGGCTAAAAGCGTTAACGGCTTCAACGTCGTTGGCGGCAACTACAGTAACGGCACCAATACGTTCATTATACAAACCAAAGTTTTTGGAAAACGAATTAGCAATAATTAACTCTGGTACTGTGTCGGCAACAATACGTAACCCTTCAGCATCTGCTTCCACACCCGCACCAAAACCTTGATACGCAAAATCGAATAACGGCACCAATGACTTACTAACACAAAGCTGTGCGACCTGTAGCCATTGTGCTTCATTTAAGTCAATGCCAGTAGGATTATGGCAGCAACCATGAAGCAAGACGAGATCACCTTCTTTGGCAGCGTTTAAATCAGCTAGCATGGCGTCAAAATCTAAGCTGTGTGTTTCAGCTTTATAATAGGCATAAGATTGAACCTTTAGCCCTGCACTTTGGAAAATATTTTGATGATTTGCCCAGGTAGGGTTACTCACCCAAATAGTATCAGCCTGTGTATGTCGAACTAAAAATTCAGCTGCGACACGTAATGAACCTGTACCACCTGGCGCTTGTGCGGTTAGCGCACGAGATTGGTTAACAACAGTATGGTCTGAGCCAAATAATAACGTTTGCACTGCACGGTTATATGCCTGTACACCTTCCATACCCAGATAACTTTTGCTTTTTTCACTTGTTAGCAATTTTTCTTCAGCCAATTTAACAGCCTTCAGAATAGGCGTTTTTCCTGATTCATCTTTATAGATCCCGACACCTAAATTCACTTTATCTTGGCGTGGATCGGCTTTAAAAGCATCGGTAAGACCTAAAATTGGATCGGCTGGGGCAAGTTCAACCTTGGAAAATATCATGACTGCTTCCTAAAATAGAGATATGTAGGGGGTTCGTGTGTATTTATACCATTGATATTACAACCTCGAAAGGTTGTTTTAATCACTAAAAATAATATTGCTCAATATTATAAATATTTCACATTTTTAGGTGCTTAAATATACATTTTCAATAATTTAAGCTTAAACAAGTTGTACGTAAACTTAATCTGTACATGCTATTACACATAAAAAAGCCTCTAACGAGTAGAGGCTTTAATCATTAAGTCGCTTTTAACCGATTTTTTCTAAACCGCCCATGTAGCCACGTAATACTTCTGGAACGGTAATAGAGCCATCTTCATTTTGATAATTCTCTAATACCGCAACTAATGTGCGACCAACAGCTAGACCTGAACCATTCAATGTATGTAACAGGCTCGGTTTTTTCGCAGATTTAGCTTTGTATCGAGCTTGCATACGACGAGACTGAAAATCTTGCATGTTACTACATGAAGAGATCTCTCTGAAGGTGTTTTGAGCTGGTAACCACACTTCAATGTCAAATGTTTTACTCGCACCGAAGCCCATATCACCAGTACACAATACAACTGTACGGTAAGGCAGTTCTAGTTTTTGTAAAACCTTTTCCGCATGCCCTGTTAAAGTTTCAAGTGCCTGCATTGAGTCTTCTGGTTTTACAAGTTGAACTAATTCAACTTTATCAAACTGATGCTGACGGATTAAACCACGTGTATCTCGGCCATATGAACCTGCTTCACTTCTAAAACATGGGGTGTGAGCAGTCAACATTATAGGTAAATCAGCTTCGTCAATAATGGTGTCACGCGCGATGTTAGTTAATGGCACTTCAGCTGTCGGAATAAGGCTTAACCCTTGTCCTTCTTCTGTAGCAGGCTTGGTGTGAAATAGGTCTTCACCAAACTTAGGTAACTGCCCTGTGCCAAGTAAGCTGTCTTCATTAACCAGTAATGGCACGTAAGTTTCTGTATAGCCATGCTCAGTAGTATGAAGGTCTAGCATGAACTGTGCTAATGCACGATGCATACGCGCGATTTGCCCCTTCATGATAATAAAACGCGAACCCGTTAGTTTAACAGCATTTTTAAAATCTAGACCGCCAATGGTTTCGCCCAGCTCAACATGATCTTTAACATCAAAGTTAAATTCTTTTGGTGTACCCCAGCGACGTACTTCGACATTCTCGGATTCATCAGCGCCAATAGGAGCAGATTCGTCAGGCAAGTTAGGTACACTCATTGCGATAGCATTTAGCTCTTCTAGCAACGCCGCTAGCTCAAGCTTTTTAGCATCAAGTTCAGCACCTAAAGTACCAACCTTTGCCATAATAGGCGCAACATCTTCACCTTTAGCTTTAGCTTGGCCAATAGACTTAGAAATAGCATTACGACTGGCTTGAAGCTCTTCAGTACTGACCTGCAGCGATTTACGTTTTTCTTCTAATTTGCCTAAACGCTCAACGTCTAAAATAAAGCCACGAGTAGCTAATCGTTCAGCAGTTACTTCTAATTCATTACGCAAAAATTTTGGATCTAACATGTCTAATTGTCTTAATAGTTAATAACGAGAAAACACCAATTGCTGTCCCAAATAGACGACGAAAATACAAACGCCTACATTGACAACAACATTCAAAGTTGCTTTTACCAATGCCCCTTGTTGAATGAGCAACAAGGACTCAATGGAAAAAGTAGAAAACGTGGTGAGGGCACCTAACAGCCCAACACCTAAAAATGCTTTTACTTCTGGGGCCAGCTCACTGACTTGGCCGAAGGCATACAACATACCCATTAAAAATGACCCCAGCATATTAACCAACAGTGTACCAAAAGGAAATCCACTACCAAACACTTGAAGCATCAATATTGAAATTAGATAGCGAAAAACAGCGCCAAAAGAACCGCCAAGTGCGACCAAAAGCAAATTAGTCATATCTTTTGACCTTACTGTGCAAATTTAGCACTGCCAGGTTTGCTAATTTGTCTTTAATTCTTTTTTCAAAACCACGCTCGGTTGGAAAGTAGAAACGACTATCTGCGATTGATTTTGGTAAATATACTTCGCCTTCGGCATAAGCATTGGGTTCATCATGAGCATAACGATACCCTTCCCCATAGCCAATGTCTTGCATCAATTTTGTGGGTGCATTACGTAGATGTTCAGGAACACTTTCATGGCCCGTTTCTCTGGCTAATTGCCGCGCCGCTTTAAAGGCGGTATACACAGCATTACTTTTAGGTGCGCTGGCTAAATACAATACAGCTTGTGCAATCGCGCGTTCACCTTCTGCAGGACCTACTCGATGAAAACATTCCCATGCATTAACCGCAACTGACATCGCTTGTGGGTCGGCATTTCCAATGTCTTCTGAGGCAATAGCCAGTAGCCTTCGGCCGATATAAAGCGGATCGCAGCCGCCTTCTAACATACGGCAATACCAGTACAACGCAGCATCTGGATCAGAGCCTCTAATGGATTTATGCACTGCAGAGATCAAGTCATAATATTGATCGCCGTTTTTATCAAACCCCGCAAGTTGCTGGCCCGCAACCTGAATAATCAGCTCTTCAGTAAATGCTTCGCCGTCTTTAAGCATATCACTCATCAACTCGATAAGATTTAGCGCTTTACGAGCATCGCCGTCAGATACTTGCGCGAGCTTTAGTGCAACGTCGGGAGTTAATATCAATTTCCGTTTACCAAGCCCTCTATCTTCATCTGTTAAGGCTTGTTTGGCGATTTGACAAATCTCATCATTGGACAGTTGTTTAATCAGGTATACACGTGCGCGAGATAACAGTGCGTTGTTGATTTCAAATGATGGGTTTTCAGTGGTCGCGCCAATAAAAATTACTGTGCCATCTTCGATAAACGGTAAAAAGGCGTCTTGTTGGCTTTTGTTAAAGCGATGCACTTCATCAACAAACAATAACGTTCGTTGACCTCGTGCTTGAGCCACATTTTTTGCATGCTCAATAGCCGTTCTTATCTCTTTTACACCCGAAGTGACGGCAGAAATACGCTCGACATGGGCGTTAGCATAACTGGCCACAAGTTCTGCCAATGTCGTTTTGCCAGTTCCAGGCGGGCCCCAGAACATCATTGAATGTGCTCGCCCTGCCTCAAGCGCTTGTCTTAACGGCTGCCCTGGCCCCAACAGATGTTGTTGACCAACATACTGTTCAACGCTTTCGGGGCGCATTCTGGCTGCTAAAGGTCGAAAATCGGGGGCGAAATCAAAACTAAAACTACTCAAATTAGACTCTTAATTACTCGATTTTAATCGTTGATCATCAATATCAACATCAGCTGGGATCACAAACTTAAATAGATCGGCCTCTTTAGCTGCAATGCCGGTTTGGCCTGACAAAACAAAGTTACTGGTATTACCTTGTTGGTCTTTCAGTACCATCTGATTTAACTTCAAATCATTAAAACAAACTTTAACTTCAGATACACCCGCTTCTTTATCAATTGGCTCAATTTCAAAGCATTGCCCTACTTGACTGACTTGATACTGAGACCATGTTTGCTCATCAGCATGAACTAGCAAAGCGATAGGTGAAGCGCTAATTGCCTGGTCAAGATCCATCACTGACACTTCTTCAGCAAATGGATTATAAATCCAAACATCAGTGCCATCTGCAACAATCAATGACTCATCTGGTGCGGTTAAATGCCAATAAAAACGGTTAGGTTGCGCTAATGCAAAAATCCCTTCACCAGTCTGAATCACTTTGTCATTAATGTCAGTGACAGTTTGGCTAAAATTAGCTTTCAAATTGTCAATTGCAACAAGCTTCATTTTTAGTGACGCCGCAGCGTCTGCATTGGCCATAAAAGGAGTTAATATTGGTAATGCAGCTATCGCCATCGCGATAAATTTGTTCATGTTTATGCCTCAAAATTAGAGTTAAAACCGACACCTGTCATGTGTCGGTTGAATGGCACGGATCAGACGAAATCTTTAGGTGGCGGTGGTGCCAACACGTCACGATTACCATTATGTCCCTGGGAACTGACCACGCCTTGAAGTTCCATATGTTCAATAATTCGCGCAGCACGGTTATAACCGATCTTAAATTTACGTTGAACGCTGGAGATTGAACCTCGACGCGTTTGAGTCACAAACGCCACGGCTTCGTCATATAACGTATCAACATCTTCTTCTGTATCACTGGTCTCACCCGGGAGTAATACCTGCTCACCTTCTGCTGAACCTTGTAAAATATCTGGAATATATTGAGGCTTACCTCGAGCATGCCAATCGCCAACCACTTTATGTACTTCATGATCATCAATAAAAGCACCGTGTACACGACTTGGTACACTATGGCCAGGTGGCAGATACAACATATCGCCCATCCCAAGTAAGGTTTCTGCTCCTTGCTGATCCAAAATGGTTCTCGAATCAATACGAGATGACACTTGGAACGCCATACGGGTCGGAATATTAGCTTTAATCAAACCTGTAATAACATCTACTGAAGGTCTCTGTGTTGCTAAAATTAAGTGAATACCGGCTGCCCGAGCTTTTTGAGCAATACGGGCAATGAGCTCTTCCACTTTTTTACCAACAATCATAATCATGTCTGCAAATTCGTCGACGATAACCACAATAGACGGTAATTTTTCAAGCTCTGGAGCTTCTGTATCCATACTGTCAGAAGCTTTCCAAAGTGGGTCAACTATCGGTTCACCGGCTTCTTGCGCCTGCTTAATTTTAGCATTGTAACCTTTAAGGTTTCGAACCCCTAAGGCCGACAGTAATTTGTAACGACGCTCCATTTCACCTACACACCAGCGGAGTGAATTAGCGGCTTCTTTCATGTCGGTGACGACTTCACATAAAAGATGCGGGATCCCTTCATAGACAGAAAGCTCCAACATTTTCGGGTCGATCATAATAAAGCGTACGTCGTCTGGGCCTGATTTATACAGCAAACTGGTGATCATGACGTTTACACCAACCGACTTACCCGAGCCTGTTGTACCTGCAACCAAAAGGTGCGGCATTTTACCTAAATCAACAATGACAGGTTTACCACCGATATCAGAACCGAGCACCATACTTAAATGAGATGGGTTATCTCTGAACTCTTCACAATCGAGAACATCGCGCATGAATACAGTTTCACGGAATTTATTAGGTAACTCCAACCCGACATAGGGTTTGCCTGGAATCACTTCAACCACTCGAACACTTTCAGCTAATAGTGAACGGGCTAGATCTTTTGATAAGTTGGTGATCTTTGATGCCTTAATGCCTGGGGCTAGTTCAAGCTCAAAACGAGTAATAACAGGGCCAGGATAGACACCAACAACGCTAGCAACAATATTAAAATCAGCCAGCTTTACCTCAACTAACTTGCCAACTTGATCTAACTCTTCTTGGCTAATAGGGTTACTTTGGCGGTTTGGTATGTCTAACAAAGAGATACTAGGTAGAGGCGACAAAGGCGCTACAGGAGCCATTGCAGCTTCAGGATCTTGCCCAGGCATGATGACGATACCATCGACGATCCTTGCTTTATCATGTTTAACCGCTTTGGTCGGTTTATCAACGCCAGTTGTCTGTGCTTCATTTGAATCTAAAGAGTCTTCAGTTGCTGCAGTGAACATAGGCTCAAGCTCTGATGTTTGCTCTGAAGCAGAATCATCAGCTAACACCGACTGCGCTTGGATTACAGGTTCATGGTTATTGGACTGTTCTGCTACAGCATTGATTTGAGGCTCAATACGGCATGACTTAGCCTTAGGGACCAGTGGATTTATATCTTCGTCGAAACGAGTGGTTGAGGCTGGATCATTAACCGTTTCAGGTTCATCAATTGCGGGGGCTTCGTGTTGTTTATTTCGCTTTTCACGGAAATTCTCAACAACAGACAAAAAACCACGTGTATCTTCAGTTTCTTCTTTATTTGATGCTAACTTTGCAGGTAATTGCTGTAAAAATTTAATGCACCATATCACTGAGAAACCAGTTAAATCGATAATCGTTAACCAGCTAATCCCGGTTAAAAGAGTAAAACCAGCACAAACAAAACACAGAAGTAATAGTGTAGTGCCCAATTGATTAAAGTATGGCAACATGGCTTGCCCGATAACATCACCAGCTACGCCACCGGCAGAAAACTCATATAAACCATTAGCATTCATGCTCGCCAGTGCAGCAAGACTAAACACAATCAGTAAGAAACCAATCAGCCTTAAGCCCACCGAAAAATAATCAACTTCAAGTAACTTATGAATGCGTCGAAACAGCAACCAACCCGTTAGCGCAATAATCACTGGCACGATATAAGCTGTGTAGCCAAAAACATACAACAATACGTCAGCTAACCACGCGCCAACGGCACCTGTAAGATTGTTAATCTCACC
This sequence comes from Shewanella youngdeokensis, assembly GCF_033180165.1. GTDB lineage: Bacteria > Pseudomonadota > Gammaproteobacteria > Enterobacterales > Shewanellaceae > Shewanella > Shewanella youngdeokensis. The sequence continues at coordinate 2,264,472 of NZ_CP136522.1, forward strand.
ATCAAAATGAGATTGACTCCAACCTGGATCAGATGCACTAAAACTACTGAGTGCAATAAGGACATATGTGGCAATCATGCAACATAAAATGAGGCTGACTTCTAATAAACGCTGTACGCCAGAAAGAGTGTTGACACTATTTGCTTTGGACAATCGGCAAACCTTCAATAAAAAAGACGAGAATGTCAGTAAGATACCAGATTTTAGTTCATTTTGCAGCGTTTGAGTTGCGTGCAACAAACTGAATACATATGCATCACTTTACTTTGTATCAATTTGTATCATTTGGCGGGGTTTATAAAGAAAGGAGCCTAGTGACCCCTTTCTTGCTTACAAAAGAAACAGTATTACATTTCAAGCATCGTGTTTACCGCAACACGATTCGTCTGTTTAACCTCTTCCATCACAACATAGGTACGTGTGTCAGAAACAGAAGGCAGTTTAAGTAAGGTTTCCCCTAATAAACGACGATAAGCAGACATGTCTGAAACTCTTGTTTTTAATAAGTAATCAAAATCTCCTGACACTAAGTGACATTCTTGAATATCATCAAGTAGTTGCACAGCTTGATTAAACTTATCAAATACTTCGGCAGTATCTCTATTTAGCGTTATCTCAACAAATACTAGTAAAGAAGCCCCCAAGTAATGAGGATTAACTAGTGCGGTATACCCTTTAATATACCCTTGTTTTTCAAGCCTTTTCACCCTTTCTAGACAAGGGGTTGGACTTAATCCTACGCGCTTAGATAATTCGACATTAGAAATTCGTCCGTCAATTTGTAACTCGTTAAGGATATTTCTATCTATACGATCTAAGTCTTTTATAGGACTCTTTTTATTATTAACCATATTTACAACCTTGATTTACCGTTCTAACAAAACAAAACACTTTGTTTTGATTAACTTTAGCAGCATATACTGCTAAAGGAATACTATACTAGATTTCCCTGCAACAATCACGTGCAGGCTTTTTAAAATAACAATTACACCCATCCTAAATGGGTTTTTATGCGAAATTGAGGCTCAAAAATGATTATTGGTGTTCCAAAAGAAATCAAAAACCACGAATATCGTGTAGGTATGGTACCGTCGAGTGTTCGTGAGCTAACTCTTCGTGGTCATGAGGTTTTTATTGAAACAAATGCGGGGTCAGGTATTGGTTTTAGTGATGAAGATTATGTCAATGTAGGTGCTAAAATTTTAGCCACTGCTGCAGAAGTATTTGCTTCATCTGAAATGATTGTAAAAGTAAAAGAACCCCAAGCTGTTGAACGTGCAATGCTACGTGAAGACCAACTGTTATTTACTTACTTACATTTAGCCCCTGATCTACCACAAACAGAAGACTTAATTAAAAGCGGGTCTGTTTGTATCGCTTATGAAACCGTTACTGACGACCGTGGTGCATTGCCACTACTTGCGCCAATGTCAGAAGTTGCTGGTCGGATGTCAATTCAAGCGGGCGCTATGGCGCTAGAAAAATCTTCTGGTGGCCGCGGTATGTTACTTGGTGGGGTTCCTGGAGTTGAACCAGCAAAAGTTGTCATTATTGGTGGTGGTATGGTGGGAACTAACGCCGCACAAATGGCCGTTGGTCTTGGTGCTGATGTCGTAATTCTTGATCGTAGCATTGATGCTCTTCGTCGTTTAAACGCACAGTTTGATAATAAGGTCAAAGCTATTTATTCAACTGCTGATTCGATAGAAAAGCATGTATTAGAAGCAGACTTAGTCATTGGCGGTGTACTTGTTCCAGGTGCTGCGGCGCCGAAATTGGTAACAAAAGCGCACATTGCAGCGATGAAACCAGGAGCGGCAATTGTTGATGTTGCAATTGACCAAGGTGGTTGTATTGAAACTTCTCACGCAACAACACATCAAGATCCAACTTATATTGTTGATGATGTAGTGCATTACTGTGTTGCTAATATGCCAGGTGCTGTAGCGCGAACTTCAACTTTTGCGTTAAATAATGCCACACTTCCTTATATAATTAAGTTGGCTCAACTTGGTTACCGTGAAGCGTTATTACAAGACAAGCATCTATTAAATGGCCTTAACGTAATGCATGGTAAGATCACTTGCCCTGAAGTTGCTGAAGCGCTTAATTTTGAGTTTGTAGACCCAACTACATTGCTAAAGTAGTTAACTCCACATTTTAAAATATAAAGCCATTCAGCTAATGAATGGCTTTTTTATTGCCTCGCCCGAGGTATCAATATGGTTGGTCGACAAAAACGTAACCTTTACCTCTAACGGTATTAATCAATGATTTAGGTAACTGTGTAGCAGCAAGTTTTCGCCTAGCATTGCTAATATGCATGTCTAAATTTCGATCAAATTGGCCATATTCTTTGTTTAACACCCTTAGCTGTAACTCATGTTTATCGATCACCTGACCCTTTCGCTCAAATAGGTATTGAAATATTTTAAATTCAGTTTGGGTAAACAACACGTCTTTTGATGAAATAGATACTTTAAAACAACTAGGGTCAAAATGAATAACCTGAGACTGATGGTTATCAGTATCGAGTTCTTTTTTAACTAGATTTATACGGCGTTTAATCGCATTTATACGCACAATCAACTCTTTTACACTAAAAGGTTTTGTTAAAAAATCATCAGCACCATATTCAAAAGCTCGAATGCGTTCTTGCTCAGTATTGACTGAGGAAGTGACTATAACTGGGGTGGTATTTAGATGCGACAATATAGTACCAGCAACGATTGATGGACCAATATTAAGGGCGATGATGTCTGGTTGACCGCAACCTAGCTTATCGGCAGCTTCTTGGTCATTAAAAGCGGTGGTCACATTGAAATGATGAGTCTCTAATTCTTCTTTCAACAGCACTGTTGAAGGTTCATCTTGATCAACGATGAGAATATTCTTCATTACTTAAATCTAAATGATAATAGTTACCATTAAGGTTACCTGAATGTTTTACCTAATACTAGTATATGAACGGCCTCTTTGTCATGTTGTGAACCTGCAAAAAAAACCAGCAATATAATTGCTGGTTTTATGTCCATTACGTCACTATTTATTGAGCATTAGTGCTCGAATGTACTTCACAGGTGCACTGCCGTAACTTAAAAACTCTTCATGAAAAGCCTTTAAATCAAACTCATTTCCTTTCAGTGCTTTGTATTCTTCCCTAAAGTCATAAATTTCGCGGTAACCTGAATAATAACTGGTCAGCTGCACTTGGCTTAACGTGGCTCTTCGCCATTTTCCTTCAGCTTCCGCTTTTTGTTGAAAAGCTTCGTTCATCATTAGATCTAGCGCGGCGGGTTTATCCATCCCCTTAACCTGAATACTGTAATCAAGAATAGTGTTACATATCACTCGGAGGTTCCATTTGTAGTACATCAACCACATTTCAGGTTCAAATGCACCGTAGCCCTCTTCCAGCATCATACGTTCAGCATAAACCGCCCAGCCTTCGACCATGGCTCCATTACCGAATAAGCTTTTTATCAAGCTTGGTGATTCGTTAGAAAACACCAATTGCGTATAATGGCCAGGTATTGCCTCATGAATATTTAACACCTGTAAAATCCAGTGGTTGTATTCTCTTAAGTAACTTTCAGCCGACTCATCATCCATATTATCGAGTGGAGTAACATTATAATATGTATTCCCCGATTTCTCGTAAGGTCCAGGTGCACTAATTGATGCACCAGCATAACCACGCATATAAGCAGGTGTTTCTCTTACCACCAATGGCTTGTTTGGATCCAGAGTAACTAGATCTTTTTCTTTTACAAATGCTATCAACTCTGGGATTTGAGCTCTTACCTCATCAACAAAATCATCTCGCTTAACATGTTTTGCCGATAGTTTATCAATCATTTGCTTAATAGCGATTTTTTCATCTACGGGTTTGGCCGTTGAAAAGTACTTTGGCCATAATGTGTCGGTCAATTTTGCCATTTCAGCTTGAATTTGATTTTTATCGTTAACCGCTTTTTCGTAGAGTGCTTTACCCGTCATGCCAGCTTGGATATCAAAAGCAAACTTCTGCTCATACATCGCTTCGCCAATCCGAAAGCTACGAGCGCCTTCTTTAATTAATTTTGCCTCTAACGTTTTAAGCCATTCAATATGTCCAGTAATTGCCATTTTCGCGTTATTGAACCGCGTCATAAATAACGCTTGTTGTGTATTCGATAACCCTGAAGCAATAACTTGGTCTAACAAATCATTATTAAAGATTGAGAATGCACCCTCGTTTTGCATAATCGCCAGCTGAGTATGTTCTAAAGTTGGATTAGAAATATTTTCTTTAGCGGCTGCGTAATATGCTGGTACGTTTTCCATTCTAGATAATACGGACACAAGTCGCTCATCTAGTGGAGCAAAGTCTTCATTAAGGATTTGGGCAAAACCACCAGATACGTTATAACTGCTTGGGTCCCACTGCCATGACTTAAAAGTTTCAATGTCCCAGCGCATCTGACCCAGCAAGTTTTCAATCAAACGGTAATCAGTTAGCAATCCTGCTGATAATGCATCTTTATCAAAGCTGGCTAACAATGCCGATTGTTTATCAACAAAGGCTAATGAGGCTTGACGCGATTTGGCATTAGGTACTTTAAGTACGCCATCATATTTATGAAAACCGTTGTACAAGGCCCATGTTGGAGATTCAATCCATAATGCATCGATAAACGCTGTACTAAATTGCTCAAATGCTGCGTTTTGTTCTGTAACTACAACGGTTGGCGACTCTATAGTTGAAGTAGTTTGGCAGGCGGTTAGCCCTGAAAGTGATAATGCTATGACGAGTGATAATGATGCTTTTTTCATCTGAAATCCCTTGGTTATGTTGTTCGCAATCTGTGTTGCGATCAATTTTCAGATAGTAAAGCATGTTATCTTTTAAATTTCAGTAACTAAGTCACACTAGAAAACCTTTGTTACACAAGATGCGAAAACAAAGCGTAAAACACAAATCACTAATATTGCAGGTAATAATGACGCACAAAAAAAGGCCGTGATGATTCCAATCAGTAATCTAATCAATCACAGCCTACATTGCGAACCCAGCGGCTCTTTAATCTTTGCTTGGCGGGTATGAAGTTACAGGTGGTTTTCCACCCAGTGCAATACATCTTGAAAGCGATAACGTTCAAAATAACCAAAGCCTTTAACTTGCCTCAGTTTTAATTTGGTAAACACTGGCGTGGTTAAACCACATAAAAAACGCGTTAGCAGCACTGCAGAACCTTGAGCTTTAAGTTTATCTACGGCTTCTTGCGTGACGGCATTAAAATCATACTCGGACAACGGCTTTAAATTGGCAGGCTCTGGTAATACTGTAACTTGTTGCCGACATACAGAACAATGGCCGCATGGAGAACAAACATTGGGGTCGGAAAAATACTGTGCAAGTTGTAAACTTAAACAATGATCACTACCAAAGAAACTAACTAAAAAATTAATCCGTTGTATTTCACTTTGCTCTTTTTGTTTAAATTGTTGAAATAAACGGCTTGGTAAGCCTCTATCATTTAGAGGCTCATCAAATACGTCAAACACTTGCGTCAATTGCTTACTTTGCAGTTCAATCAATTGTTTTTGATCTAAATAATCCAGCGCTTTGATGGCACGACCGCGGCTATTGGGGTAAACCGTTTCTAATTGATTAAGATCGGCGCTGTGCCAAATTTTTGCCTTAGAAGAAGTATCAATGATCGCTTTGACAAAGCTTTGCCTTTCGGGGTCAAACCGACCAAGTATGTCTGGCAAAGAAGTTAATAATTTATAACGATATTCAGCAAAGTAACTAAATTTTGGTTTTATTGCGCCTTGCATTTCTAAGTAAACTAGTAAGGTTTTTAAGCTAAGAGGCCTTATATTCGACGATGTTGATAATTGATTGAGCATCATCTCCCAACTATTTGTCTGTTGTGACACGGACTGTATTTCACCGATAACTTTAGCGATGGCGCTCTGTTCTGGAGTGTCTCCAAATACAAAATTCTCTAATACATTTAAGTTATCTTTATTTGCCAATACCAGACATTGCGACTGCTGTGCATCTCGTCCTGCTCGCCCTATCTCTTGGGCATAGTTCTCAATTGATTTGGGCAGATCATAATGAACAACGAAACGAATATCGCTTTTATCTATCCCCATTCCAAATGCAATAGTCGCAACGATAATCGGCACTTCACCACGCATAAACTGAGCCTGAATGGCGCTGCGACGGTCGTTATCTAACCCAGCATGATACGCAAGCGCTTTGTAACCTTGCGACTGCAAATAACTTGCAATGACCTCTGCTGTTTTTTGTAATGTCACATAAACAATGCCACTTGACTGCTGCTGTGCCGTTAACCATTGCGCTAAGTACTGCTGCTTATCTTGCTCTTTTATCCCAACAGCGCCGATATCTAAATTTGGCCGGTAAAATCCAGTAAGAGTTATATCAGCAGGGGCAATGTTAAATTTGCGGCCCATGTCCTCAATCACTTTAGCTGTAGCCGTTGCGGTCAATAATAATACTTGCGGGATATTAAGTGCTTGTTGATAACTCGGTAGTTTGAGGTAATCAGGTCTAAAATTGTGGCCCCATTCTGAAATACAATGCGCTTCGTCTACCACTAATAATGATATATCAATCCCACCGATAAACCGGCGGAAACGTTCATTATTGAGCCGCTCGACTGAAATCATCAATATTTTGATACTACCGTCACTAACACCATCTAATACGGCAGCGGCTTGTTCTGGTGTTTGCGTAGAATCAATTGATGCAGCAGCAATACCACGGGAGGCTAAAAATGCTAATTGATCTTGCATTAAAGCTAATAAGGGCGATACAACTAATGTTAAATGCGGCAATGCTATGGCCGGAAGCTGATAACAAAGTGACTTACCTGAACCTGTCGGAAAAATAGCTGCTGCACTGCTGCCAGCAATTATGGTGCTAATCACCTCTTGTTGGCCGGCTCTGAAGGAATCAAATCCAAAATACTGTTTTAATAACGCGTGCGCGTTGTTCATGCTTTTTCCTGTGGTAATTGTCTGAATTATTGTGGGCGTTTTCGCTGTAATCTGAAATACGCCTTTACTGGGTTGTGATCTGAGCTATCAGTAACAATCGATTCTGTATTAACTAATTGCAGTTCTCGATAAAAAATATGGTCAAGCGGACTACCCATAAATGTGGTGCGTGAATCATCTTTTGGTATGGCTTCTGTCAAACCGGCTTGTTTCACAAGCTCTTGTATATAGCTTAAGCGCTCTTGACTCCAAGTATTTAAATCACCCGCCAATATAATTGGCCCTGTATGGCTATTCATGGCTGTGGCTACTATCTCTAATTGCTGGCGGTACGCTTTAAGACCGAGCGTAAAATTTACACTATGAATGTTAATCACCAATAATTGGCTCGAGTCTGACAATAAATAGTGAGAAATTAATAGTGATTTAGGGTATTTAATCAACGGCTCGGCTAGTCGATATGAACAAGAACTAATGGGGTAGCCCGCAGATATGTTCATTACACCTATTGGCTCACCTTCATACACAAACGCTTTGCTAAGCACCCATGCTTCTTTCAATATTTCAAGTTGCTGGGTTAACTCAACAGATTGACTTACTTCCTGTAACAAAAGTAATTCTGTACGGTCAGTCAACGTGGTTAATACGCTGAGCCAATCATCTTTTGTCTGTTTATAGATATTCCAGGTTGCAATATCTAAATTACCATGTCGATCTATTGGAGTCGGCTCAGCAATATTGATACATTGCTCTGCAGGATCTGTGTTTACAGAGCTCGATAATAGTGTATCTTCGCTTGGTATATCAGTGTTGTGGTAGATATAAAATGAAGACGCACCTACCACCAACATTAAAAACAGGATAAGTTTAACCAAGATTTTAATCATAATTAATAATTCAGCTTTCAACTTAGATTTACAGTAATCTTTTCATTATAATAGCTTTTTATCTATTGCGGCATAATGATTCACCGTTATACGTAATGGCATTATATATTCAATCTCAAAGTTTATTTAAGTGTAGTTAAGGTGTTCATCATTAAAGAAAATATAGATCAGTTTTACCAAGTGTTTACCGTTGCAAGTGTTTTTGTTTCTTGGTTGGTGATCGCTGCTGTGAGTATTCGTGTGGTAATAAAGCGACAAGCCATTAGTGTATCACTTGCATGGTTGATGATTATCTATATTGTGCCATTAGGCGGGGTATTTGCTTACTTATTATTTGGTGAGTTAAATTTAGGCAAAAAAAGAGCCGCACGAGGGCAACAAATGTTTGCCCCTTATGAGCAGTGGTTATCTAATTTGTATCAGATGCGCCAATACGTGCCTCAATTATCCAGTTATCATGGCCAATCCATTAGTGCAATTGCCGAGAAGCAGTTAGGGATCCCTGCACTCGCAGATAACCAATTAACGCTACTAAAACAGCCAAATGACATTTTAAGCAACTTAATCAATGACATAAATAATGCTCAAATTTCCATTCACCTCGAATTCTACATTTGGCACCCTGGCGGTAAAGCAGATGATGTTGCCCAAGCACTCATAAACAAAGCTAAAAATGGTGTTAGCGTAAGGTTATTACTCGATGCAGCAGGCAGTCGCACCTTTTTCAAAAGCCAATGGCCCAGCCGGTTACAAAAAGCAGGCGTTGTTGTCGTTAAAGCTCTTGAGGTTGCTCCGTTACGAATGCTGTTTAGACGTTTAGACTTAAGGTTACACCGAAAAATTGTGGTAATAGACAATACAGTCGCGTACACAGGCTCAATGAATCTTGTTGACACCAAGTTCTTTAATCGAACTGCCGGTGTAGGCGAATGGGTAGATGTAATGGTACGTATTACAGGCACTACTGTCCCTGTACTCAATAGTATTTATGCTTGGGACTGGGAAGTTGAAACCAATGAACGTTTATTGCCCGACTTACCGAAATGCTTATCGCATAAAAATGATGATATTATCGATTTAGTACAGGTTATCCCCTCTGGGCCGGGCATGCGTGAGGAGGTGATCCACCGTGTACTTTTACAGTGTATTTACCAAGCCCATAAGAGCATTGTTATTACAACGCCCTATTTTGTGCCAAGTGAAAACTTACAGTTAGCCTTGGTTATTGCCGCGCAGCGAAATGTTGCTGTGCATATCATCATACCGGATAAAAATGATTCCTTGATGGTCGAATGGGCTAGTCGCTCTTTTTTCTCAGAATTACTGGACGCGGGGGTTAACATACACCGCTTTAAAGGTGGCTTGTTACATACTAAATCTGTAATGATTGATGATAACCATTGCTTAGTTGGTACTGTAAACCTTGATATGCGCAGCCTGTGGCTTAATTTTGAGGTAACTTTAGCCGTTGACGACCTCAAATTTACTCAAGATCTACAACAGCTCCAGCAGTCTTATATTGCTAACTCTGACAGCGTTTGTCCAAATGTATGGCAACAACGACCTTTTATACACCGAGTAATCGAACGAATATTTTCGTTGTTTAGCCCGTTACTATAAATATGAAATCAGTAAGGCTTGCCGACAACAACTAGGGGAAACACATGCAATTGGCCTCAAGATCATGAATAAAGTTTTCATCATTGGTTTACCCCGAACAGGCACAACGAGCATTAGCGTGGCCCTATTAGACTATGGTTTTAAAGTCGCGCACACCGCATATACCAAACGAGCCTTCGAGTTAGCCGATGTTATATCTGACTCCCCTTGCTTTTGCGATTATCAACAATTAGATCGCTTATTCCCCAACTCTAAATTTGTCTATTTAGAGCGAGAGCTTTCTCGGTGGGTTCCCTCGATGCAGATGCTGATCAACAAAATGCAGGCTAATCTTGACCTTGAAACAGGCATATTCAACCCTGTGTTAAAACGCACCTTTAATACTGTTTTTAAACTATCTACTACCGCCGCACCAGATGATCACGGCCATCTGATCCAATGTTATCAAGAGCATAAACAAGCAGTACTCAAATACTTTGAAGGCCGACATGATTTACTTTGTATCGATATCAGTCAGCAAAACTCGTTAAAGCAATTACTGACATTTTTAAATACCGATACGTTAATTACCAAACGGCTTAAACAAGCACAAAGTACAAAACAACTAGCAGACCTAATTCCAGAAAATGACATTGCAACCAAGCTGTCTTTCCCACACTTAAACCGTGGCCGCCAAGTTGCCTGCTGGAAGGAATATAAGCACCCTAACAAGGTTAACTCTAATGCTGCGGGTAAAGAGCAACGAAAGTTTTTTAATTACTAATGCTTGCAGTTAACTTATGGGAACAAACAATACATAGGAGCCTATACCACACAGATAAACCAAAGCTTGGCTGGTTAATTTAGTATATACGCCATAAATTTTACACAGCAAAAAGCCCGTTATCTTTCGATAACGGGCTTTTCTATATATGGCGGTGAGCGAGAGATTCGAACTCTCGTTAGGGGTAAACCTAAACACACTTTCCAGGCGTGCGCCTTCAGCCACTCAGCCAGCTCACCAATTGATTGTTTATAGTGAATAATCAACACTTATCAGCAACAAAGCTTACGTTGCCAACGGAGCCGTACTTTACGCAAAAGCCGCAACTACGTCAAGCCAAATAAACGTGTGGATAAGTGTTTGAACACTTACCAACCAAATTACGTCTATTTGTTTGATTTTAATTCAATTTACATCGTATTTTATCTACCAATACTACTCAGCTTTAGCGTAAAAATTTGTGCTGCATTAAAGCGGCTAAATGAAGTTAAGCAGCAAACAACCAAAGTGATGTTGCTTTACTAACAACTTGGTGCTGAACAGGTTATCTTAGCAACAGATCATGCTAGATATCAGCAAGCACCTAAATTTAGGTACAAAAAAAGCCTGCAATAGCAGGCCTTTTAAAGTTAATATCCAGTTTTACGCATTGCCCTTTACTGTCATATGCAATGTTTTAGCAAAATCCAACATTCTATCAAGTGGTTTTAATGCGTCTAACCGAAGTGCATCGTCAACAAATATTTCGTGTTGTTGATCGCTGCCCTGCTCCAACGCGCTTTCAATCGCTGTTAAGCCATTCATAGCCATCCAAGGACAATGAGCACAGCTTTTACAAGTTGCACCATTACCACCCGTAGGGGCTTCAATCAACGTTTTATCAGGTGCAGCTTGCTGCATCTTATAAAAAATGCCTCTATCAGTAGCCACAATAAATTTATCGTTATCCATCGATTGCGCAGCTTTGATCAACTGACTTGTAGAACCGACAGCATCGGCTAATGCTACAACACTTGCTGGAGATTCTGGATGCACTAACACAGCAGCTGTAGGGTGTTGCTTTTTAAGCTCAGTTAAAGCCCTAGCTTTAAACTCATCGTGGACAATACAATCACCCTGCCACATCAACATTTCAGCGCCTGTTTCTTTAGCAATATAGCTGCCTAGATGGCGATCTGGCCCCCAAATAATTTTCTTACCTTCGCTGTCTAAATGTTCCACAATTTCAAGCGCTATACTAGAGGTCACGACCCAGTCCGCCCGAGCTTTAACTGCTGCTGAAGTATTAGCGTAAACCACGACAGTATGGTCAGGGTGCTCGTCACAAAACTTGCTGAAGGTATCGATAGGACAGCCAATATCAAGCGAGCATGTCGCCTCGAGCGTCGGCATCAAAACTGTTTTTTCAGGGCTCAATATTTTAGAGGTTTCCCCCATAAACTTAACCCCAGCAACAATTAATGTTTGTGCTGGATGATCACGGCCAAAACGGGCCATTTCTAACGAATCTGACACACAGCCGCCCGTTTCTTCAGCTAATGCTTGAATTTCAGGGTCGGTATAATAATGGGCAACAAGTACCGCATTGCGTTCTTTTAGTAACTGCTTAATTCGCGCTTTTGATTGAGCCTTCTCGATTTCAGACAACAAAACAGGCTTAGGCGGAAATGGATAGTCAATACTTTCTATAATTGGGGCTGACACGCTCATACTAAAACCAAAGACAATGACTGATTCGCGAAATTATACTGAAAAGTTAACAACTTTAAAACTGGTTAAACGGAAGGAAATACAATAAAGGCGCTTTAATCAGCGCCTTTATTCAATTCACTATTGGGTTAATGCTTATTGCATTGCCAGTAGCATTTCTTGTGGTTGTTCAAGGTACAGTTTCCATAAATTACAAAAACGCGCAATAGTACCGCCATCAATGACGCGGTGATCACCAGACCAGCTCACCTGCATGATTTTTCGCGCTTCAACAACACCATCGGCATTAAACCTTGGCAAAACTTGTACCTTGCCTAAAGCAACAATAGCCACTTCTGGTTTATTGATAATTGGCGTAGCAACTGTGCCGCCCAATGCACCTATATTAGAGATGGAAATCGTTCCACCTTTTAGATCGGCCGGAAGCACACGTCCACTTCGTGCCGCAGCAGTTAAGCGAGTAATATCAGCTGCAATGGCTAATATTGACTTACTTTGCACGTCTTTCACATTCGGTACGAGCAAGCCAACTTTAGAATCAACCGCCATACCAATATTATGACTTGATAACAGAGTTTGCTCAGTGCAATCAGCATTGACGCGGCTGTTTAGATCGGGAAATTGTTTTAAAGCTAGCGATAACGACTTCATGAAAAACGGCATCATCGTGAGCTTTAATTCATCTGTTGAATGCTTTTTCTTCATCGCTTCGCGCAGCGCAATTAATTCCGTTAAATCGAACTCTTCACAATAGGTGAAGTGCGGAATAGTGTTGACTGATTCAGTCATCATTTTCGCCATCACGGCACGCACGCCTTTAATTGGCACAACGGTGTCACTGACTGTTGCTGCGTTAAGGCTGTTAGATCCTTGCGATACATCTTTATTCACTGCTTGAGTCGATTCAGTTGGTATCGTAGTGGCAGCCGGAACTTGATGACGTTCAATATCTTCTTTATAAACCCGCCCATGTTTTCCCGTGCCTTTTACAGCGGAGATATCAATATCTAAAGTACGAGCCATACGGCGTACAGCAGGGCTCGCGAGTGCTTTACCTTGTGCTAAAGTGTCATTGGTATCAATATTTTTCACACACTGCTTATCAATGTTTTCTACTGATAAATTAGATACTTGAGAGTTAAACTTGTTTTCAACTGGCTCATCAACTAAAGGTATTTCATTATGTTCAACAGAAACTTCAACTGCAAATAATGGAGCATGGACTTGTGCTAACTGGCCCTTACGATAATGTAACTTAACTATTTTGCCGTTTTTAATCGCAGGAATTTGCACGAGTGCTTTGTCAGTCATTACATCTGCAATGGGCTGATCTTCAACAACCATATCACCCTCTTTGACTAGCCACTCAACTAATTCACATTCAACAATGCCCTCACCAATATCAGGCAATAGAAATTCTTCAACCTTGGTAGTCACAAAAGGTGAAGCTGATACCGTTTCTAACATCGGCGCTGAGTCATCAGATACAGGACTTGCATCGTCATCGTTAATTTTTACTGAATACAATGGCGCGTGCACTTTGGCAATATCACCCTTGGCATAATGTAATTTAGCAATGATCCCCGCGTGTGGTGCCGGTATTTGTACCAACGCTTTGTCAGTCATTACATCAGCGATTGGTTGGTCTTCTATTACCACATCACCTTCTTGAACCAACCATTCTACTAATTCACACTCAACAACACCTTCACCGATATCCGGCAAGATAAACTCTTTAATCATGGTTGGCTCCTAAAAATTGACTGATGCTGTAATTGCTTCAAATGTTTTTAACGCATCAGGCATATATTCTTTTTCATGGATCAATGGATATGGTGTATCCAGTCCACATACTCGAGCGATGGGAGATTCTAAATATAAAAAGCATTGCTCTTGAATCGTTGCGGCAATTTCACCCGCAAAGCCACCTGTCAATGGCGCTTCGTGATTAATCAACAAACGGCCAGTTTTCTTTACTGAGGTAGCTACAGTATCTGCATCCCATGGCGACAACGTCCGTAAATCAATCACCTCGCACGAGATCCCTTTTTTAGCTGCCATATCAGCTGCATGCTCTAGGATCTCCATCTGTGCGCCCCAGCCTAACAACGTAATATCGGTGCCCTTACGGATCACCTCTGCTTTACCCAGTTCAATATCAAGCTCGCCGTCTCTAACGTCACCAACAGAGGCACGGTACAAACGTTTAGGTTCAAAGAAAATGACCGGATTTTTATCGCGAATAGAGGCTATCAATAGCCCTTTTGCTTGTTCAGGGTTACGTGGAATAACCACCTTTAACCCTGGCGTTTGAGTAAAGTAGGCTTCAGGTGACTGTGAGTGATAATGACCGCCAGCTATACCGCCACCATAAGGAGTACGGAACGTTAAGCCGCCGACATCAAATTGATCACCACTACGGTATCTAAACTTGGCACTTTCGTTGACGATTTGGTCAATAGCAGGAAAGATATAATCTGCGAACTGTATTTCAGCCACAGCGGTCATGCCATTAGAGGCTAACCCATTGGCAAAGCCTGCAATGCCCTGCTCTGTAAGAGGGGTATTAAAGCAACGGTCATGACCAAATTTTTCTTGTAAGCCGGATGTGGCTCTAAAAACACCGCCGAAGTGGCCGACGTCTTCACCAAACACCAACATTTTAGGATCTGCTTCCATTTCTGAGCTTAGGGCTTCGTTAATGGCTTGCAACATATTCATCTGTGCCATTGTTATATTCTCCCTGCGCTTTTAGGGTAAGCTTTTGGATATTTTTTAATATGCGCTTTAAGTTCTGTCAGTTGCTTTTCTAGCAAAGGCGTTGGTTTGTCGTAGACATCTTCTATAAGTTCGTCTAAATGCGGTAGTGGAATTTTTTCTGCCACTTTTAGTGCAGCGAGTACTTCTTCGCGATATTTTTCAAACAGCGCAGCATCTTGGCTTTCATTAAGCCAACCTTTATTAATCATCCACAGCTTGAAGCGTTTAACGGGATCATGCAGTTGCCATTTTTCTTCTTCATCTTTTGAGCGATAACCAGACGGATCATCTGAAGAAGAATGCGCGCCAAGGCGATATGTCATGGCTTCAATCAATACTGGTGCGTTATTATCTAGCGCGTATGCACGAGCTTGTTGAGTGGCTGCTAAAACAGCAAGCATGTCATTACCATCAACACGAATCGTGTGTATTCCGTAACCTGGGCCACGACTGGCAATACCGTTCCCCGCAAACTGCTCTTCTGTTGGCGTTGAGATGGCGTAGCCATTGTTACGGCAAAAGAATATCACCGGTGTATTTAATACCGCCGCCATATTCAACCCTGCGTGGAAATCACCTTCAGAGGCAGCACCGTCACCAAAGTAGCAAATAGCAATATTACGCTTTTTTTGAATTTTTAAGCTGTATGCCACGCCGGTAGCTTGGGGGATTTGAGTGGCTAGCGGTGATGAAATTGTTTGGTAATTTAATGCTTCACTACCATAATGGATCGGCATCTGACGCCCTTTACCCAAATCTTTTTCATTACTAAATAACTGATTCATAAATTGCTCAGTCGTAAAACCACGGTAACGAATTGCTGCGTGCTCACGATATTGAGCTAAAATAACATCTCCATCGTCAAGTGCAGCAGTGCTGCCAATGATGGAGGCTTCTTCCCCGGTGCAGGTCATATAAAAGCTTATTCGACCTTGGCGCTGGGCACCGAGCATCCGTTCATCAAGTACACGGGTAAAAACACATGTATCATGTATTTTACTCGCTAATACTTCATCAATATTAGGCAGTATCGCACTGTCATAAACGGTGCCGTCTGCCTGTAAGATTTTTAAAATGGGGATCGCGACAGCATCTTTATCTAAAAAGCTGACCCGATGGACAGTTTCTGCATTTGTTGTTGCGTTACTCATAAGGTGCTCTTGTTGTTATTGCTGAACATGTTGGCTGCAGCATTTTTATATTTTTTATACGCGGAAAGAACATTACGTTAACGTAAACTAACACTCAACACTTGCTAACATTTTGACAGCAACTATGCGACTTGGAGCATGTATATATTGGTTTACAACGTTAATATTTACGTTTTAAATCAAGCCAGATTGCTATCATCTGCCGCAGTTAACATAAGTACTGTGCGTTGGCCCACCGGCACTTTGGCATTTGGAAACACAATAGACTCTGAAGCATGTTGAATTTTAACTGGCTGCCCACCTTCCATGGCTAATGTGTAACCTTGGGGAAATGCAGTAAAGTTTTCGACATCGTTAGTAAAATTAAATTCAAAATCATCAAAATGTTTATTTATTGAACGGCAAACTTGGTAGAGGTTTAACCTTTTTAAATCAAATTCGGGTAATTGTAGATCTTTACCCGTCATTAATAATGTTAATGACGCCTTCAATGCTATAAAGCGAGTCATGTCATTTTGTCCCATCGGAAATACTTTACCTAGCTCAATAGTAAAAGCGTCTGCTTGATAATTTTCCGATGAAAAATAACTGAATGTCGTTGTAGGTTCATGGTGGAATAAAATGGTGTTTATGCCACAAGACTCGAGAAACATAATCTGTTGTTTACTGTATTTACGGCCAGGTCGATATGGGTAAATCGCAAATTTTTCATGCTTTGAGCCACGAATAGCCGTATGAAGGTCGTAATGGATACGGTGTCGATGCTTGGTATGGGCAGTATAAAAACGGTCGACGTATTGTTCCAACTTATGTGCTCTTACTCGCTCTGGGTTACAAAGCCCTTCATCACGCGAATGGGCTCCATTAAATAATCGGTTAAGGTTCTCATCAATAAAACGGGAACCGTTATGGATGGCAGCCGGGTTACCGATCAAGAACATAACACGCTCTTTAATCAGTAACTGTTGAGACAAAATCTCAGTCATTAATGCATTACAAAGCTCAATTGGTGCAGTTTCGTTACCGTGTACTGCACATGACAAAATGATATCGGTACAGTGCTTTGCTTGTAGGGGTTCAAACACAATCACGCCAGTGTCCCACACTTCAACATGTGTGTGCTCACCGAGATCAAAAGCAAAGCTTTCTGGCAAGTATTGTGGATGCGAGAGGGTAAACGCTAAAAAATCATTAGACTGCTTTAGTTGTTGCAACACAAACGACTCCTTTTGGTGCTAGTCCGTTCGCTAAAAGCCATTTTGATGGAGTTCAAAATCAACTCAAAGCTGATATTGCGACAGATATTAGCATGAAAACATTCAACTTTAGGCAACCAATCACCTACTTTCCCCCAACAACCAGTCAACCGAATTAAAAATGTACTTGCATTGTTTATAAACATACAACAGAATAAAGACATCTAGCCATCCAAACGTCTACATTTATAAGGAGCCAACATGGCATACGCAACATTTGGTGCAGGTTGTTTTTGGGGAGTTGAATATTTTTTCAAACAGGTTGAAGGCGTGAGTAATTGTATTTGTGGTTATATGGGTGGCCAAGATCAATTTACAACGTATGCAGAGGTTAAAACGGGTAATACTGGCCATGCTGAAGTAGTTCAGGTGGAATATGATCCCAATGTCGTCGCTTACGAAACCTTATTAAGTATCTTTTGGAAAAACCACAACCCAACAACGTTAAACCAGCAAGGTGAAGATGTTGGTAGTCAGTATCGTAGCTGTGTTTTTTACCATACCCCACAACAACAGCTATTAGCTCAAACAGCCAAACAAGCCTTAATTAACAGTAAAAAATGGGGCGATAAACCCATCGTCACACAAATCGTAGAAACAGGAACATTTCACGAGGCTGAAGAGTACCACCAAGATTATTTAGCTAAAAATAATCTTCCCAGCTGCCACATCAGCTTTTAAGTGCTGTATTTTATGGATATAAAAAAAGCGCCATGACGGCGCTTTTTTTGAATGATTAATGTTGTAAAGCTTGTTCAACCATCATTTGAGCATCACTGAGTAACCGTTGTAAATGTGACTGACTTACAAAGCTCTCACCATAAAGCTTAAACAAGGCTTCGGTACCAGACGGTCTAGCAGCAAACCACCCGTTTTCCGTAACCACTTTAATACCGCCAATCGATGCGCCATTACCCGGAGCATGGGTTAGCTTTTGGGTAATAACATCACCCGCTAACTCTGTGGCTGATATTGAGTCTACTGATATTTCAGCAAACTTAGCTTTGTTTTCAAGACTAATCGGGCTATCGATACGCTGATAGAAACTTTGGCCAAATTCTTTTTCTAACTCAAGGTAGCGCTGTTGTGGTGTTTTACCAGTAACAGCTAAAATTTCTGCTGCTAACAAACACAAAATAAACCCGTCTTTGTCGGTACACCAAGTACTGCCATCAAGTCGTAAAAATGCCGCGCCAGCGCTTTCTTCACCACCAAATGCAAAAGTGCTGTTGGCTAAGCCATCAACAAACCACTTGAAGCCAACAGGGACTTCAGACATGGCTTTATTATGCATGGCACAGACTTTATCTATCATGGCGCTCGATACTAACGTTTTACCTATCAGCATGGATTCAGTCCAGTTTGGACGGTGCGTAATCAGATAATCGATCGCAACAGCTAAAAAATGATTTGGATTCATTAAGCCGCTACCAGGGCAAACAATACCGTGGCGGTCAAAGTCAGGATCATTACCAAAACACAAATCATATTGGTCTTTATGGGTCAATAATCCTGCCATTGCATAGGGAGATGAACAGTCCATACGGATTTTGCCATCTTTATCTAATGGCATAAAACTAAAGCTAGGGTCGACCTTGTTATTTACGATGCTGATATTTAAACCATATTTATCAGCAATTGGCTGCCAATAATGAATACCCGAGCCACCCAGAGGATCAACGCCTAGGCGTAATTTAGCATTCGCGATAGCTTCTAAATTAATCACGTTTCTTAAGTCATTAACATAAGGCGTGATTAAATCTTGCTCTACAACGTATTCGGTTTGTAGTGCCTGTGTGTAACCAATTCTTTTTACGCCTAGAAGATTATCGGCTAAATACTGATTGGCCTTATTTTGGATCCATTGAGTAATGTCACCTTCTGCAGGGCCGCCATGGGGTGGATTATATTTTATGCCGCCATCTTGGGGAGGGTTATGTGATGGTGTAACAATTAGGCCATCGACTAAAGCACCATCGCCTATTTCTGCATTGGCACAGACAATGGCGTGTGAAACAACCGGCGTAGGTGTATAGCCTTCATTTGCATGTACAACAACATGAACCTGATTAGCAACAAGAACTTCAATCACTGAGATCGCAGCGGGTTGAGACAACGCATGGGTATCAATGCCAAGTATTAATTTTCCGCTGATCCCTGCTTGTTTTCGATAATCTGCTACCGCTTGTGCAATAGCTAAAATATGTGCTTCATTAAAACTTTGTTTAGATGCGCTACCACGGTGGCCAGAGGTGCCAAAAGTAACCTGCTGAGTCGGTTCGCTAACATTTGGACTCAACCGGTAATAAAGACTGATCAATTTTGCAACATTGACCAAGTCCTTTTGTTGCGCCACATGCCCTGCTCTATCATGTATAGCCAAAACTAGCTCCTTTAGTTCTATTTGGTCGCCTACTTAAACTTTAGCGATAATTTCGATAACTTGCTCTTCATCGGTACCAAATTGAGTTAATACTTCAGAAAGGATAGCTCTTTTTTTAGCAGTGTTATTGTTTGTCGTTACCCAATAACCACTGTTACCGATCTCTTTAGGGTTAGCTGATTTACTGGCTTTAAGTAACGCCTCTTTAGATGTAGCAAAATACAAACGGTCACGACCTTGGATCTGTAATACTTGCTCAAATGGTTTATTTGAAATTTGGTAAACGATATCAAGAATAAATAAAAATCGACCCACAGCGCCTTTTTGTGTTGCTAACTGCTCAGCATCAATGCTGTCGATAAAGTCAGTGATGGGTGCAACAACTGGTTTTTTCTCTTTTTTAACGTAAGGTTTTTTTTCAGCAATCTCGAGACTAGGGTGACTTATTGTTTCTGGCTCATCGAGCATAATAGAGTCAACGGGCAGTCCTAATATTCGACGTAAAATATCAGAAGCGCTTTCACCAATACGTTCTGTTTTGCTGGCAATGTGGCGATAAAGCTCTTCATCAACCTCGATATATTTCATAGCTGGTATTTTCCTTACTGATAAAACTGGGATCGGTGTTATTTGTATCTGTAATAAATGCAACTACAGCCCCGAATAATGTTCTCAGTGTAACGAGGTTTAGAGCCTTGATAAAGCATCAATAATTTAAAATTGCGATCAATTTAGGAAAGCGGCGATTAAAGACACACTAAGCGATTAAAATTTCAACAACCCATCATTAGTTCAACCCCGTTACTTGGCATGCCACCGCAATCAAGGCACTATAATGTACAAAGAGTACTATTATTGGCAATGGCAATGAACTACGTAAAAAGTGGCAATGGACCAGTGGTCATTTTGATCCATGGACTATTTGGCGATCTTGATAATCTAAAATTACTGTCAAAAACACTGGAAGATTCATTTACTGTCATTAGAGTTGATGTTGCCAACCACGGTAATAGTCCTCGAATCGCCAATATGACTTACCCAAATCTGGCCGCTGACATTATTTCGTTGCTTGATGCCCTACAAATTGAGCAAGCCAGCATTGTTGGTCACTCCATGGGCGGAAAAATTGCAATGGCGACAGCACTATTATACCCAGCGCGAGTGAGCCATTTAGTCGTCGCAGACATCGCTCCTGTCTGCTATAACAGTCGCCACGATAAAGTCTTTAATGCTCTGGAAACACTGCCTTTATCTAACCTTACAAATCGTCGTGAAGCACTGACACATATGCAAAAACTTGGCATTGATGACGGCACTGCACAGTTTTTACTCAAATCGTTAAAACGTGGGGATAACGGTTTTGAATGGAAACTAAATTTAGCTGCAATAAGACAAAGTTATACAAACATTATTAGTTGGCCTGTATTTACACATAACTATCAAGGGCCTTGTCTGTTTATCCGTGGTGCAGACTCTGATTATGTAACAACAGAGCACCGAAGCACTATAATAAAGTTGTTTCCTAACGTAAAAGCGAAAACCATTGAAGGCACAGGCCACTGGTTACATGCTCAAAAACCAAGCATTTTTAACCGGATAGTTAAAGAGTTCATCTTGTAATCTGGATCAATATTTACCGCTATTTACATGTAAAGCATATAGCCGCAAATAAACTTATATGGTATATTCGCGCCACTTTTTTTGGCCAAAAGGGATGATAGATGTTAATGCAGTACATGGGACAGATTGAAGCCTTAGGGTTGAACCTGTTTTTTGCAGCTATCTTCTTTTTTATTGGTATGGCCATTAACGATGTACTCAAACAAGGCAAAGTCCCTAAGTTTGGTCAGTATATAGTTTGGATCGTTTTATTTCTCGGCTGCGCCGGGTTTATAGCAAAAGGGATTATACAGATGACCTGGGAAGGTTCAGGCATCGGGTAAATACAAAATCAATGGCAAAAGAAACATCAGACAGAACCACCATTGATCTGTTCGCAACAGAAACAAGACGTGGTCGTCCACGTAGCAATCCATTGCCACGGGACCAACAGCTAAAAATTAACAAGAGAAACCAAATCCAACGCGATAGAGCGAATGGGTTAAAGCGAATAGAGTTAAAGGTGTCACAAGATTTATATGACGCCTTGAATCAAAAAGCTACGGCCAGTAATATCAGCCGTAGTCAGCTAATAGAATTAATTCTGCAAAAGCAAGTGACTAATTAAGTGCTTTTACAGTTAGTAACCCCTGAATAAACTAGATATTAAAGGAACAACAATGGCTACAGTAGGTCTTTTTTTCGGGTCTGATACAGGCAACACCGAAGCCGTCGCCAAAATGATCCAGAAAAAACTGGGCAAAAAAATGGTTGAGGTGAAAGATATCGCCAAAAGTACCAAAGAAGAAATTGCCGAGTATGATTTGATTGTTTTCGGGATCCCAACTTGGTACTACGGTGAAGCACAGTGTGATTGGGACGATTTTTTCCCTGAATTAGAACAAATTAACTTTGAAGATAAGCTAGTTGCTATTTTCGGTTGTGGCGATCAAGAAGATTATGCTGAATACTTCCTTGATGCTATGGGGATGGTTAACGAAATCGTTGAAGCTCGTGGTGCTATCGTGATTGGTCACTGGCCAACTGCGGGTTATGACTATGAAGCTTCAAAAGCACTTGCTGATGACAAACACTTTGTTGGTCTTGGAATTGATGAAGATCGTCAACCAGAGCTAACTGAAGAGCGTGTTGATGCTTGGGTTAAACAAATCTATGAAGAGATGTGTTTAGCAGAACTAGAAGATTAATAAACAACCTAGTTTATTGTTTCTAGCGACAAAAAACGGCATTTATGCCGTTTTTTGTGTTTTAAAGAGGTCGTAACACATTGACTAACAGCCTGACTAACTCAGCCCTACCTAATCAACGTTGGGATATATTTTGTGCCGTCGTCGATAATTATGGTGACATTGGTGTGACTTGGCGTCTGGCTAAGCAACTTACAACTGAATATTCTATCCATTTGACGTTATGGGTCGACGATTTAAAAAGTTTTTCGCATATTCTACCTGAGCTTAACCCTAAACTTGACAGCCAAGTACAGCATGGCGTTACTATAAATCACTGGACTGAGCCACTCCCTACTCCTTTTATTCCTGCTGACGTGCTAATCGAAGCCTTTGCCTGTAACTTGCCAGCTGAAGTGCAACATAGCATGCTTGAGTGTCATAAAAAGCATAAAAGCTCCCTCGGTGCGCCCGCAGCACCTTTATGGCTTAACTTAGAATATTTGAGTGCCGAAGACTGGGTTGAGGGTTGCCATGGTTTACCTTCTTTGCAAAACAGTGGTCTTAAAAAATATTTTTACTTTCCCGGATTTGGTGCCAAAACTGGCGGTCTAATTTGTGAAAAAGATACTTTACCAAACCGCATGCAATGGCAAGCAGATCCCTCAAATCGACTTAAGCTGTTTACACAATTAGGGCTCAGTGGCATAAATTTAACTGATACAGTCATCAGTGTGTTTAGTTATGAAAGTGCAGCCTTACTGAGTTTATGCCAATTATGGGCTCAGTCATCCACCCCGGTGCACGCACTGGTACCAAAAGGCCGCAGCTTAAACAGTTTAACGTCACTTATTGCAAGCCCAATAAGTGAATTACAAGCTGGGCAGCAAATAGGCTTTGGCAATTTAACCATTCACATTTTACCGATGACAGATCAGCAAGGTTATGACCGACTGCTGTGGAGTTGTGATATCAATATTGTTCGCGGTGAAGATTCATTTTTACGGGCTCAATGGGCAGCTAGACCGTTTGTTTGGCATATCTACCCGCAAGAGGACGACTACCATTTAGTAAAACTAGATGCATTTATGGATTGTTACGGCGCAGAAATGAGCCCTGAATTAAACCAATTATGGCGTGGTCTTAATGTTGCGTTTAACCAAGAACAAATTGCAGCGACCCAGAACGAATGGCAAAAATTGTTATTAAATAGACAAGCGTTGCTTGATCACGCACAACAATGGCCAATTAACGCATTAATTGACGAAGATCTTGCTTCTCGACTAGTTCAATTCGTGAAAAATAGCTAAGATACGTCGTTGAAACAAAAATACCAAAAATAGGAAATAGTGTAATGAAAACTGCTCATGAAATCCGTCCTGGTAACGTGATCATGTTAGATAGCAAACCTTGGGTTGTACTAAAGACAGAAACAACTCGCTCTGGTCGTAACGCAGCTATCGTAAAATTAAAGCTGAAAAACGTTTTGCTTGATTCTACAACTGAAACTACGTTTAAAGGCGAAGATAAGTTAGACGACATCATTCTAGAACGTCTTGACTGTACTTATTCATACTTCGCTGATCCTATGTATGTATTTATGGACTCAGAATACAACCAGTATGATGTTGAAGCTGAAAACCTCGGTGACGCAGCTGCATACATTGTTGATGGCATCGAAGATATTTGCCAAGTAACTTTCTACGAAGGTAAAGCAATTTCAGTTGAATTGCCAACCACCGTTATTCGCGAAGTTATTTACACTGAGCCTTCAGCTCGTGGCGATACATCAGGTAAAGTAATGAAGCCTGCGACTATCGCGGGTAACAGCACATTAAGTGTTGCTGACTTCGTTAAAACTGGTGATTTCATTGAAATCGATACTCGTACTAACGAATTCAAAAAGCGCGTTTAATTTAAACCCGTTGAAATAATAAAAGCCAGCCTGTTTAGGCTGGCTTTTTTGTATTTTTACTCAGGCCTAAATTTCAAGCGCAATTGGGTTGTTCCTTATGCCCAAACTAACAAGCATAAATTGCCGGCCAAAGGCTACCAAGAAGCTTGCCAATCAAACTAGATCACCTAATGATTGACGTAGATCAAGTAGCTCAATACGCCTACAACCACAACGACTACAGTATTTATCGCCACTCCCCACCCTCAACACAGCATGACCGTTCGATATAGTGTGTGCAACAAGCCATCTGTCGACGATATCGCTATATTTGGACATATTTAGCCCTATCATTATTCGCTCTATTTCGTTATTGTTGCTCCCATAAAGTCTGATCGACATTAAACTCTTTTTAAAAGCATTTCCGAGGTTTAGATGCGCCCTATTATCAAGTCAAATAAATTGGATTCCGTTTGCTACGATATACGAGGTCCAGTGCATAAAGAAGCTAGAAGATTAGAGGACGAAGGTCACAGGATCTTAAAACTCAACATCGGCAACCCTGCCAGCTTTGGATTTGAAGCCCCCGAAGAGATAGTGCGAGACGTTATCCTCAACTTACCGAGTGCCCAAGGATATTGTGAATCTAAAGGGTTATTTTCTGCGCGTAAAGCAATTGTGCAGCATTACCAATCACAAGGTATTCTAGGCGTAGGTATCGAAGATATCTATATCGGTAATGGTGTTTCTGAGCTCATTATGATGGCTATGCAAGGTTTGCTTAATAGTGGTGACGAAGTCCTTATCCCTTCACCTGACTATCCACTATGGACAGCTGCAGTGCATTTGTCCGGTGGCAAAGCGCAGCATTACCGCTGTGATGAAGCAGCTAATTGGTTCCCTGATATTGAGGACATAAAAAGTAAAATTACGCCTCGAACTCGAGGGATCCTTCTAATTAACCCTAATAACCCAACGGGTGCGGTCTACACCAAAGAACTAATCTTAGAAGTGATTGAACTTTGCCGACAAAACGACATGATTTTGTTCAGCGATGAAATCTATGACAAGATCCTCTATGACGAAGCAGAACATGTTCCCGCAGCCATTCTTTCAAATGATATTTTAACCGTCACCTTTAACGGTTTATCAAAAGTATACCGCGCGGCAGGTTTTAGAGTCGGCTGGATGATGCTAACCGGTAACTTGAAATCGGCAAAAAGCTACATTGAAGGCCTAGACATGTTGGCATCAATGCGCTTATGTGCCAATGTTCCTAATCAACACGCAATTCAAACGGCGTTAGGTGGCTACCAAAGCATTCAAGAACTCATTCAACCAGGCGGCCGTTTATTACAGCAACGTGATACCTGCTATGAAATGTTAAATCAAATTCCAGGTGTTAGCGTGGTCAAACCGCAGGGCGCCTTATATGCTTTTGCTAAGCTAGATCAAAAGAAATTTAACTTGCGAGACGATGAACGCTTAGTGCTTGACCTGTTAAAAGAGAAAAAAATCTTACTTGTGCAAGGCACAGCCTTTAATTATCCAGAACCAGACCATTTTAGAGTGGTGTTCCTTCCCTACAAAGATGAACTGAGCAAAGCGCTAAATGATGTTGGTGATTTTTTAGGTGGCTATAAACAATAGTCGTAGTCTCTTGTTGATAACGTGCTCTTTATAGTACAGCAATGTGAATATCGAGCACTGTTATTATCTCTAAAGCCAATCCCAGCTTGATACATCCGTTATAGCTCAAAAAAATTTGTTCATAACCAGCAGCAATTGTTCTACAGAGTAAAATAAACGACCCACTGGTTGTTTTTTAATGCATGTATTATGCTAATCTCAGAACACTCCTCCGAGCTGTAAGGAATGCAATGAGCCACTTATTTGCCCACCTCGCTAGAATGAAATTAATTCAACGCTGGCCGCTAATGTACAATGTCAGAACCGAAAATGTTCAAGAACATTCATTACAAGTCGCTATGGTTGCACATGCACTAGCAATTATTAGCAACAAAAAATTTGATGGCAATTACGACCCAAATCAAGCTGCCACCATAGCGATATTCCATGATGCCAGTGAAATTCTTACCGGCGATTTACCAACCCCCGTAAAGTATTTCAATAAAGAGATCGAAGCAGAATACAAAAAGATTGAAGCTATCGCCGAGCACCGCATGCTTGAAATGGTGCCAGATGAGTTTAAAGACGACTACCGCGCTTTACTTACCAGCGAGTATGCTGAACCTGAATATAAGGCATTAGTCAAAGCTGCCGATACGCTTTGTGCTTATTTAAAGTGTTTAGAAGAGCGCCGTGCCGGTAATACTGAATTTAATACTGCACTTAAACGCCTTGAAAAAAGCCTTAATGAAAACCCCATCCCAGCAGTCCAATATTTTATGGCCTGCTTTATTCCGAGCTTTACGCTCGATTTAGATGACATTAATAAATTACTTTAGTAATCGTTAAGGAAACAGCATGGATGTAACACCTTGGCATGACAGGCGTTTAACTGAAGACAAGCAACGCCGCAATGATCACCGTAGCCCATATCAGCGGGATCGCGCCAGAGTATTACACTCGGCAGCGTTTAGACGTTTGCAAGCAAAAACCCAAGTACTAGGCGTGGGACTCAACGATTTTTACCGTACTCGTTTGACCCATTCACTTGAAGTCAGTCAAATCGGTACTGGTATTTGCGCTCAATTAAAGCAAAAACACCCTGAGCAAAAACAGACTCTCAACTCGATGAGTTTAATTGAATCGATTTGTCTTGCCCATGACATCGGGCATCCTCCATTCGGGCACGGAGGTGAAGTTGCGTTAAATTATATGATGCGTAAACATGGTGGTTTTGAAGGTAATGGCCAAACTTTTAGAATACTCACTCGACTTGAGCCCTATACCGAAAACTATGGCATGAACCTTTGCCGCCGTACTTTATTAGGCATACTTAAGTACCCTACTCCATACAGCCAGCTTTACCGAGAATTACCTAACAGTGAAGTGAATAACTTTAGGCAACTCAAACCTTCACAGTGGCCGCCAGTAAAAGGGATCTTTGATGACGATTTAGCAGTACTTGATTGGGTATTAGCGCCGTTATCTAACGCAGATAAGTCGCTGTTCTTATCACACATGTTGATTGACGATAGCAAGCACAGACGAACAAAGTATAAGTCCCTAGATTGTTCCATCATGGAGTTAGCAGACGATATCGCATATGCGGTTCATGATCTCGAAGATGCTATCGTAATGGGGATTGTCGCCAATGAACAGTGGGTAAAAGATGTTGAACAAATACTGAGTCATAGTGATGATGCCTGGATACAGCAAGAATTTACATCTATTGGTGAGCGCCTATTCTCCAGCCAACATCATTTACGTAAAGATGCTATCGGTACCTTAGTAAATGGATTCGTGACGGCAATTTCAATTGTAGAGGTTGAAGGCTTTAGTGAGCCATTACTTAAATACAATGCGGCGTTGGAGCAACCCTTTCATGAAGCACTAGCAGTACTTAAAAAGTTTGTTTATCAATACGTCATTAGAAAGCCTGAAATTCAAATGATTGAATACAAAGGTCAACAGATTGTAATGGAGCTATTTGAGGCCTTTATGTCTGATCCAGAGCGCTTACTGCCAACCAACACACAAGAGCGTTGGAAACATGCCAAAGCTGAAGGCCAAAATTGCCATCGTGTTATTGCTGACTATATCTCAGGTATGACAGATGAATTTGCCGCAAAGTTACATCAGCATCTTTTTAGCCCCAAAACGAGCTCTATGCTCGAACTTAATCGAGAACTCTGACACACAGCACATAAAAAAGGCACCAAACACTGGTGCCTGTAATCTTAGTGAAGCAGTTATGAGTCATTCCTGCAAAACCGTTATATATTCGGGAATAGCCCTTTAACACCTGCGGCAATCACTTCGATCCCAATCGATAACATCAACAACCCCATAAGACGGGTAATAACGTTAATGCCTGTGTTACCTAATAATTTAAAAATAACAGGAGCCAACCGAAATAACAGGTAGCTCAACAAGCCAAACAAAATAACGGTAATCGACATTCCTATCAAATTCACTAGGGTGTTGTTTTCAGCAGCCGAAACAACCACCGAGCTAATCGCACCAGGGCCGGCCATTAACGGCAAAGCCAGCGGCACTACAGCAACTGACTCCATCCCAGACGCCTCACGATCTTCCTCTTTATTGCGTTTCACTTCACCAAGTTTACCTTGCAACATCGACATCGCAATTAACGCTATCAATGAGCCGCCAGCTATCCTAAATGCAGATAAAGAGATATTAAACAGATTGAGTATATGTTGGCCTGCAAAAATAGTGACAAGCAAAATTACCACAACCGCAAAGTTGGCCACCTTAGCCGTTTGAACCCGTTCAGGTTCAGTTTGGTGGCTGGTTAAGCTCACAAAAACAGGTAACAATCCAAATGGATTGATAATCGCAATTAACCCTAAAAAAAACTTAACATAAAGAGTTAAATCCAACGTTTTATCCTCTGCGCCTCGACGCGTAATGACTGCCAAAAAATTTGCCGTACTTTAACTCAACAAATCCTAATCTAACATCTCGATTTTCAATCCTGAATCACAATTTTAGAACATATTTTCAGAATTATTCCCCTGGACAATATATAACCGATAATTAACTACATTTAGCTAACATTGCCACACAGTTTGGGAGTCGTCTTTATGCGGTAAACTTCACAGTTATAACGCAGCAACAGGTGTAAATTTTGATTATGCACTTGATAGGATCAATCTATAAATCATGTGCCTAGGTATTAAATCAATTAGGCCGGCAGTTCACTAATTTCGTTAATTACTAACAAAGTCTGAGTTAATAGAGATGTTACTTTTACTTCAGTCACATTTCAGAGGAGATTGTAGATGAAAAGAAAATCACGGCAACGTACAAAAAAGTTAATGAATTCAAGAAGAAGGCAAGCATTCATTGCGCAATCTAAGCAGCGCAGGTTCAGACTGTTATCATAACATGCTTAAAAGCAGAGGCATTTAATGCTTATCAGGTAGCTCACAAGCAAAGCATTTATTTATAACCCCTCCTCAAGGTACTAACTGTTAGAATGGGTTATAACTTCATTATCTTTTATCCCAATACAAATAACCCAGCAATCAAGGCCGGGCTATTGTTGTATTGGTAATGAATGATTAGGCCTGCAGAGACACAACTCGTCAATCACAAGTTCTTGCCAGTCAACGAATATCGAAAACTGGCATTCAGTTTATGGCTAACGTTTTAGCTGTCACCACTCTTTGTAAGTTTATACTTCCGCTTTTTTAGCAATGCGATAAGCATGCAGCAAAGGTTCGGTATAACCTGAAGGCTGCTCAACACCTTTAAACACCAAATCACAAGCGGCCTTAAAAGCTATACCATCAAAGTTGGGCGCCATATTTTGGTAAAGACTGTCAGACTGATTCTGGCTATCAACCACTGCAGCCATTTTTTTCATCGCAGCCATAACTTCATCTTCGGTACAGATCCCGTGAACCAACCAGTTTGCCAAATGTTGTGACGAAATCCTCAACGTAGCTCTATCTTCCATTAGACCAACATTGTTGATGTCCAAAACCTTCGAACAACCAACACCTTGGTCAATCCAGCGTACAACATAGCCTAATATGCCTTGCGCATTATTTTCTAATTCAAAGGATTTGAGCTCTGGTGTAAGAGTGTCACCCGACTCCATTAGCGGAATAGTTAACAGATCATCTAAATTGGCACGCGTGCGTTGTTTAAGGCTATTTTGTACTTCAGAAACATTGATTTTATGATAATGAGTAGAGTGTAATACCGCACCGTTTGGTGACGGAACCCATGCCGTATTTGCGCCAGCTTTAGGGTGGCCTATCTTTTGCTCTAACATGGCAGCCATCTCATCTGGCATTGGCCACATACCCTTACCTATTTGTGAGCGACCTTGTAAACCACACTCTAAACCAATATCAACATTCCAATCTTCGTAGGCAGCGATCCATTTTTGCTGCTTCATTAATGACTTAGCAACAAATGGGCCCGCTTGCATTGACGTGTGTATTTCGTCACCGGTTCTGTCTAAAAAGCCAGTATTAATAAATACTACGCGCTCTGCAGCAACTCGAATACACTCCTTTAAATTGACTGTAGTGCGGCGCTCTTCATCCATAATGCCCACTTTAATGGTATTACGTGCCAGCTTTAACGCATCTTCAATTTTTGTAAACAATTCACAGGTAAATTGCACTTCTTCTGGACCATGCATTTTTGGTTTAACAATATTAATGGAACCTTTACGGCTGTTACTGCGATTATTGTTATTACCATTTAGATCATGCATTGCTGCTAAAACTGTCAGCATGCCGTCTAAAATACCTTCTGGTACTTCTTGGCCATCTTTATCTAGTACCGCATCATTTGTCATTAAATGACCAACATTACGAACAAACAACAAGCTACGTCCAGGCAAACATAACTTTTGCCCTTTAGGACCTAAGTAATGCCGGTCTTCATTCAGTTCACGAACGACCTCTTTACCATTTTTAACAAGTGAAGTGCTTAAATTCCCTTGCATTAACCCCAACCAGTTTCGGTAAATTTCAACTTTGTCTTCAGCATCAACTGCAGCAACAGAGTCTTCGCAATCCATAATGGTAGTAATAGCGGCTTCGACTAACAAATCTGTCACACCAGCAGGATCACTCTGACCAATAACACTCTTACGATTAATTTGGATCTCAATATGCAATCCATTATTTTTTAATAAGATGGCCGTTGGCTCTAGCGCTGTACCTTGATAACCCACAAAATTGTCAGGCTGTTTAAGTTGCGTGCTTTCACCATTTTGTAGATTGGCAATCAGCACACCTGCTTGTACGGTATATTCAACAACATCAACGTGGTTTGCGTTAACCAATGGCGCAGCTGTATTAAGGTGGTTTTTAGCAAAAGCAATAACCTTAGCCCCACGTACCGGGTTATAAGATTTTGTTTTTTCGGCACCTTCATCTTCAGATATAGCGTCAGTGCCATATAGCGCATCATACAAACTGCCCCAACGAGCGTTGGCAGCATTCAATGCAAAGCGGGCATTTTTAACAGGTACCACTAATTGTGGTCCGGCTTGGTGGGTAATTTCTGTATCAACATTTTCAGTGCTGATCTTAAATGGCTCACCTTCGGGTACTAGGTAACCTATTTCATAGAGAAACGCTTTATAAGATGCTAAATCAAATTGTTTATCTTTATTATTTATGTGCCAGGCATCGATTTGCTGCTGAAGCGTTTCGCGCTTCGTTAACAACTGACGATTGATAGGAGCAAATTCGGTAACGATCTCTTCGAATTTAGACCAAACAGATTGAGAATCGATTGTGATCCCTGGACAAATTTCGTTTTCAACCAGTTCCCACAACGGTTTGGCCACTTGTAGTCCGCCAACTTGAATATATGTTGTCATATTTCGCCTCTGTTTTCCTTTGACTCGCCCCGCTAAATTAAGGGCAGTGATCATCCGTTTATATTCATTACACCAATTTAGGTGGTTTTTCTTTAGCCTATATCAAACGAAGTACATTTATCCAATTTATAGCTGTGATTCCCACTATTCACATACCTTATGCAAAAAGCGATTATTTACCATTTTCAGTGATTTTAATGTTAAAACGCTACACCTTGCCGCTTTTTATATCGTCAGCTGTTTCCGTAATCATTTTTCTCATCCATTTGTGTGCTGGGTTATGCTGTAATAACGGACTCCATGCCATCGTTAATGCAATAGGTGGAATAATAAATGGCGGTGGCACTATGGTTATACGATCGTTCTTATCATGTTGCCGTGCCATTTTACTGGGTATAGTCGCGATCAAATCCTGTTGTTCGGCCAACAAACAGGCTGCTTGATAATGGCGAGTAAATACGGTGATCCGTCGCTTAACCCCAATTCTAGTTAACGCCTCATCTACCCAACCTAGCCGTTGTACGTCATCAGGATCCATCCCGACACCAACACCCATACCTGTCTTGCTGACCCAAACATGTTTTGCTTCGAGGTAACTTTCTAGTGAAAATTTCTCCAAAACAGGGTTGTCTTTGCTTATTAAACAGCTAAAATCGTCATTCCAGAGCATTTTTTGATGGAAAGATTGCGGAATTGTATCGAAACGGTTAATAACCATATCGACTCTTCCTTGTTCTACATCAGGGAAACTTACATCGCTCGGGTCATGATATCTAATATAATATTTGGCGCTTCAGTACGGAGCTTTGCAATAAGCGGTGGGATCAATGTCGCTTCAGCATAATCACTTGCCATAACACGGAAGACTTTTTCACTCTCTACCGAATTAAACTCGGCACGTGGCTGTACGGCTTTTTCCAAACCAATAATCAATTCGCTTATTGTTGGCTGCAACTCTTGCGCTCGTTCAGTGGGCGTCATTCCTTGGCTGGTTCTGATCAGCAGAGGGTCATCAAATAACGTCCGCAATCTTTTTAAGCCGTTACTCATCGCAGGTTGGCTTATTCCTAGCTGATCTGCTGCTTTAGTAACATTACGCTCACGGAGTAAAACATCTAAATAAACCAATAAATTCAAATCAATACGAGACACATTCATAACACGAATACCGAGAATAGAAAGTATAAATTAGACTTATTTAACCATTTCTAACTAAAATTTTCAATGTAATCAACCGCTGCTAATATATTGTTAAAGGAATTAAACATGACAAATTACAGAGCTAACATCGATGCTGCTGCTACCTTAGTTAAAGCTGAGGGTAGTTCATGGAATGCAATCAACCCTGAGTCTGTAGCACGTATGCGTTTGCAGAATCGTTTTCAAACGGGTTTGGACATTGCTAAATATACTGCCAAGATTATGCGCGAAGACATGGATAACTACGATAAAGACTCTTCGCAATACACTCAATCTCTCGGTTGCTGGCATGGATTTATTGGTCAGCAAAAAATGATCTCTATTAAGAAGCATCTTTTAACGACCAAACGTCGTTACTTGTATCTTTCTGGCTGGATGGTTGCTGCACTTCGTAGTGAATTTGGTCCGCTTCCTGATCAATCAATGCACGAAAAAACATCTGTAGCTTCACTTATCAAAGAGCTTTACACCTTCCTTCGTCAAGCTGATGCTCGTGAACTAGGCGGCTTATTCCGTGCATTAGACAATGCTAGTAACGAAAGCGAAAAAGCAGCTGTTCAAGATAAAATTGATAATTTCGAAACTCACGTTGTACCAATTATTGCCGACATCGATGCAGGTTTTGGTAACGAAGAAGCCACTTACTTAATGGCTAAGCAAATGATTGAAGCCGGTGCTTGTTGTATTCAACTTGAAAACCAAGTATCTGACGTTAAGCAATGTGGTCATCAAGACGGTAAAGTAACTGTGCCCCATGTTGAATTCTTAGCTAAAATCAATGCTGTACGTTATGCATTCTTAGAGCTTGGTATTGATGATGGTGTTATTGTTGCACGTACAGACTCTTTAGGTGCTGGCCTTACGCAAAAAATCGCTGTGACTAATGAAGCTGGTGATTTAGGCGACCAATACAACTCATTCCTTGAAGTTGAAGCTGTAGATGCTGATAAACTAGAAAACGGCGATGTGGTATTTAAGCAAGGTGGAAAACTGGTTAAACCAACTCGTTTACCAAACGGTTTATTTAAATTCCGCGCAGGTACTGGTGAAGAACGCTGTGTTTTAGATTGCATTACTTCATTGCAAAATGGTGCAGATTTACTTTGGATTGAAACCGAAAAACCACATGTGTCTCAAATTGGCGGCATGGTTAATGCTATCCGCGAAACAATTCCAAACGCTAAATTGGTATACAACAACTCACCATCGTTTAACTGGACGCTAAACTTCCGTCAGCAAGTATTTGATGCAATGGAAGAAGCGGGACAAGACGTATCAGCTTACGATCGCAACAACCTAATGAGTATTGATTACGATACCACTGAGCTAGCAATTCAAGCTGACGAAAAAATCCGAACTTTCCAAGCTGACGCAGCACGTGAAGCTGGCATTTTCCATCACCTTATTACCCTGCCGACTTACCACACTGCGGCCTTATCAACTGATAACCTTGCAAAAGAATACTTCGGTGACCAAGGTATGTTGGGCTATGTTGCCAATGTTCAACGTAAAGAGATCCGCCAAGGCATTGCATGTGTTAAACATCAAAATATGGCAGGCTCTGATATGGGTGATGATCACAAAGAGTATTTCTCTGGTGATCAAGCACTAAAAGCATCAGGTAAAGACAACACCATGAACCAATTTTAGCAGCAGTATTCTTTGGACTTGCTAAGTTTTTGAAGTGGACTTAGCCCCAAAGAAAGCTAATTTTAAAAGGCCTGCATTTTTGCAGGCCTTTTCACTTTACCAGTGCATCACTGTTGCCATTAGCCCCTAATTAAAAGCAAGTTATCAATTTGAGATGCAAAGAGTGATAAAACCAAGCTTGACCATGAGTCATTACTGCCAATTATACACCTAGCCTACGTCAGTTATATCACATCAACACACCGACTAAATACGCAACAATTATGGTAACCTTGCAAAGATTAGCAAATAATAATACACCATTAACGTCGCACGAAAAAAACAACACCACTACAACTGAGTGCAAAATCGACACCTGAATAAATAAACGACACTGTTATATTTTAATCACCTTAACAGGTGTATAGAATGCCCGCCAACCCAAGGTATTGGGCGTTTTATAATAATTATCATTGATGGGTCAAAACATGAAACTACTTAAAACTGCAGCCGCTGCTGCTATTACCATTGCATTGTTAGCTGGGTGCAACGACGAAACCAACATTTACTATCCAAGTGAACCAACGCCAGCACCTGTCACAACAGATGTACGTATTGGTAGCTTTAACTTGTCTTTCGACCGAAACACTTACGCTGAACTCGTAACTGAAATGAAGTTAACCAAGGTCGAGCAAGATTCGTTAATGGCCCAGTGGTTTGATGGCACGATTAGCGATGAAGACAAAACAGTAGCAGAAAAAGTTATTCAAATTAAAAACATCGCAGCAATTATTCAAACTGAACGCCCTGCTGTATTATTAATGGCAGAGTTTAACAACGATGGTAGCGGTGAAGACTTAGAAGCGATCCAAGGTTTTCGTTTAAATTACCTATCAGTTCCACAAAATGCATTAGGTGCTACAGCCGCAACTGAAAAATTACTTGAGCCAATTCAGTTTGGTTATGCTGAAAGTTTTGCCACTAACACAGGTTTACTCAGTGATTTTGACTTAAACCGTGACGGCAACGTTGCTCTACCTGATGATGGTTGGGGCTTTGGCTTCTACCACGGCCAATATGCTTTCGGTTTATTATCACAATACCCAATTGACACGGCCAACATCCGTACTTTCCAAAACTTTAAATGGAAAGACATGCCAGGTGAAGCAAACCCAACCATTATCAACTGTGATGATAGTAACAACCCTATCCCTGCGGGTATGGCATGTGGTGATAAATGGTACACAGATGACGTGTGGGCAGTTCGACCTATGTCGTCTAAAAACCACGTTGATGCGCCAATTATCATCCCAACTGAAAACGGTGACAAAGTAGTGCATTTACTACTATCGCACCCAACGCCACCAATTTATGACACAGTAACGGAAAACAATAAGTTACTTAACCGTGCGGAAATCAAATTCTGGGATGACTACACTTCAGGCGAAGGTAGCTACATTTACGATGACGCAGGTAACGAAGGCGGCATTGCAGATGATGCTTCATTTGTCATCTTAGGTGATTTAAATGCTGATCCTGAAAGTGGTGACGGCCATTTAGATACCATTAAAGCGCTATTAAACAGCGATAAAGTGAACCAACTAGCGACCAATGGTGTTTATGCACCAACTAGCCTTGGTGGACCAGAGTGTTTAGCGACGGGCGAATGTAGAGCCGAAAACTGGGACACCCTATACCCAGATATGGTGACAAGCACTTCAGGCCTGCGTATAGACTTTGTTATGCCTTCAGCTGATTTAAATGTGACGGACTCAGGCGTATTCTGGCCAGCTACATTCGAAGAAGGTCGTTTATTGATGAATGACGAGCGTGTAGGTAACTATGGTGGTGGAGGAAAATCAGTTTCTTCAGATCACCGTTTCGTATGGGTAGACATTGAGTTGTAACTAGACATTGAATTGTAACTAGCAATTTTAAGTAAGTGCAGTAAACCTGTTTTACTGCACTTTTTGGTTAAGCTTAAATATTTAACGCCTAAAACTTATTACATTTGACGTGGTTACGCCTTAAATGCAGTGCCAAGCGTCAAAACCTGGTGATTCACCTTGCTTAACATTATTTAGATTTACTTCGCTTTAGTAGCACACTTTTTTACATCAACTTCTTGGCCATTAAAACTGCCACAAACATCTGCTTTCCACTGTACAATCACGCCATAAGCTGATGTATGTTGAATGCCAGGTTTACCGTTCCACTGTGGTTCTAGCAACTCTTTCATATTAGAAATATTGCCTGGATTGCCACCAAAAGTACCACCAGCAAACGAAGGAGCAGCAGTGATAAGAACTGAAAGGCCTAGTAGGATAATTGATTTTTTCATTATTATTTTCCATAAATAAGTAATTACACGACCAATAAATACATTGATTGTGAGTACTCAAAAAATTTAAGACTGTGAACGACAGGTTTGATAAAGGCTATTAAAATAGACACTTCAAACGTCCAAAAATATCGATTTATATATCGACTTGATTATTTTGCAGTGAAACACTGTCAATATTGCTATCTTGTATTTTGAGATGGTTATACATCCCAATGTTCGTAATTGTAGTACATATCAATTTATAAATTTGTTACGTACATCAATGTTTTTATATTGTAACCCACATTAACAACGACCACCACAAACCGCATCAACTCCACCAGCAGAATAACAGACGACCAAACTAAAGTGCGCCCAGCCAACAATCGCCCGCATTAATTTACTTAAAGCACGTTACATTACCAACAACTCAATTAGCACAACCCAAAAGATGCAGTAAGTTTGGCTAGCTAAAAATTTAAGTTAAGTAGGTTTTTTAGCATAAAATGCTATCGTTAATATATATTCAACAAGCAAATAGATATTTATAAGAATATAGTCACTACTTACAAGTAAATATCAGATGTTTTAAATAGGCTGTCAGCATTTTTTGAATCAATTAGCTGCATTAAATTACTTTTATGGTTTATTCCATCAGTGCTGTTATTTGAATTGAGTTCAAAATTACATTAACAAAATACCACCAGCATAAATGTAAACAATCGAGATCCCAATTGCATATTCGAGATAAACTAATCTAGTCAAATCAAATCATAGTTGACTGTAAAAGCGGCGTTCAAATCATTAATTCAGACCGTTATATTTTAATCAGCTTCACAGGTGTATAGAATGTGCGCGAAGCTCTAGGTATTGGGCGTTATTCTTTAATTTTATTGATGGATCAAAACATGAAGCAACTAAAAACAGCAGCAGTTGCTGCTATTACCGCAGCCATTACTGTAGCACTGCTATCTGGGCATAGCGGTAACACCCATGACAACCATTCAATTGCTGCCGATCCTACAACTAAGAACGTTCGTATCGGTACATTTAACTTATCTTTCGACAGACGCTCATACGCTGATCTAGTTACAGAAATGAAACTTACTCGCGTAGAGCAAGATGCGTTAATGGATAAATGGTTTAACAACACACTTAACGATGAAGATAAAGCAGTTGCAGAAAAAGTTATTCAAATTAAAAACATCGCTGCAATTATTCAAACCGAGCGCCCTGCAGTCCTTTTAATGGCTGAGTTCAATAACGATGGCACCGGTGAAGACCTAGAAGCTATTCAAGGGTTTCGTTTAAATTATCTGTCGGTGCCTCAGAACGCGTTAGGCTCTACAGCTGACAAAGTTGAATTACTCAAACCAATTCAATTTGGTTATGCGCAAAGCTTTGCCACTAATACGGGCTTACTTAGTGAGTTTGATTTGGACCATAACGGTACAGTTTCTTTACCTGGTGATGCTTGGGGTTTTGGTGTCTATCATGGTCAGTATGCTTTCGGAGTATTGTCGCAATACCCAATTGATACCAACAATATCCGTACTTTCCAAAACTTTAAGTGGAAAGACATGCCAGGCGCCGCTAACCCAACTATTACCAATTGTAACGATGCTAACAAGCCTCTTCCTGCAGGTATGACATGCGGTGACAATTGGTATACCGACCAAGCATGGGCAGCAAAACCAATGTCGTCTAAAAACCATGTTGATGCGCCAATTATCATTCCAACTGCAAATGGAGACAAAGTCGTTCACTTATTGTTGTCGCACCCTACACCACCGGTTTTTGATACATTTACTGAAAACAATAAACAGCTTAACCGCGCTGAAATTAAGTTTTGGAATGACTATATTTCAGGTGATGCCAGTTACATATATGATGACGCTGGTCACAAAGGTGGCATAGCTACTGATGCTTCATTTGTTATTTTAGGCGACTTAAATGCTGATCCTCAAAGTGGTGACGGATATTTAGACACCATTAAGGACTTACTACACAGCGATAAGGTGAATCAGTATGCAACTCATGGAGTTAATATACCCACCAGCCTTGGCGGACCAGAATGTTTAGCAATGGGTGAATGTAAAGAGCAAAACTGGGCTACCCGTTACCCTGACAGCCTAACCAATACTTCTGGGCTACGTTTAGATTTTGTGATGCCGTCAGCTGATTTAAATGTGACAGATTCTGGAGTATTCTGGCCAGCCTCTTTTGAAGATGGCCGCTTAATGATGAATGACAAACGCGTGGGTAAATGGGGAGGCGGCGGAAAATCTGTCTCGTCTGATCACCGTTTAGTGTGGGTAGACATAGCGCTGTAGTTTATTGCTTTACTAATAATAAGTGCAGTGGATCTTATTTACTGCACTTTTGCCCAGCCTTCATCCCCCTTGTGAATAGCTACATTTTCTTTCAACCAGATTATCAAGTAATCTATTAGGCAACGCTGACTCTCTAACCACTTGTTTTCATTTCATGGCCTCGCCCAGTTTGTCTGTGTTAAACCAATATAGCGTGTTATAACACTGCAAAACTACGATATTACACGCATGGTACACACAACACTTGCTCTATACAGCACAGCCCATTAGCCATTAATATTCGGTCGCAATTAGCTTAGTCAGTTGATTGCTATTAACCATTTTTTACTCCCTTTATATCTACACAAGATTAAAGCTTTAATATTAAAGGTTAGTTACTAGCAATAGCTCATACTGCCAATAGCTCAAGTTTACAAAGCAAATGGTGAATGACAATTTCCATGCACAAAAAAGCCAGAAACTCAGTTCTGGCTCTTTTCATTCACTTGTAAGTATTACTCACTCAACAAGTTTTCTCTTTCAGTCCAACGATCCATCCACCCTAGTACATTTTTGTACCATTGCTCTAGGTTGTCCGGGTTTAGGATCCAATGGTTTTCATCTGGGTAAATTAATAACTCAGATGGGATCCCTTTGCGTTGCATGAGCGTATAAGCCGCAAGACCTTGACCGTAAGGTACACGGAAATCTTTTTCCCCATGGATCACTAACATTGGTGTTTTCCAGTTATCAACAAAGTTAACAGGATTGAATTTTTCGTACAGGGCTTTGTTTTTATCGTATGGGCCACCAAACTCATATTCAGGGAACCAGAGTTCTTCTGTCACATAGTACATAGAACGCATATCAAACAAACCAGCGTGGTTGACTAAACATTTAAAACCGTCGTTCCAGTTACCTTGGATCCAGTTCATCATGTAGCCCCCGTATGAACCACCCAATGCACAAGCGCGATCACCGTCTAACCACTTTTGTTGTTGTGTAACGGCTGCAAGACCTTTTTGCAGATCTTCTAGCGGCTTGCCGCCCCAATCTTGAGTTATAGAGTCAGTAAATGCTTGGCCATAACCGGTAGAGCCATGAAAATCAATCATCACTACACCGTAACCGGCACCCGCCCAT
This sequence comes from Shewanella youngdeokensis, assembly GCF_033180165.1. Classification (GTDB taxonomy): domain Bacteria; phylum Pseudomonadota; class Gammaproteobacteria; order Enterobacterales; family Shewanellaceae; genus Shewanella; species Shewanella youngdeokensis. The sequence goes on from NZ_CP136522.1 coordinate 2,304,807, forward strand.
AATTGCGCGTTCCAACGGCTACTAAATGTATTACCAAATGAACCTTGCGGTCCACCGTGAACTAAAAACGCAATCGGGTATTTTTCGCCTTGTTTATAGTTTGCCGGTTTTATCCAGTAACCATATACCTCTTCGTTGTTCCAGCCTTTAAAACTAAATTGCTGATACTCACCAAAGGTAATTTCAGCTAACTTGTCTTTGTTAATCTCGGTTAAACGATTAAGGTTTTGCCCATCTAGGTTAACAGAATAGAGATCGCCTGGCTCAACCAGTGACTTATGGCTAAAGACAAGCTTGTCAGCTGCGAGGCCCACGATATTGTTGCTACCTTCGTTGAAAATGGTCTTAACGTCGCCAAACTGGGTGTTAACTTCGAATATAGAAACTTGACCAATATCTTGCGCTGTAACAAAAAGAGTTTTGTTGTCGGTGCCAAAAGCCAATGAGCTCGGACTACGATCCCATAATGGCGCGACTTCTTTTTCTTGTCCGGTAACAGTGTCACGCAACATAATACGGTAACGGTCGGCTTCAAAACCCGGTTTGGTCATTGCTAAATAAGCTAAGTATCGACCATCAGCAGAATATGTAGGATGTGCATCCCATGCTTTATTCGACTCTGTTAAGTTTTTAACCTCGCCACCATCAACACTGACTTGCCACAAATCATAGTTTGTCGTCCAGGCTTGGTCTTTACTCGGAGCTTTAGCGCTATAAACCACGTGTTTACCATCGGGTGTGAAAGTGACTTCTTCCATACCTGAAAATGGTTTAGGTGGAGTTTCAGTGTCTAAGCCTGCAGTAACATCTACAGCTGTGGTTACTGTATCGCCATTTAACTGCGCAACAAATAGATGGCTTCTTGAATGGTCGTTCCAAGTATCCCAATGTCTAACCATTAGTTGCTTGTATTCTTTACCTGTTGAGGTACGTGCTGTTTCAGCATCAAACTTGTCTTTTGAACATGCCAGATCATCACATTCTGGGAATACCCGCATGTTAATAACAGCTTGAGTGCCATCATTTGACAGTTTAAAGCCTTCTACATCTAGTGGAAAATCAGTAACTTGTTTTGCTTCGCCGCCGTTTAAAGGCAATTGGTATAGTTGGCTAGAGCCATTACGTGCAGCAACAAAATATATACTTTTGTCGTTTGGACCGAATGCAACACTGTGTTCAGTCCCGGCAAACTGGGTAATTTGTTTAACGTTGGCAGTCGTTAGGTCTTGAATATAAAGGTCTGAACTGCCCTTACCGTTACTATCAACATTTTTGATGGCATAAACCACTTTAGTACCATCTTGAGATAATACAGCCGAATGCAGTTTGTTAATTTTAACCAGCTGTTGTACAGCGAAAGGTGTCGGAGATGCAGCTGTCACATTAAATGCGGCACCGACAGCAGCAAGCGCCATAATGATTGCAGTTTTTTTCATCGTTATAATCTTATTGTTATGTTTAAAGGCGTGTTACCACTGTGATGCGACAACATGTCCCCTATGCGATAGAGCACATTATCCAAAATAAATCGCTTAAGCAATACGTTAAGCTATTCAAAACGTGTCTAAATGTGACCTAGTGAACGCTATTTATACTAGCCGCAGTCACTTGAGTTACTGCGGCTATCATCGAGAAGTAATGTGTTTACTTAGCGTTTAACTTTACTTTCCAGATTGCAGGGCCTGTATCATGTGCATTAACGCCTTCTGAATCGACCGCCACGGTTACCGGCATGTCTTTTACTTCAAACTCATAGATGGCTTCCATCCCCAGTTCTTCAAACGCAACCACTTTTGATTTTTTAATCGCCTTAGAGACTAAGTAAGCCGCGCCGCCTACGGCCATTAAATAACATGATTTGTGTTTTTTAATCGATGCGACCGTTGCAGTGCCTCGCTCAGCTTTACCAATCATGCCCATTAGGCCGGTTTGCTCTAGCATTAAGTCTGTAAACTTGTCCATACGAGTTGCCGTTGTTGGGCCTGCTGGGCCAACCACTTCATTACCCACGGGATCAACGGGGCCAACGTAATAGATAAACTTACCTTTAAAGTCCACGCCTTCAGGTAAACCTTCGCCGCTTTCAATTAAGCTTTGGATCCGCTTATGCGCAGCATCACGTCCGGTTAGCATTTTTCCGCTAAGTAAAATGGTATCGCCACTTTGCCATTGCTCCATGTCTGCTTGAGTCACCGTATCTAGGTTAACTCGGCGCACGCTCTCGCCTACTTCCCAGGTGATTTGAGGCCAATCTTCTAGTGAAGGTGGCGTTAGATCGGCAGGTCCGCTTCCATCAAGGTGGAAATGCACATGTCGGGTGGCAGCACAATTGGGGATCATCACCACTGGCTTTGATGCTGCATGCGTTGGTGCCGATTTAATTTTAATATCTAATACCGTTGTCACTCCCCCAAGGCCTTGGGCACCAATACCTAGTTTGTTAGCACGTTCAAAGATTTCAAGGCGGAGCTTTTCATCAGTTGTTTCAGCGCCACGAGCTTGTAACTCATGAATATCAACCGGATCCATTAATGACTCTTTTGCCATCACAGCAGCTTTCTCGGCAGTACCACCAATGCCTATGCCCAACATACCCGGCGGACACCAACCTGCGCCCATCGTCGGTAAGGTTTTTTCTACCCATGCAGCAATATCGTCTGACGGGTTAAGCATCACCATTTTAGATTTATTTTCTGAACCGCCACCTTTAGCCGCAATTGCGACTTCTACATGTGAGCCTGGCACCATTTCAACGTGTACAACTGAGGGGGTATTGTCTTTGGTATTTTTACGACCACCAGCAGGATCAGCAACTATAGATGCACGTAGTGGGTTGTCAGGGTTGGTATAAGCTTGGCGAACACCTTCATCAACCATCTCTTGTACCGTCATGTCCGTTTTGTCCCACTGCACTGCCATACCAATTTTGACAAAGCAGGTCACAATACCAGTATCTTGGCATAACGGACGTTTACCTTCTGCCGACATGCGAGAGTTGATCAAAATCTGGGCTATCGCATCCTTTGCAGCAGCACTTTCTTCGCGCTCATAGGCATCAGCCATTGAGTCGACGAAATCTTTTGGGTGATAATAAGAGATATATTGTAGGGCATCAGCAACGCTTTCGATTAAATCGGTTTGCTTGATTACAGAGACTACTTGGCTCACAGACACTTCCTTATTTAACTGACACTTATTAATTGAACATCTCATCAACAGACTGAGGTGCGCGTTCCAATAGCCATAATTGGCTTATGTGTTTTGTTTTTATAACTTGTGTTAGCAATATGATACTCTTTCGCGACTTTTAGTTAAACATCACATTTTAGATAGGGTTATTAGATGAACAGCACGGCGCTTAAGCCCGTATTTTCGATGCGTCTTGATTGGAGTATCAACACTGAGTCACTTTTTAGCGTATTTGCATGCCAACCTTGGGCGATATTACTCGACTCTGCTGATGCTGAGCACATTGATGCTCAATATGATGTCATTTGTGTAGCGCCTATAGCGACTTTAGTTAGTAATGAAAACGATACCACAATTACCCGTGGTGTTAATCGAGCCCCGCTCTATGATTTATCGTCACTTCAAACTGAGCCTGCAGCGCATACCACCATAATAAACCAGCAAGATCCCTTTACGGTGTTGCAACAAACTTTAACTGAACTATTCCCTGAGACTAAAAGTAGTGAGCTGCCTTTTGCTGGCGGTGCTATGGGTAGTTTTAGTTATGATCTCGCTCGTAAAGTTGAGAAGCTACCTTCTCTTGCAGCCAATGATATTACCCTACCAATAATGAACATTGGTATTTATGATTGGGCAATTATCTATGATTATCAGCAAAGCTGTTGGACGCTAGTTCATTATCAAAGTCAACAAGCATTAACCACTTTAAAAAAACAACTTGAAGGCATACTGGGTAAAGCAGGGCTGATCCCGCCTTCAACGCTGGCTTTGACTAACACCCCGAGTAAAGTGCCAACAACGCAAGTAGCCAGCACACCGTTTAGGTTAATCTCCCCATGGCACAACCAAATTGATACCACGGCATACCATGCTAAATTTAATCAAATTCAGAATTACTTACACAGTGGCGATTGTTACCAAATCAACCTGACACAACGCTTCAGTAGCCAATATGAGGGTGACGAATGGCAGGCTTACTTAGCATTACGAAGCGCTAACTCAGCCCCTTTCTCAGCATTTATTCGGTTACCGCACCATGCAGTACTGTCAATATCACCTGAACGCTTTATTTCCTTGCAGGGTGATAAAATTCAAACTAAGCCAATTAAAGGCACCATGTCTCGAGATCCCGACCCATTAAAGGATAAACAATCTGCGCAGATATTGGCTGATTCAGAAAAAGATCGAGCTGAAAACCTAATGATTGTTGACTTACTGCGCAACGACATCGGTAGAGTGGCAACGCCTGGGTCGGTTACAGTGCCAAAATTATTTGATATCGAGAGTTTTCCAGCGGTGCATCATTTAGTCAGTACTGTAACTGCCACGCTAAAAGAGACTTTAACGGCCACTGACCTATTGCAAGCGTGTTTTCCTGGAGGTTCAATCACAGGCGCTCCCAAAATACGGGCTATGGCCATAATCGAAGAGCTTGAACCCTCAAGAAGAAGCCTTTACTGTGGTTCTATTGGTTATATTAGCCAAAGCGGAACAATGGATACTAGTATTACTATACGCACTTTAGTTGCGGAGCAAGCTCAGCAGGCCAACACATTATATTGTTGGGCAGGCGGTGGCATTGTGGCTGATTCACATGTTGACGCCGAATATCAAGAAACATTCGACAAGGTAAGCAAAATATTACCGGTGTTGTCACGTATTAACCAAGAGGCGTAATGATATGGATTTAGGTGAGTTTAGGCTTAATTTTAACCTTCAACCTTTGCCTCAATCCTATCACTTAAATCACGACCATCCATTAGGGTTAGCAAAACCCTTACGCAAAGCTGCTGTACTGATTGCGCTTAGCATCAATAACGGCGAACTAGAGCTTATCCTTACTCGCAGACCGCAACACTTACGAGCTCATCCTGGGCAAATCAGTTTCCCAGGCGGCAAAGTCGAAGAGTTCGATCTCGATCTAGCTGCCACAGCACTACGCGAGGCACATGAAGAGATTGGATTGTCTGATAGTAATGTTGAGGTGATTGGCCTTTTACAAGACCACAAGACCTTTACCGGATTCGATATTACCCCAGTAGTAAGTATTGTAAAGCAGCCCTTTACGCCACAGATTGACCCTGGAGAGGTTGACGAACTATTTACTGTGCCGCTGTCATTTTTACTAAAACAAAGTAACCGCCATACACAATACTTTAGTCGCAACGGGGTTAAGTTTCCGATGCACTTTATCGGTTACAAATCGTATTTTATTTGGGGGGCTACCGCAGCGATAATAGATCAGCTATGCCGTTTAATCTCCCGACATGACCATACTATTTGGTCAAATTAATTGAACATATTGGTTATTAGCCCTCTACAGGAAAATACCAACACCATCCATAATGCCGACAATTATGCTGAGCACTGACAAGCTTAAACAACAAATCGAATATATAAGCCCGCCGATAAAGAACTGACAAATAACAGCGGAATGTTAACCCACCAACCCAGCTGACTATGTTTAGCAATATAGTAATTAAACCCTAAGTTCACAAAGCTTATCAGTGCGCACCACCAAATAATATCAGCCAGTAACACGGTTAAGCCGGGATCCCATTCAATTTGAACCGCCGCACCATGGCTTTGTAAAAATCCGACTGCCGTGTCTGGCCTTGCTTTATCAAAAACTAATAACGCATAAATAGCCAGTGACCAGCCGATAACTGATAACGTGGTAAGCAAATATTGGAAAGTTTTGACTCTTTTCATCGATACACCCTACTGAATTTGCCAACTTTTTTAAACAATACCAAGATACTGACCAACTTACCTTACTTTCCACTTGAGAAAAGCCAATATCAAGGTAATATAAACACCCAAATTTATATTAAACATTTCGTTGGAGAACTAAGCAACAATGAGCATTACATCTGTCGCTTCTGTGTTTAAAGGTGACTTTGCGATTGGTTCGCAAATCACAGTACGTGGCTGGGTTAGATCCCGCCGCGATTCTAAAGCAGGGATCTCATTCCTAGCTATTTATGACGGTTCATGCTTTGACCCGATCCAGGGTGTAGTTCCGAATAATTTAGAAAATTACAACAACGAAGTGTTAAAGCTAACTGCAGGTTGTTCTGTCGTTATGACTGGTGAGGTTGTTGAATCTCCTGGTAAAGGCCAAGCCTTCGAAATACAAGTGACTAAAGTTGAGGTTGCTGGTTGGGTTGAAGATCCAGACACTTACCCTATGGCCGCTAAACGTCACTCAATTGAGTACCTACGCGAACTAGCACATTTACGTCCACGTACTAATATCATTGGCGCTGTTGCCCGTGTTCGTAACTGTTTGTCTCAAGCTATTCACCGTTTTTACAACGAACAAGGTTTTATTTGGGTTTCAACACCACTTATTACTGCATCTGACACCGAAGGTGCTGGTGAGATGTTCCGTGTATCAACATTGGATCTTGAAAACTTACCTCTTAACGACAAAGGCGCCGTAGATTACAGCGAAGACTTTTTCGGTAAAGAGTCATTCTTAACAGTATCGGGTCAGCTAAACGCTGAAACCTATGCTTGTGCTCTATCAAAGGTTTATACCTTTGGTCCAACATTCCGCGCAGAAAACTCAAACACCAGTCGTCACCTTGCTGAGTTTTGGATGGTTGAGCCTGAAGTGGCTTTCGCTGACCTAGATGATGCAGCAAAGCTGGCTGAAGATATGCTGAAGTATTGCTTTAGAGCTGTGCTGGCTGAGTGCCGTGATGACCTAGAGTTCTTTGCTCAACGTGTTGAGAAAACAGCGATTCAACGTTTAGAGTCTTTCGTGACCAGTGATTTTGCTCAAATAGATTACACTGACGCAATTGAAGTACTTAAAGCCTGTGATAAAAAGTTTGAGTACGACGTTGAATGGGGTATCGATTTACACTCCGAGCATGAACGCTACCTCGCTGAAGAACATTTCAAAGCACCGGTTGTTGTTAAAAACTACCCGAAAGATATCAAAGCATTCTACATGCGTTTGAATGACGACGGTAAAACAGTTGCAGCAATGGATGTATTGGCACCAGGTATTGGTGAGATCATTGGTGGTGCACAACGTGAAGAGCGCTTAGACGTACTAGATGCTCGTCTTGCGGAAATGGAACTGAGCCAAGAAGATTACTGGTGGTACCGTGACCTGCGTCGTTATGGCACTGTGCCACACGCTGGTTTTGGTTTAGGCTTCGAACGTTTGGTTTCTTACGTAACGGGTGTTTCTAACATTCGCGACGTGATCCCGTTCCCAAGAGCACCTAAGTCAGCTAACTTTTAAGTCATAGCGTCAAACCGTATTTGACATTAAGACTAAACGAAAAAAGCCTCTAATTACATTAGAGGCTTTTTTGTATCAAATGCTCAAGCAAATGTGCCTCATAAAACCCACTAGTCGTCACCCGCTTTTTAAGCTGCCTTATTTCTGTCATTTTTATAGGCTCTTTATATCATCAATGAGCTTAACCATCTTTTCTGGCTTAACCTCTGTTTCGCTCGACTTAGCTTCCGCTTTATCTGAACTCATCAACTTAAACACGCAGCCGGATTAAATCTATGGCAACGGATGTTTAAATGCTCTTATCTGCCATAAATGGGATGAGCAACAGCATAATCGTTTACTTCATACGTCACTACATGTTAATGATAGTTATTAACATAACCAATGAATATTACTTACTTTTGTAGCCAAGCTCAAAATGGGCATTGATCACACTTTTTCAATGGGTTGGACATATTGTCCTTGGCCACAAAATTTAAATGATCTAGCTCAAGACAGTCATATCTTGCCCTGCTCTATCCCCTCAAACTCCATTAAACCTTGACACATATCAATATTCTTACGCTTTTTGCGGCCTAGACTGTTCTCGATGAGAAAAGTCTTACCCATAAAATAAGGTTAAACCATGGAAACACATGAAGCCCTTTATCAACAAGGCGTGGCGCGAATGGAACAATTGCGCCAACTAAAACCACGCCAAGGTGATACGCTTAAAGATAAGATGTTACAAAACGGCATAAGCCGTCGTGATTTTATGAAATGGACAGCATCTGTTACTGCGATGCTTGCGCTACCTCTTCCATTCAGTACATTAGTTGCTGAAGCCGCTGAATTAGCTGACCGAGTACCACTCATTTGGCTACATTTAGCAGAATGTACGGGTTGTTCAGAAGCCCTTATCCGTACTGATTCTCCTAATCTTGACTCTTTAATCTTTGACCATGTGTCTCTTGAATACCAAGAAACATTAATGGCTGCAGCTGGCTGGCAAGCAGAAGAGAATCTAGAGCATGCATTAGAAGCCTATCATGGTAACTATTTGCTGGCCGTTGAAGGTGCTGTACCTACAGCCAATAATGGTTCTTTCCTAACAGTTGGCTGTAAAGGTCACACTGGCTTACATATTGTAAAAGAAGCTGCTGAAGGCGCCGCCGCGATTATCTCGGTTGGTACTTGTGCCGCTTTTGGTGGCGTTCAAGCTGCTGCACCTAACCCTACAGGTGCAAAAGGTGTTTACGAAGTTGTTGACAAGCCGGTTATCAATCTTGGTGGCTGTCCACCAAGCGAGAAGAACATTGTTGGTACACTGATGTACTTCATCATGTTTGGCAAACTTCCAGCATTAGACATGTTCAACCGTCCTAAATGGGCTTATGGTGCACGCGTGCATGATAACTGTGAAAGACGTGGTCGTTTTGATGCAGGTGAATTTGTTGAAGAATTTGGTGATGTAGGTGCTAAAGAAGGTTACTGCTTATACAAAGTAGGTTGTAAAGGGCCTTACACGTATAACAACTGCCCAACTGAACGTTTCAACCATCATACTAGTTGGCCAGTATTAGCAGGCCACGGTTGTATGGGCTGTTCAGAGCCTAATTTCTGGGATGATATGGCTGATTTTGAAAAACCACTAGGTAGAAAATTACTACACGGAATTGACGCCACAACTGACACCATAGGTGCAGTTATTTTAGGTGCCACTGCTGTCGGACTCGGCGCACACGCAGTTGTCAGTGTCTTTGCCAAATCTGAAGAGGAATAATCATGAGTAAACGTGTAGTAATCGATCCGATCACTCGTATCGAAGGCCATCTGCGAGTCGAAGTTGAAGTTGACGAAAATAATGTCATTACCAAAGCATGGTCATCTTCTACGTTATGGCGTGGTATTGAAGTAATTTTGAAAGGCCGTACTCCAATGGATGTCGGTTTATTAGTACAACGTATTTGTGGCGTTTGTACATACTCTCATTACCGTTGTGGTACTGAAGCGGTAGAAAATGCCTTAGGCGTTAAAATTCCACTAAACGCTAAATACTTACGTAGCTTAATGCAAACGTCACTGTATATGCATGATCACATTGTGCATTTCTACCATCTTCATGGTTTAGACTGGGTTGATGTTGTGTCAGCACTAAGTGCAGATCCAGCTTTAGCAGCTCAAGTAGCACTTAAATACACTGACAAGCCAATTAATGCTGGTGAAGGTGAATTACGCGCAGTACAAGAACGAGTTAAAGGCTTAGTTGAAACTGGTAAGCTTGGCCCATTCGCTAACGCGTACTGGGGTAATGGCACTTACAAGTTTACGCCTGAGCAGAACTTGATTGCGCTTTCTCATTACCTAAAAGCACTTGAAGTACAGCGCGTTGCAGCTGAAATGCTGGCGATCTTTGGTGGTAAGTCTCCACATCCTCAGTCAATTGTTGTTGGTGGTGTAACAGCAGTTCGTGACATGTTGAGCCCTGCTCGCCTGCAAGAATGGAAACAAAAACACGCTATCGTAAACGACTTCATTCTTCGTGCTTATAAAGCTGACGTAGTCATGGCTGCTGAAGCATTTGGCACAGAGCCAAGTGTACTTGGCGGCGTTAATGTTAAAAACTTCATGGCGACTGAAGATTTCCTTATTGGTGATGGACAGTACATGTTCAACCAAGGCGTGATCATGAATGGCGACTTGGGTAATGTTAGCGATGTAAACCCTGATCTTATCAAAGAAGATGTTACCCACGCTTGGTACAAAGCCGATGGTGCACAACATCCATATGACGGTACTACAATCCCTGATTACACAGGTTTTGTTGAAAGAGACACAGTATACGGCAAACTGCCAACTGTTGATGGCGACGGTAAATATACTTGGGTTAAATCTCCTCGTTACGAAGGTCAACCAGTTGAAGTGGGTCCACTTGCTTCATTACTTGTTAGCTATGCACGTGGTAACCAAGTTGTTGTTGATGCCGTTAATGGTTTACTGAGCGAAACAGGTTTACCTGTTGAAGCGTTATTCACAACCTTAGGCCGTACAGCGGGCCGTATGTTGCAAACTGTTATTGTTGCAGAAGAAGGTCTTAAAACCTTTGATGCATTACTCACTAACATGCAATCAGACGAGTCTACTTACATTAAACCTGAAATTGATCCAAACAAAGAGTACGTCGGTCATTCTATGATTGAAGCTCCTCGCGGCTTATTAAGCCACTGGATCCGTATTAAAGGTGGCAAGGTAGAAAACTACCAAGCTGTAGTACCAACTACATGGAATGCTGGACCTGTTGATGCCGATGGCAACATGGGCCCATATGAAGCGTCTTTGATTGGTCTTAAGCTTGAAGATCCAACCAAACCGTTAGAAGTGATCCGTATTATTCACTCATTTGACCCTTGCATGGCTTGTGCTGTTCACGTCATGGATTTTAAAGGGACTGATCTAGGTGAGTTTAAAATCGATCCCAACGGATTTTAGTTAAGGGGGTTAGCATGGCAAATCATTCTGCAACCCACCAAAGAGAACTTGTTTTTGGTGCTGCGACAAGGATATTTCATTGGTTAAGAGCTTTAGCCATTTTGGTTCTTGTCATTACAGGGTTTTATATTTCCTACCCTTTTTTAGTTGCACCTGAAAACTCAGATGTTTTGGTTCAGGGTTATATCCGTGGAGGTCACCATATATTTGGTTTCATCCTAGTGGCTGTAACAGTGGCTAGAGCTTATCTGTTCTTTTTTGGAAAAAAAGACAACGAAAGACGTTCATTTAAAGATGTGTTGAACATTAAGAGCTGGATAGTTCAGCTCAAGTCATATCTTTGGATGGGACATTTAGACAAAGCTGGCGTCTATGGTCCATTGCAATTCGTGACATACTTTGCAATTTCGTTAGTTGCCTTCGCAATTTGCGTTACTGGATTAGTGTTATATGCCAATGTATACCATGAAGGATTAGGTGGTGCACTTAGCGGAGCAGCTAACTGGGTCACCATGATGATGGGCGGTTTAGCGCCAGTCAGAATTTGGCATCACTATTTGACTTGGGTCTTTGTTGTTTTTGTTGTTGTCCATGTTTACATGGCTGTTTGGAGTGGGATCCGCTTTAAACACAACTCTGTTGACTCAATCGTCTCTGGTTACGATTATCATAAGAAAAAATAAAAGGAAAACATGAAGATATTGCTACTTGGTATTGGCAATGTCCTGTACGCCGATGAAGGTATCGGCGTACATTTCGTCAATTACATCCAAGAAAACTTTGAATTCCACCATCCTGAACATCAATTTGACATGCTCGATGGTGGTACTTTGGCCCAAGGCCTTATCCCTACTTTATGCCAATATGACTACTTAATTGTAGTCGATACCGTTAACGCCAATGGCGTTGCACCGGGTGAAGTTTACTTCTTTGACTTTGATAACGCCCCGCCTGAAATTGATTGGCAAGGCAGTGCTCATGAAGTTGAGATGTTACAAACCTTAATCATGATGGAGATGGTCGGTGATAGACCAAAAACATTTGTCCTTGGCGTAACTCCAACCGTGCTTGAACCGATGACTCTAGGTCTAACCTCTCAAATTCAAGCTGCAGTCCCCTTAATGGAGCGCACTTTATTTAAGCATATTGATCAATTGGGTTTCTCATATACTCGATTAGCTAGCATTGATATCAATACTCTTATACCCAACTCTTATAAACGTGGCTTAATATCTGATGAAGAATATTAGATTTGAATTTAACTGCCAGCGTGAGGTGCCCTTTTATGGGCACCTTTGCAATCAGTACTTATTAAACGAACAATACGATGTCACCATTGGGCAATCAGGCAACAACTATTTCATTGATGCCAAGGGTGTACAATCCGACTTAGAACGCCTTGCCGATGCAATTGCAGAAGACTTTTTAATCTCATCGTGGCTAATAAAGCCTCAAATCAAGTTAATCGACTCCTCAAACGGAGATAATAAATTACTTGAGCACTCCCCTTTACAACAAGAATATTGCCAGCATTGCCAACCACAGTTTGGTGATAACCAAGCTAAGTACTTTGGTAAAATTGACTATGTTTGCCATTGCTGTCATGCCGAGCAACGCATTGACTCAAGACATAAAGCAATTGACCTTGTCGGCGCTAAAGCTTTGCTCCAAGAGTTAGAGACTCAAGGTTTTGTCAATTTACCGACTGCAGATGATAAGCCTGCGGTACGACTCAGTTATAAACCTAACGATTTAATGGCGCACAATAAGCGGCAACAGTTAGTTATTTGTAACCCAAACAACCTAAATGCACACTTTGTTGTTAATGAACAACAAGTGTTTGCTCTTTCAAGTATTGAAAAACCTCTTATATGCAGTCGCCCAATCGATAATCACCCTCGACTAACCGACCCGTTATATTCCATCTGTTTTGCCAATACTCGCTTACTGACTGTCCTGTGTGAACTGTTACGCCAGCGTGGAATCGACTGGGTGTATATTGATAATATCAATAATCCTGAGCTCACAATGATGAATGCCCAATGGGTACCATTAAAAGCGACAGTAAACAACAGCACCGCCCTTAATTTCGCCTCAGATAAACAACCGCTACATGAAGATGCACACCTTGATCAATATGCGGTTCATTGGGTTAAAGATCACATTGAAGTCACAGCTCATGTTTGTGACACACAACAAAGTGAGCAATCTCAAGCAGCAACTTGCGCGTTGCATGCAGCTAATATTGGCGTAAAAAAAGCAAAAAATTGTGCGGCATTGTATTTAAGCGATACGAACAAAAGTCGGATTGTAACAATTGATTCAAAACAAAAAGTTGAATTGTTTTTTGAATTGCCAACGTTACCAGATAATGGCTATGACATCGTGCACCAAATAGACTCGTCGCCGCAAAAGGATCTATTTGAAAAATTTAAACGACAATACCCAGATGACTATCTTGCATTATTGGCGTTAAAACTAACTGGGCCAACTAACAATATTCAATCATTGTGGGCCATTGCTGCTATTTTACTAGGCGCGGCAACACGTAACACCGACATGAAGCTAAATAAAGTTCAGTTAAGTGACTATGTTATTGCCAATGCCATGCACCATAAAGGTAGCAATGCACCTCGAATTGACTTTCCTCTCACCCGTGGTGAAGCGTACCGTAGCCTCAACTGGTGTAAAACACTAGGCAGTATTATTAGCTTTAGACTGGCTGATGGTGACAATATTGAAAAGTTAGCCTTTGGTATGCACGATTCTTTAGCTGATTATATCTGCAATTGGATTGAGCATTTAGACCAAAACATTTCAATAAAATCTGTAGTACTTGCTGGTAGCTCATTTAGTAACGAACTATTAGGTAAGCGGATTTCAATGCGCTTAGGTAAAAACTTTGCGCTTAATGCTAACCAACAAATGGATTTAGAAGGAGTCAATATCGCTGTTGGTTCACTCTTTCTGCAACAGCGCCGTCACTAATGACTGACGTTTCCATTCGCGTTGGTATTAAAATAACCGGCATCGTACAAGGTGTCGGTTTTCGTCCTTTTGTCTATCGATTAGCACACGAATTGAACCTCAGCGGCAGTGTGCTAAACAATAGCGAGGGCGTGACTATTGAAGCGCAAGCTAGCGCTAAAGTCATTAATCATTTCAAACAACAACTCAGTGAGAGCCCACCGCCATTAGCCCGGATTGATAATATATCAATGTTCGAGCTGCCACTATCTAACAGTGTTAACGGTTTCACCATCATCCATAGCGAAAATAATGCTGACGCAGTCGTAGCCGTTTCAGCAGATAAATCTAGCTGCGATGATTGTATTGCCGATATTACTGATGCTAGCAGCCGGCATTTTAGATACCCGTTCACCAATTGTACTAATTGCGGCCCACGATATTCCATAATTAAAGCATTACCTTATGATCGAAAACACACCTCAATGGCAGGTTTTGCCATGTGCAAGGCCTGTGCGGCTCAATACCAAGATCCGTTAAATCGGCGCTACCACGCTCAACCTGTAAGCTGTCCAGACTGTGGGCCTGAGGTAAGCTTTAAGAACACTGACCTAAGCCTACACAATCACTCACTTGATGCCATTGCACAAACCGTTGCCGCATTAAAGGCCGGAAAAATAATCGCCATTAAAGGTTTAGGCGGATTCCACCTAGTTTGTGATGCGAGTAACAATGCCAGTGTCGCGACGCTAAGAGAGCGCAAACATCGCCCCGCTAAACCGTTAGCAATTATGGTAAAAAACCGCAATGTTGCGCAGCAATTAGTACAAGGTAACTCAGTAGAATGGACAACCCTGGAAAGCCAAGAGCGTCCAATTGTGGTTATGCGCAAGCACGCTCAAGCAGATGTAACAATTAGTGAGCTAGTGGCCCCCAATATTGATCGACTTGGGATCTTTTTACCCTATACACCGTTACACCACTTATTACTGCAGCAACTTGATACGCCATTAGTGATGACCAGCGCCAATCTCTCAGGTGAACCTATCATTACTGATAGTAAAGACATTGCCGCTAAACTTGGCAGCGTAGTTGACTACATATTGGATCATAACCGACCTATTTTAAACGGCTGTGATGACAGCGTTGTGCAGATCGTCAACAACCGACTGCAAGTGATAAGGCTCGCACGAGGCTATGCTCCACTGTCGTTATATTGCCCGACAGCCATCAACAAACCCACCTTAGGCGTTGGAGCGCAGCAAAAAAACACCGTATGTTTTGGCTTTGAGCACAACTTATTTTTAAGTCCGCATATCGGCAATTTAGTTTCGATTGAAGCTGAAAGCTACTTTCACAATACATTAAGTACTTTTTCGCGGCTATATCACTTTAATGCAGAGCAAATAGCCCATGACTTACACCCAGACTATTTTACCAGTCACTGGGCAAAATCATCCACTCACACTGCAATTAACACCGATACGAAGATTGGACAACCACAAACCATTGCAGTACAACACCATTACGCACATGTTTTGGCAATGCTGGCTGAAAATAACACCACCGAGAAGGCTGTTGCATTTACCTTCGATGGTACAGGGCTAGGCGCAGACAACACACTTTGGGGTGGCGAAATTTTATTAGCCGACGCCCATGACTTTGAGCGTATAGGCCACTTAAAGCCGTTTAAGCTGATTGGCGGTGAACAAGCCATTAAACAGCCGGTAAGGTTACTTTTATCTGTTTTGCTTGAAAAATATTCAATGCAGCAAATCCTTAAATTGAATATACCTGCAATCAGCCGCCTAACAAGTTTTAGCCTATCAAACCTGTGTAAGGTGTGGCAAAGCATACCTGCAACTAATAGCACCAGCTCTATTGGGCGGCTATTTGATGTAGTTGCGGTACTAATTGATTTAGTAGATAAAGTTCAATACGAAGGTCAAGCAGGGATCTTAATTGAAACTGCAGCGAACCAAGCCCTTAACCCTGAATTTGAACATTGTGAGTTCAAAAATATTGAAGTCACAAATGGCGATATTAACCCACAAGCTGTCAATTTTCAGATGACGTTAATCGATCAGCAATGGGATACCGTGGCGCTGATAGACCAAATTGTTACCGCAGCAACATGCCAACCCTTAACCCCGCACCGCCAAGCACTCATTGCCAAAGCCTTTATGGACACATTGGCAGACATGGTTTGTGACGTTGCCAAACAACACCCCACTTTACCAATAATATTAACCGGTGGAGTGTTTCAAAATCGCTATTTATCAGAACGTTGTGAAACGCAATTATTGGCGCAAGGCAACAAATTAATGCAAAACAAATTAGTGCCAATAAATGATGCTGGCATTGCGCTAGGGCAAACTTGGTTTGCCATTCATAACTAGATTAACAACTGCAGTGACAGGCACTTACAAACGTGAAGCAGGTCACCTGTAGTTAAACTTAAAACTGATTTACATCAATGCCGAGCCACTTAGAGTGGCCGACAATGAAATATAACTAATATAACGGAGTTTCCTATGTGCCAAGATTGTGGCTGTTCAATTACTCGTCATGACCATTCTTTAAGCCCAAGTCATTCGCATTCAAATACCGACCAAAACATAGCGACTAACCCTCAACTCAATGACAAAAAGACCCTGTCAGTTATTCATAAAATTTTAGATAAAAATGACATCGAAGCACAGCATAACCGTGATCACTTTGAGTCAAAATCGATTACAGCCTTTAATTTAATGAGCAGCCCAGGTAGCGGTAAAACCACCCTACTCGAGCACCTGCACTTACATACAGATCTGAAATATGCTGTTATTGAAGGCGACCTTGAAACCAGTCGCGATGCAGACCGATTAAAAGCCAAAGGCATTAATGCGTTTCAAATACAAACTGGCGCAGCCTGCCATTTAGACGCCTTTATGGTGCACAGTGCTTTGCATCATATTGATCTAGAACCCCTCGATATTTGTTTTGTAGAAAACGTGGGGAATTTAGTGTGTCCAGCGAGCTACGACGTGGGCACTCATAAAAATGTTGTGTTGTTATCAGTCCCAGAAGGTGACGATAAAATTGAAAAATACCCAGTCATGTTCCGCCGTGCAGATGTGGTATTGATCACCAAAGCAGATTTAATGCAGCATTTTGATTTTAGTATCGAAGAAGCAAAGGTTCAGCTCAAAAAATTAAACCCAAATGTAGAACTCATTGAAGTGTCTACCAAAGATCCCGCGTCTTTGCGTAACGTTGCCACCTGGTTAGCCAACCAACATGGAGCAAAAGCGTAATGTGTTTATCTATTCCGTCTCAAGTGGTTGAAATACACGAAGACGAACAAGCTGTTACCGTCGATACCATGGGTGTAAAACGTAAAGTCAGTAGCCATTTAATGGTCGATCCTTTAGTGCTTGGCGATTACGTTCTTATTCATATCGGTTTTGTAATGAATAAAATTGACCCCGAAGATGCCTTAGCCAGCCTTGAATTATACCAAGAGATTGTTGAAAAATTAGAGCAAGAGGAGCAAGCCTCGTAATGCTATCTTTAAACGATCTTTATCAAGGGTTTCGCAATCCCGAAGTCATCAAGTCGCTAGCAAAACAAATTGAGCATGAAGCGTCAAAGTGTGCTGGCAAGATCAATATTATGGAGGTTTGCGGCGGCCATACCCATACGATTATGAAATACGGCATAACTCAATTATTGCCAGATAATATTGAGTTTATTCACGGCCCAGGTTGCCCTGTGTGCATTATGCCAAAAGAGCGAATTGACCATGCTGCGGCACTTGCCAGCCTGCCCGATACGATATTAATCACCTTAGGTGACATGATCCGAGTACCGGGTTCAAATGGAAACTTGGCTCAATTTAGAGCTAATGGCTGTGATATTAGGCCCATTTATGACCCACTCGACAGCTTAAAAATTGCTGAAGAAAACCCTGATAAAACAGTGATTTTCTTCGCCATTGGATTTGAAACATCAACCCCAATGACAGCAGTATTGCTAGATCAGGCTGAAAAAAGGCAGATCAACAATCTGTTGTTTCACATCAACCATGTACTAGTACCGCCAGCGATTGACGCTGTAATGGCCGATCCTGATGTAAAAGTGAATGCCTTTATTGGTCCAGCACATGTCAGTGTGATCAGTGGTGCTAAAGTGTATCGCTCTGCTGTAGTCAAATACAGCACGCCTGTTGTTGTATCAGGTTTTGAACCCGTCGATGTCATGGAGTCAATCTTGATGATCGTCAAGCAAAAAGCGCAATCGATTGCCGTGCTTGAAAACCAATACAGCCGCGCAGTGTCAGAGGATGGTAACTTAACCGCCCAAGCACTGATTAACAAATACCTGACCATAAGGCCGAGTTTTCGTTGGCGCGGGCTTGGCCCCATTCCACAGTCAGCGCTAATGCTACGCGAAGAGTTTAGCCACCGCGATGCCGAACAGGTCTATCATGAGCAATTACCCCATGCAGAGATAGACGATCACAAGGCATGCCAGTGTGGTGACATATTACGCGGATTGTGCAAACCAAAAGACTGTAAGGTCTTTGGCCGTGGGTGTACCCCCGAAACCCCACTGGGCAGTTGTATGGTCAGCTCAGAAGGCGCCTGCAATGCGCATTATCGATATAACGGAGTGACAAAATGAGCACTGCAACGAACAAAAAAACGGTACAGTTAAGCCATGGCGGCGGTGGTAAAGAGATGAACCGCCTCATTAAAGACATTTTCTTTAATGCATTTGACAACCCGATTCTAAGAAATGAAGAAGACGCAGCTAAGCTGCACTTTAACGGTAATACCGCATTTACAACAGATTCATTTACTGTAGCACCGCTGTTTTTTGCAGGCGGTGACATTGGCAAGCTTGCCATTGCTGGCACAGTCAACGATTTAGCCATGATGGGCGCTGAGCCGCAATATTTAAGCAGTAGTTTTATTATCGAAGAAGGTTTTGCTATCGACGATCTTAAAACCATTGTAAACAGTATGGCTACCGAGCTTAAACGCTCTGGTGCACGTATTGTATGCGGCGATACTAAAGTGGTACCAAAAGGCTGCGCCGACGGCATATTTATTAATACCTCCGGTGTTGGCCGTATTTTAAACGATCATATTTCGGTAAAAAACCTGCAGCAAGACGATGTGATTATTGTGTCTCGCGATGTGGGTCGACATGGCGCCGCCATTCTTATGGCACGTGAAGGGTTAGCGTTAGAGTCTGAATTAACCAGCGATTGCGCTACATTGTGGCCTATCGTTGAGCAGCTAATTGCAACTAATGTTGATATTCATGCTATGCGAGACGCCACCCGTGGCGGGATCTCTGCCGTGTTAAACGAGTGGGCTAGCGCTTCAAATGTCGGTATTGAAGTTAATGAATCAGCGATCCCGGTCTGTAATGAAGTGTCTGGCTTATGTGAGCTATACGGCTTTGAGCCGTTTGACCTTGCTAATGAAGGCACCTTTATTCTTGCCGTCCCGAAAACTGCTGCTGAAGCCACATTACAGGTAATGAAGACATTCTGTCACTGTGAGCAAGCAGCCATCATTGGCCATGTTAATGACCGAAAAGTCGGTAAAGTTATTTTAAATACACCTTGGGGCAGCAGTCGATATTTAGATGTACCACAAGGCGAATTATTACCGAGGATCTGTTAAGTGCACGAGTACTCCATTGTAACCGCGTTAATTGAAGAGTGCGAAAACCATGCAGCGCAAAATGATGCAAATAAAGTGTCTCGCGTTGATATTAAAGTCGGTATTTTAAGTGGTGTAGAGCCTGCACTACTGCAAACGGCATTCGATACCTTCAAGTTAGAGGGGATTTGCGCTGAAGCAACATTAAACATGAACATTCAGCCACTGGTGCTTAATTGCTTTTCATGTCACCAACAAACCACTCATAAAGAGCGTACCGTGGTGTGCAGCCATTGCCAAAGTACCGACACAAAAGTACTTGATGGTGAAGATATGATGCTGATGCAGCTAGAACTTGAAACCACGTAATAGCGCGTAAAAGGCTTATTTATCGGTGAAAAGTGCGTACTTAAGCTGACTCATCACCAACAAAAGGCAACAAAAAAGGCTTAACATCAATGTCGTTGATCTTAAGCCTTTTTTATTATTACAAACCAAACACTTCATTTGTGGACAACATTCAAAGCAGTTTAAAATTACGCGTCGATTAGCCAGCCCTTAGCCACTGCTAAGTCTATTTGTTGGCGTGCAAAGACCCAAAGTTCAGGTGCTAACCCATCTAGAAACTTATTTCGTTCAATCACCTGTGACTTTTTAACACTATGGCGTGCCCAACTGCCACCGTCATTTTTCATGTTTTGTAATAACGGTAATATTCGATCCATCGCTTTAGCAAAGCGTGCATCAGCTGTTTCAGCACGTTCAAACTCTAACCATAACTGATTATATGTTTCAAATTGCTCTGGCGGCAGTAATCCAAATATACGTTTGGCGGCCGCGATCTCTTTATCTTCTTGCCCAGCTTGCAATGCTGCATCAGCAAAAGCAAACATATCACCAGCGTCAATTTCAACGATGTCATGGATAAGCAACATGCTCATGACTCGGGGCACATTTACCGCCTCTACAGCATACTGAGATAAAACCTGCGCCGTCAGTGAAATATGCCAACTGTGCTCAGCACTATTCTCAAACCGGTTATTATCATTTTTTACTGTTGTTTGTCGCTGCACCGCTTTAAGTCGATCTAACTCAATGATGAAATTTAATTGCTGATTAAGTGCTTCCATTATTATCCCAAGCTGATGATATTTTGAATTTGTCATTTATGATGCTAACTGCTGCTGATCTAATTTGCAGTATTAGTTACAAGGTTAAAAAAGCAGCGGCATCAAAATTCAACATAGTAGAACCTAAGATAACATCAACTTCCCGGCGTTTATCAATTTGCTTCACATTCTAATGAGAAAGGACATATAAGTGAGCTCGGTAAAGCCGCAAACACAATATTGATAAAGCTAAACAAAAGCGCATTAAACTCTATAAAGTTTAATGCGCTTAAATGTTGCTATCGACTAGATTGACAGTGTTAGAAGCGGTACGTCAGATTAACTGAACCATTCATCGGCGCGCCATATGCACCGACGGTTGCTAAACTGCTAATGTATTTTTCATCTGTTAAGTTATTAATATTGGCTCTGATACTGAGTCTTTCTGTCATATCCCAACGAGCAAATGCATTCATTAGCAAGTATGCATCTTGATCTACATTGTAGTCAGCGTTACGAGTCTCAGATTGCCATTTACCACCAATACCTATCGCAATTTCAGGCATTTTAGGTAGCGTGTAATCCACACTAAAGTTCACAACATTACGGGCAGCCCATTCATTAGCTTCATTACCTTCATCGTCTTCAACATCAATAAATGTATACGCTAAAACTACATTTAGATTCTCAGTGAGCTTACCTGTCAGTTCAACTTCAACACCTTTTGATTCAACATCAATCCCTTTATAGTAATATTGGCCGGTTGGTGTTAAGCCGGCATAACTGGCTAAATTTTCTTGCTGGGCACTAAATACTGCAAAGGTCGCCAGCAAATTATTATCAAGCCATTGTGTTTTAACACCAAACTCGTAATTGACCCCCTTAGTTGGATCAAGGTAATAGCCTTCATAATCATATTGCTCTTGCGGCTGATAAATATCTGAGTAGCTTACGTAGGCATTAATATCATTGGTAATGTTGTAAACAATACCGGCGTATGGGCTTATCTCACTCTCGTCATTATCAATATCAACGCCACTATTAATCCCTTCACGAGTATATTTCATGGCGTTAAAGCCAATGACTGTAAATAGATTATCCGTAAGGTTAAATTTAGTAGAACCAAATGCACGCAATAAGGTTACATCAATATCTGCATATTCTGTTTTGTCACCCCATTCAGGTTCAGGTACAACATCTAAATCATATGGAAATGCAGGCAGTGGAACAAATGAGTATGGGCTAGCATACTGATACATCTTTTTGGCACTTTGAGAGCCGCTTAAACCAAAGGTGATCTCGTGATCTCGGCCTAATAAACTGTATTCACCTATGGTGGTAATGTCTAATAGGTTAGCCGAAAATTCGGTGTCATACCTTCCGGGCATACCATATAGCCCAAGCCCGGTATCTTTGTCGATGCCATCGATGGTGAACGCATAAAATAGTTTACTTTCATCTTCAAATTTTTGATGATTATATGAAACAGTTAAATCCCAGTCATTAGGCAGCACATATGCATATTCTACGAAAGCTGTGGTATTGATGGTATCCCACATCGTCCAATCTTGTGTAGTGCTGGCACTTTGATCCCACTCTGCTTGGCTACCATCTGAATAGTTATAAACTAAACCACCCCAGGTATTGCCGTCAGTATTCGCGTCTTGATGTGAGAAACCAAGGGTTATGGTTGAATCGTCAGTTAATTGCCCATCGACCACACCATATAAATAACCACGATCATTTTCTAAACCGTCAAGGTGGGACTCTTTGTCTTCGGCAACCATCACGACCCGTCCAGCCCAACGGCCATCGTCGGTCAATAGCGCAGAATAGTCGGCTTGCACACGTTTAAAATCATCTGAACCGTATGAAACACCAACTTCACCTTCATTTTCATTTTTTGGGCGCTTGCGAACATAATTGATAGTACCTGCCGAGTTACCTACCCCTGTTAGCTGGCCATTTGCTCCACGAATGACTTCAATTTCTTCATAGCCATAAGCTTCCATTGCACCAGTTACGATCCCCCAATCATTAGGTAATCCAACTCCGTCAATTTGTGTACTTTTAATTTCAAAGCCGCGTGATGTGTATTGTGTGCGGTTAGTTTCCCACTCTTCGACATTAATCCCTGTTGCAAGCCGAAGTGCATCATTAAGGTTATCCGCGCCGAAATTTGTGATCTGTTCATTAGAAACCACACTAATTGATTGTGGAGTTTCAGCAATTTCCATTGTTAAGCCCGTAGCACCTTGGCTGACACGGTTATAGCGAACACCAATTATTTGAATTTTTTCGATATTTTCATCTTTAATTTCAATGTTTTGTTGTTCAGTTGCAAGTGCAAATGGTTGCACCATAAAGCCCATAGCTAAAACTAATGTAGATAATGCAAAGCCTTTATTAGGTTTCATGTGTTCCCTTAATACTTATTTTTATAACATCAAAAATTTACAATAGCTTATAACACACCACGAATGGGAATCACTCTCATTTATATTTTAATCTATAGAACTGTGCACAATCTCAAAATGCGAATACAAACCGTTATCGTTTATAACGATTTTCATTTAACATGCAAATGACTTAACAGTCTTTATTCACCCTCAATCTCTAGCATTTATTCGGTCAAACAATGGCAAAATTTAGTAATCGTTTTTGGTTTCAATTACACGGTTGGTTTTCACTACCTATCTGGATCGTATTTTGTTTCATTTGTATAACGGGCACAGTTTCAGTTATTAGCCATGAGCTCACTTGGCTAACTAACCCTAATTCTCGAGCAACTAACCCACAGCATCTTGCTGAAAAACCGATGTCAGAACTCGTTGATATTGTTCAACAAGCGCATCCAACTGCAAAAATAACGACTGTAATGGGCTTTGAGTCCTATCTTGTAAATGCAGTGGTTTTTTCAGATCATGACAAACCGGTTGCCATCGCTTATGTCAATCAATACACCGGGGAAATACAGGAAATAAATTTAGGGATAACGTTCACCAGTTTCATGCGGTCTTTGCATGGTTGGCTTCTATTCCCGTGGCAAAATAGCTATAGCGTGGGTTATTACATTGTCTGTGCAATGGCCATTGTTATGCTAGGTGCGCTCGTTTCAGGCTTGATGATTTACAAAAAGTTTTGGCGTGCTTTTACGCAACCAAAGCTTCGAGTGAAACAAGGTAAAAAAACATTATTCGCGGATTTGCACCGTTTAGCGGGGGTATGGTCAATTTGGTTTTTAATGCTTATGAGTGTTACTGGGTTATGGTATTTAGCCCAGGCTGTAATGTGGCAAAACCATGTTGAGATCGACCCGCACTCGCCTTTGGTTGAGATCAGTCAGGTACCAACGTTATCTAAAAATGCGCCAGCACCGGTTCCCCCTTTCACGCTAGCTAATGCTATTGATATTGCGCAACAGACGTTTCCAGACTTTAAAAGTACCTACATCATGCTGCCAGAGCATCAACGCGATACCTATAAAATTTACGGTGAAGGGAATGAAATATTCTATGACCAATATTCTTATGGTGTAGCTGTTAACCCGTGGACAGGTGAAATTGAAAGCAAACGTTCTCCCGCCAACATGACTGGGTTGCAAACCTTATCTCATATCGCCAACCCTCTGCATTATGGAACTATCGGTGGCCTTTGGACCAAAGCAATCTGGTTTATATTTGGCATATTATTGTCAGGTATGTCCATTACTGGTTTTTTAATATGGGGAAGCCGAACAACTAAAGCTGCTAAATCAAAAACGAACAAGCCGACTAAATACGGTAACACTCAGCCCATAATCACTCAGCAGGAAAGCAATTAATGGCAAAGTATAATCATACTGTTTGGGATCGGTACAAATATAAAATTAATGGGCTGTTATTAATATTGAGTTGCTATTTCTTATACCAGTCGATTTTCCCACAGTTTCCTGATGCATGGAAAACTCAAATGCTTGCGCACTACGAAATTACGCCAGTGCCTTATAATCTCGATCCACCTTATCTTCATGACGGTAGCTACACTAAAGATTTTTTACTGTCATTTAGCAAAGGGCAAGTCAGCGAGATCCGGCAGGCATATTTCAATATCGGCATTGCGCCATTACCACTTGAAATATTACAACAAGGTGATGCGGGTATTCTGCATGGTAGTCAACACGGTCAAGAGGTACATGCCATTAGCCCAAAACAAATAGAACCGACTCATAAAGCATGGCTTACAATTGAAAATTGGCAAGGTGAACAATACGTTACAAGCTGGGATATCCCTTAACGATATTAAGCAAATCCGAGTCTAATACACAAGGTAACACAAATTAGAAAGTTTGATTTACTGCACTAAAAGTCTAATATGCGCCAAGGCTTTGGGCTTATGTTTAAGGGGTAAAGGTGGTGTGTCATTTGCAGTGCCTAACACGCTACAACCATATGCCTACGGGCTGTTAGCTAAGCTAAAATATAGGGGCTAGTCAGCCCCTTAAAAATGCCGGCACATCACTAATGTCCATTCACTATTTTAGGGTTACAGCCTTCAATAACTATACTGCCTGGATCAGCCGCCATTTTACATAAAGCGTCAGTAAAGCTAGGTAAAATACCAAAGTGGGTTAAGCCGGCAATGACAACAAAAATCGTTATAATCAGTACCAGAATCAGTCCAGCGCCCTTCTTTTTTGCTTCCATATTGACACCTCTAATTATGATAAATGCCATTTTAAGACTACAGTTATTGCATTGATACTTGCCTACACCAACTATAGCTCAAAGCTGATAACTATAGATTAATAGGGCTGATTTAATGCCCTACATTTGCGAAGCCGCCTTAACTTCTAACATGCGCTAATGTTGTGAATTTTGCAATGTTACTCAGTCAATTTGGATCCTGTTTTCAGCTGCTCACGCAAGCGGCTAACAATATGGCTTGCCGAAAATAACTCAATACTGACTACACAACGTAAATGCTAGCCACAAAAAAGAGCGCCTAAGCGCCCTTGTTAATTTTTCAAACATACCAATTACATGGCATTTAACCTTATGCTTCAGCGATACGCTCAAGCTTGGCGTAATAGAATCCATCAAAGCCTGTTTCTGCAGGGCTGATATTTTCATCTTCTACAAAACGGAAATGTTTGTTTGTTGCTAAAAATGCATCAACTTGGTCGCGATTTTCTTCAGGCATAATTGAGCAAGTTGCATATACCAACATGCCGCCCACTTTAACCATTCTACTGTAGCTTTGCAGAATATCTTTTTGCAATGCCACTAAGATAGGCAGTCTTTCTGGTGTATCACGCCATTTAGCATCTGGGTTACGTTTAAGCACACCTAGACCAGAACACGGAACATCGAGTAATACGCGATCGGCGGTCATTTTCAAACGCTTAATTGTTTTGCTGCTGGCAATAATACGCGTCTCAACGTTATGTGCACCAGCTCTGCGAGCACGTTGCTTGAGGTTGTCCAATTTCCATTGCTCAACATCCATTGCCAGCAAACGTCCCTTGCCCTGCATTTGTGACGATATAGATAATGTTTTACCACCTGCACCAGCGCAAGCATCAACCACACACATACCTGGTTTAGCACCAAGGGCTGAAGCGATAAGCTGAGAACCTGCATCTTGTTGCTCAAACCAACCCTTTTTAAAGCTCTCTGTTTTAAAAAGCGCCGAGTCAGAGACCACTTCTAAAGCAGTATCAACGCCTTCTACTTCTACAGTTTGAACGCGTTCATTGCGTAATTTTTTAGCCAAATCATCACGAGTACACTTAAGTGTATTGACGCGAATAAAACGTTTAGCAGGCAGAGTTAGCGCTACACGTTCAGCCGGCCAGCGATCACCAAGTTGTGCTGCGCCCATTTCATTAAGCCAATCTGGGCAACCGTCCCATAATGCCGGCTGCTCTTTTGCTGCTGCGATTCGAGTCGCTAACTCATCTTCGTCGACTTTCAATGCATATTGCATTTTTGGTAATGGAAGATTATTAAATAAATGCCAAACATTTAGCAAACGAGAGCCCATGCGAGACATCTCTTCTGGCTTAACGTCAGACAAGTAACAATACAAGTTTAAACGTCTTAAAATGTCACCAGTCACTAAGGTGATACGACCTAGTTCAGTAGACTCTAGCTGCTGGCCTGAAAAATGTTGTGAATAGGCACGATCCAGTGGCTTGCCCTCTTTTAATACTAGGTCAAGAATACTAATCACAAGTTCAGTAGAGCTGGGGGATAAAGACGAATTTAGCATTTGAAAGTTACCATAGAAAGAAATCGCTGCGATCATAGGAGCAAAGCGGTCAATACGCAAGTCAACTTAAGCAAAGCGGCAATAAAAAAGTGAGTTAATTGATGTCGCTTATAAAACTAAGGCTACAATAGCAGTTCAAACTGAAAATATATCAGCGTAAATCCAGTATAAGTATAGAACCGAGCAACTAGTGAGTGTTAGTTTGGCGTTAACCCCTAAAGCAACTGTCGGTTTTTATCGATACTATGATGGCTTTTGTGGGGCAAACCGCACTTTAATCCAGTGCTTATATAAGCAGCGCAGCTAGATTATGTTGGTTTACGGTGTTCGCGTAATTGACAATACAAACAGACTAACCGATACAATGAGCATTGTATTTCATTGCATAATGTTAATTACGTCATTACTCAGCAGCTCTCACTTTCAATCATGCTCAATAAGCCTACCCATTAGGGCAACTTATACGGTGTAGGAACAATAAATGACGCACTCTGCATATAAAAACGAAAAAAGCCCTAAAAGGGCTTTTATAATCTTGCGGCACCTGTTACCAAGATGCTAACAAAATGATTTAATGCATTTGTGTAACCGGTAAAATTAGCGCTTTAGCAAGTAATCACTACCGTCTTTGGCGGTAAATACTTGGTCTAATATAGAAGAGGCTAGCACTGTATTTTCAACATTCATCAGGCTAATCCAGTATTGATGCCCTTCTACTAAAATATCTTCAATATTTGCGCAATCTTGAGTACCCTTTTCGCTTTTGGTGTCGAAATTAAGCTCAACATGTACGCCATTGTCATTTAGTAGTATCGCCGTTGGCTCGCTTTTATGCCCATTAAGTGCAACAAATTGCTTAGGGTAACGTAGACCCGTTTGGCTACCGTCTTTCATAAACACTAATAGCTGTTGATAGTAAACAACATAGCTACATGCATCTTTGTGTGAGCCCGAAGCGAGTGGAAATTTATTGTCCAAAAATGACTTGGCACACAAAACAGTTTGCTCATCACTATTGTTAGCTGCTTGGGTGACAACATTCACATCAGCAAAATTCGAACCAGTAAATTGCTTAGTCTCGTGGTTGTTTGCAGTTGATATATCCATTGTGTCGCCCTCATACTTTTTGTCTTAATGACTTTATTCTAAACAGTGCTTACTTGATTCAACTTTCAGAAAAACTCCGTTTCCCGATTGCTTGACTGTAGTCTAGAACAATTTTAACAACAATTTGACAATAAAAATTTCACAGTGTGAATTTTACAAAAAACCTGCAGTATTAAGATAATTACAAGCCGAATTTACCAACATGCATTGTTAATAACTTAGCGATAAATTAGCCATAACCAAAGCTAACCAATTTAGAGCAATTGCAATCAAACCCTGAAATAACAATGAGATAAAAGCGACCTTAGAGCTCAGGTTAAATTGAGTCACAAGTTTTAAACTATTCTAACTCTCAGTTATACGGGTTCATTTGCAGAGTAAACGTAGACTGTGTAATTTTACAGTTACTATTTTACAAATTAAAAAAAGCCCTCAAAAAGGGCTTTTTTACACCAATAACTACACACAAATTGTAAACAACACTAGCGACTGTATCGAATCGTAAACAATGTTTAACGCTTTAAATCATAATCACTGCCGTCTTTCGCAGTAAAAGCGTGATCAAGCATTGAAGTCGCCATTGCGGTATTTTCAACGTTAATTAAACTTATCCAATACTGATGGCCTTCAACAAGAATATCTTCGATATTGGCACAATCACTAGCACCATTTTTACCTTGACGACCAAAATTCAACTCAACGTGCACGCCGTTATCATTTAACAATATCGCGGTTGGCTCACTTTTATGACCATTGAGTGCTACAAACTGTTTTGGGTAACGTAAACCAGTTTGAGTACCATCTTTCATAAAGATCAGCAACTGTTGGTAATACACTACATAGCTACAGGCATCTTGATGAGACCCTGTTGCCAATGGAAATTTCATATCTAAAAAAAGCTTCGCCGTGGTAGCAGTAGAATCTAGGTCAATGGCATCGGTAACATTGACATCAACTGGTTGTGAGCCCACAAAATGGTTATTTTCATGGTTATTTGTGGCTGTATTTAATGTTGATATTTCCATTGCACTGTCCTCGCACTTGCTAAAATGATATGAGCTATTGGCCACTTACGGCACCGGTAAATAAGTGTTAATATTTTGACTGCTTAATTTGTAGTCTAGAGTAAATCTCGTTACAATTTCACAATAAAAATTTTACACTGTGAATTTTACAATATGAAAAGCAATCAGAGCTTGATCAGAAAGTCACATTTTCTTGGCACCAAAATTAGAAACTTGCGTAAGCGCAATCATCTAACGATGGAGGACTTATCAGCCCGTTGTGTAAGGGTTGATCCAGAGTCTGCACCTTCGGTGTCTTACCTTTCGATGATTGAACGGGGCAAGCGTGTTCCAAGTGCTGGGATGCTTGCTGTTATTGCTGCAGTGTTTCAAAAGGAGGTCGATTGGTTTTTAGATGATGTACCTGAAGACAATGCAATCACACCAGACAAAGGTCGACGTGGCGGAATAAGCGGTATGGCTTTAGAGCCCAGCTTCTTATTTTCTAAAGACATATTACAAATTGCCATCCCTGAAATGTTGTCCCAAACAGGAACGACAGGACGTGAATTTGCACACTTATTGATCCGAGCTCACCAAGAGCATCACCAAAATCATTTTCCCGATCTAGAGCGAGCAGCAGAAGACGTTGGCCACAAACGGTTACCCTTAGCTTTAGATGACATTAAAGACATTGCTAAGTCGCTGGGATTAAAGCTTAAATGGATAGACAGAACCCCACAAGAAGTCGTTGATGAAATGGGCGTTAATACAGCACATGTTGTCACCTCATTTTTTGAGCCACCTTCAACCATCTACTTAAACAAGATGCTGAGATCGTTTCCAACAAGGTTAAAATATGATTTATCTGTGCATATAGGTCATTGCGTATTACATAATAAAGACGGTTTGAAGTGCGTTTTAACCGCGGGTCGACGCCACACTGCCAATCATGACGACAGTAATGGCCGAGTATCTTCGACACTTAATGCCCAAGACATTTTGCATGCCTGGCGAGATTTTGAATCTAGTTTTTTTGCAGGCGCATTATTGTGTCCAAAAGTGCCATTTAGACAACTACTTGACCGGCATGGCTATGAAATTAACGTCAATAAAGCGGTTGGTATATCAGCGTCTGTTGCTATGCGGCGTATGACGGTAGTATCGCCATATCCACATTGGCATTACTTCGATGCCTATGCACCAGGTAAGTTAAAGGCGGTATATCGTGGTAATGGTATTCCGCTACCTTGGGGCAATATGCGAGTGGTTGAAGATCCCTGTCAACATTGGGCAGTATTTAGAATGATTGACGAACCAACCGTTGGCACCTCGGCGCAAATATCTATTTTAGATGTCGCTGAAGAACCTCGTATTTACTGTTGCGAGTCAATAAAAGTGGAGGACATGGCAGGAAACAATCATGTATTGTGTGCAGGTATTGACCTCAACCCAGCCATTGACGCACAAGGCGGAAATGCCGCATCAATTGCCGCAGATTTAAAGCAAAGCTGCGCGCAAAACAGTGGCTCCGTTGAAATGCCTAAACATATCAAACAAAACCTCATGAGCGTTGCTAAAATTCTCAATATTAATTGGATTGAACGCGGTATACAAAATGATGCTAGGCTGATTTGTTCTCGCGGCGCCGTTTGCCCAAGGCAGCCAAGTTGTTACCACGCAGGTAAAGCATTGTGTAGCAGCTCCGAACAGGACTAACTTATTAGCCGCAATAGACGAATACACAATTGCTATGCTTCCTCGAAATAATATCGACTAATAGTGATAATGGGTTACGTATACTTTGCGGTATCTATCGGTGCTAGTTTCAACAATTAATTGTGCTTACAGTATCTGAGTTCAGTATCGCATACTGATATTCACTTCCCCATTTTCCTTTAAAAAATATATTATCCACAAAATGCGCTTCACGGCGAAACCCTACTCTTTCTAAGCCGCGTTCAACTTGCAAGACTCACTAGAGTTCTTCTAGGGCGTGGCATTTCAACCTCCAACTAAAACTTATCAAGCAAGCTTAGTCGGAGGGGGTAATTCGTGCCATTTAATGGAGGGTGTCTAAGTTTTTCTTAGGATACAGAACCTGCTGTATAAACGGATCTACCTGCAAGAAACGGCCTATATCGGCATCATAAACCAGTGTTGAATTGCACTAATTTCCTCTCATCCATCTAATCTTCTTTTTACTTAAGAATATTACTGGCAGTTCAATAGAATTAAATGCGTCATTGAATAAAAATGATGGTTTCGATAAGTTTGACATGTCTGTATTAAAAACTATGTTAAAGCAGTTGAAATTTTTACCATCCCCTCTATTTTCAAGAAGTATGGGTTCGTCACTTTCAACGGCTATGCTCCTCCCTCCCCAATTAACACCATCAAAATCTGAGGTGCAAGTAACATTACTTTTAGTCTTAAATACCGAGACAGGCTGATATAGCCTATTATTTCGGGCAATATTTTTATTTAACTTAATTTCGTACGGGTTAAATTGGATTTGACCAAGTTCACTTTGAGTATTAATTCCAAGAATCAAAACAAACTCCTTCATAGTAGTCTCGTAATCTGGGTACCGACTAATTTCTACGCCTACAACTTTCAACCCTCTGTAGTAAAAGACTAAGCCAGCCATTGTTCATCAATAACATAACGACCTCTATAACACACTACAATGCATGAGTGACCTTTCGTTTGATACAAAACAATGTTTGGCATGTTGATAGTAGATTTTTAGCTAAAGCAGCGCTTTATCAGGCGAAAATGGCGAATTTTAGGCGCGTGCTGTTAACTCGGTACTTTGACTGAGGATGTAAGGATGTAAGGATGTGAGGCTTGAATGACGAGTAGAGTTTACTCTAGTGGCAAGTGCTGACAGCTTTTTGCAAAATGCCGTCGGCGTTTTTCAAGGTGTTCAGAGTAGCGACTGAGCTCTTGCAATGTGCCTACAGGCCCATGAAATAGCTGACCAAATTCAGCAACGATTTTGACCCAGTTTGCTGTTGGGATATTCAATCGGTTAAGGATGCTTTCGGCATTGGCAGATATTGCGCCGCGCTTATCATCACGAATGATTCTGCCTGTTTCATCAACCAATTCAAGGTAATCGCTAAGCATAAACGCAATACCCTTTGGTTGGTGTTCGCGCTCGTGACCTATAAAAGGTAACAGCGTTTTTGGTTGTTCACCTTTAAGGGCGGCGGTAACTCTTAACTTGAGGCTGGTGTAATCTGATTGCTCTGGCGTATCAGCCATTTTAGCTCTAATTGGGTTAAGTTCGACGTAAGTCATACAAGCCAGAACGGCAGCTTCATCGAGTAAGGCTTGGGATTTGAATCGCCCTTCCCAAAAGTGTCCGGTGCAGTTGTCCTCAATATTGGCTTGCCGTGCAATAGGCTCATTTAGGCAACGCATAAACCATGAAATATCACTAAGGCGTGAGCGGTAAATCGCTATTTGATGCTTCAACTGCGCGACTAAGTGCTCGTCAATTACTTCACCTTTGGCAAATTTTTGCGTCAGAGCAGTACCGTTAAAACACTGATGCCATTGCATAACAACGTCTCTGTCAGACCATTGATTTGCTTTATCTATGTCGATAAACAGCACTACATGCAGATGGTTGCTCATCACCGAATAAGCGGCAACATCTATCGCAAACACCTCAGTAAGTTTAAGTATTTGGGTTTCAACCCAACCTCGGCGATGGTCATAATTCTTGCCAGTGTATTCGTCGTCACCACACAAAAATGCGCGCCGAACGACTCGACTGCAGCAATGGTAATAAGGTGTGTCTTCAAGACTCACTAGGGTTCTTCTTGGGCGTGGCATTTCAACCTCCAACTAAAACTTATCAAGCAAGCTTAGTCGGAGGGTTTAATTCATGCCATTTAATGATGGGTGTCTATGTATTTCTTTATCTATGTCGATAAACAGCACTACATGCAGGTGGTTACTCATCACTGCATAAGCGGCAACATCTATTGCAAACACCTCAGTAAGTTTAAGTATTTGGGTTTCAACCCAGCCTCGTCGATGGTCATAATTCTTGCCAGTGTATTCGTCATCACCACACAAAAATGCACGACGAACCACTCGACTGCAGCAATGGTAATAAGGTGTGTCTTCAAGACTCACTAGCGTTCTTCTTGGGCGTGGCATTTCAACCTCCAACTAAAACTTATCAAGCAAGCTTAGTCGGAGGGGAGAATTGTGCCATTTAATGATGGGTGTCTATATATTTTACTTAAACCAATAACTTCGTTGCCTCTTTTGAAATCCTGGAATACTTCGTCAAGGCCGCTAGTTTTAGCGCCCGCAACCTCAAGGCTAAAGTGAGAGACAATTTCCGACGTAATCTTTTTGTAAGAGCCAGCTTCGATACTATGAAAGTCGATTGTCAGTCTATCGCTATTATCTCGATGTTCATTCATATTTCGGACTTAAGACTCATAACGCTTTTTATAAACGGCGCGCGCTTTTTGCGCGTCCAGTGGAGGCCGTCTTTTGGCCGTAATGATGTTTAATAAACTTGTTATACGTTTATTTCACCACAACATGCGCTTCTCTTGCGCCTGCACCCAATGCTATTTCTCTAAGAATGCGGTCTTCAACTTCAGATAAACCACCTTCGAGGTACTCATGCGGTTGGAGAATTATTTTTGGTGCGCGTTTAAAAAATCCAATAGCTCCAAATTCCTTAACCGCATTCTTTAAACATTCTTCAGCAACATAAAACTTGCCAATTAATAGTCTTGTTGTAGTAAATGGTTCTTTTGAACGAAAGGTCATACTACGACCTTCGGAACTTAGGACCATTTTGTTTGAATAAATATCAACTTTGATTTCCATATCACCTCAATTTCTGAAAAACGTATAACGCCCAAATAAGGGGCTGATTAATAGTTGGCTAAAATGTGAAGCGGAGCGAAACCTAGCCAACTGTTAACAGTCCCGCTTAATTTTCTTGTTAGGTTACTGCTTACCTATACGCCTGATTATTAAAGGAATTAAAAGCATAGCCGAGGTTAAACCAACTATAAATGGCTCGTAATTACCACTTGGGTCATTGAACCACATCCCAGCCACAAATAAGGATATAGCAAGAAAGATAAACTCTACAGTCCAAAGAGTTTTTTCCGCTGGAGATTTGGTGGTATTTAGTTTTAAATCTAATGTTTTGGTATTGAGGTTATTTTGAAATATGGCCAAACTATTTGCCATTTCAGCTTCTACATCAGGAAGCATCCTTTCAAATAGTTGTGGTTTACCAGCCAACTCAGCACTCTTTTTTAGTTTGGCTGTTGTTTCAATTTTGAATTGTTTCTGTGCCTCATGTGCTAATTTCGAAACATCTTCTTCTAATGATGAGTAATATTTAAGGTTTAATACATCAATGTAAGAAAGGATTTCTGAATATATTTTTGCAGTTAATTCAGCAATAATATCCATGGTTTCTTTTATTGTATTTCCAGAACGAAGCAAACCATGAGCAGCATGTTTTTTTAGCATGAGATCGAACTTATCCTCTAACATAGAGTTTGAATCAATTAAAATTAATTTAATTTTTTCTTCGAAGTTTTGTTTAAAGTCGATTTTCATACAGAACCTATTGAAAGTAACCTAACAGCTTATTCATTAGTCGCTCGATAACGTTCCAAGCAACTCGTTAACTTTTAAACAACTTATCACTACTAAGGTATTGTTGCAAATAGATAATTTCTAAATTCAGGCGGCATAAATTGCCTTGTTGAGTGCGGAGAAAGAGAGCCTGGGGTGTTCAATGGGTCCGTGTATCACTTTTTGACATTTGTCATAGTGCTGAATTTTAAAGGTTTTGTGAAATGTTAAAAAATTATCGATGCCTAGCAGCACTGTTTTTGGCATCTTTATTTGCGCCAAAATCGGTGTTTTACTCACTTTTGGGCATTAATGAGTTAGTTCCCTAACCCACTTTTGGACAAAATCTTCTTAGAGTTAATCTTAAAACGCTCTAGTTCACATCACGATAAGTATGGCTAAAATAGGAAAAGCTAGCAGAGGTTAGTCTTCAAATAAATGGCCAATTTAACCCCAAAAGTCACGTTAACCAATTGCACTGATCTCATATCGATGCACCACACCAGCGATGGTTAATACAATTTCAGCATCAAGCTCGCAATTAAATATTTGTTGCCCCAGAGGAGATTGTGGAGTAATGAGCATAAAAGAGCCCTGCTCTATCGCTACTTTTAGTCCGCCAGCGCTGGGGCCTATAAACAGTCGAGTGACCTTGTCTTGGTCATCAATCAGCTCAATGAAATCGCCTAAGCCTATGTGTTTAGTGCCGTTAGCCGCACTGGTTTTTTGGCTAGATAATGCAGCCCTTTGGTTATATAAAGCAAACATTTGCTGATAATTAT
Organism: Shewanella youngdeokensis; assembly: GCF_033180165.1. Taxonomy (GTDB): domain Bacteria; phylum Pseudomonadota; class Gammaproteobacteria; order Enterobacterales; family Shewanellaceae; genus Shewanella; species Shewanella youngdeokensis. The sequence goes on from NZ_CP136522.1 coordinate 2,340,237, forward strand.
GTATGTCAGCTTTGCACTCAGCTACTCGCACAGATTGCCCGTGAGCCAGATATGATGCTTCGAGTCCAAAGGTATCATATTTATTTTCTGCCACACTGTCGGTTCCTGTCGCCGTGTCATGTGCTCGTTTTGCTGCATCAACAGCAGATTGGTGGGCGCTTGCAAGTGCTTGCGTGATCGATTGCTCGATGATGGTTCTTGATAACAATTAACGGCCTATTGAGTAACAGTGACAGATTGAAGTTGTCATTGCGAGTTAAGTCATAACTTGGCAGCATAACATGCTTGATTAATCGGATAAATTAACTCGGTTAAAGCGTGTACTAACAGTGTAATGCTGGTGCTAACCGCGGGTTTTGTAAGCCTTGATTTTGTATGTCACATCAATAGGTAATTTTGTATTCTTATTTGACCGCTTGAGTATGGCTTTACTCTGACAAGAAATAGAAATTTTTAGTTAGCGGTGAAACCAAAAATGAAGTTAAAGCATTTGGTATGCAACAAAGCGCGCGTTTTGGGCATGAGCTACTCTGTGGCATTCAAGCCAACATAACAGTCATTAGCTTATACAAGAGAACGGCGGTAAACACTACAATATCACCGATGCGGAATGGCAATATACATTCAATTAATGTTAACGCTATTTGCTACGAGTATAACTATGCCAAAATGATAAAGCCTAATAGCAATACTATTAGGCAATAAACATCAATCACAATGACCAATTATTTCACTTAATCAATATCGTCAAAGTACCAGTAACCTGCGTTAACCCATTGCGTTAATTGAGTTAGCATTTGACCGTCTGCTAACCAAGGCGATAAGTCATCTTCGTTAAGTTGTTGTGTATTACATAATAAAGCAATTAACGCTGCTTTATCTTGTCCAAGTTGCTGCTGATCACCATTAATGTAAAACACACCATCATCGACCGTTGTTTCAAAATACAAACAACGTAACCCGCCAAGCTTAACCAATGGTTGTTGTTTAATGATTTCAGTGACATCGAGTTCACTTAAACCTAATGGTATATCAGGCAAGTCGAGTTCACACTTTGATTGTGTTAAGTAACGACCGCTAAACTCGCTCACTAATTTGTCATCTAATGTGGCAAGTAATTGCTGTTTAATCCGTGCTAAATCGCTGTTATTGACCACGCCAGAATGTTCGCAAAGTGCGCGGTCAGGATCAGCTATCTGTTCGTTACAGATATCATTATCGATAATGTGGTCAGCCAGAGCACTTACCATATCTTTTGCTGATGCAGTTCTGTAACCAACTGAAAAACTCATTGAAGGTTCTAAGGTTACACCGTCATGTGGGTACCCTGGTGGTAAATACAGGATGTCACCTGGCAGTAATTCAACATCTATGATGGGTTCAAATGCTTCGGTGTGCAGCAACGCAGGGTGCGCCGCAAACTCTTTGTGTGGACCTAAATCTCCCACTCTCCAACGACGACGTCCAGAGCCTTGGCAAATGAACACATCATAAAGGTCAATATGGGGACCTACTCCCCCACCGGGCATAGCAAAACTAACCATGACGTCATCTAAACGCCAGCGAGGAATAAAATCAAAACACTGGATTAAGTTTTCTGCTTCTGGCACCCAATTGTTTAGGGCCTGGACGATTAAAGTCCAATCTTTATCACCTAAGGCTTCATAAGATTCAAATGGGCCAAACTCAGCTTGCCACTCGTCGTTAGCTTTATAAACGCGGCGAGACTCAACCATTTCATCACAGGCTAGACCTGCCATCTCTTCTGGCGACAATAGATCTTGGAAATCTTTAAAGCCTTGACGGATCACCAGAGGTTTCTTTTGCCAATACTCTTCAAGAAACTGCTTTGACGTAATACCATTTAAATCTAGTTGCATATTTATTACTCACTGAAATTTGCGCGGAGTCTAGCAAATATTAGCAATCCGTAAATTGGCCTTGATCATAAAATGACACTTTGCCAGCACAATAACGCAGCTTATTATCAGCAAAGAAAACAATTACCAAATTTGAATTGACTCAATTAGCGCTCCAACTACAATAGTCGCAAATTTCACAAGACTCATATCACCGTGACACACTTTACAACTACATCACATGCTCAACGAACGCCTCCCCTTTCGAATAACAACGCAAATACTGTCATTGTATTGGATTTCGAAACCACGGGCTTATCACCAAATCAAGGCGATAGAGCTATTGAGATTGGTGCCGTAATGCTGAAAGATGGAATTGTTGTTGAACGATTTCAAGAACTAATGAACCCAGGTTTTCGTGTCAGTGGTTTTATTGAAAGTTACACAGGGATCACCAATCAAATGCTTAGCTCTGCGGCCCCGTGTGAAGAGGTAATGGAAAGATTTGCTGACTTCATTGGTGATTATAATATGGTGGCCCATAACGCTTCTTTCGATCAGCGTTTTTTAGATGCTGAACTTAAGCTCATTGACCGTCAATACACTGGTCAGTTTGCCTGTTCAATGCTAATCGCTCGCAGGCTTTACCAAGATGCCCCAAACCATAAGCTAGGCAGCTTAATCAATTACAAACAGATTAAACACGACGGTGTATTTCACAGAGCGCTAGCAGATTCAGAAATGACCGCAGATTTATGGTTGGTAATGCTTAATGATCTTAAGCTTCAGCATGATATTGTTAACCCTGAATTTAAGTTAATGCAAAAAATCACCAAGCAAAGTAAAGCTAATGTGATGCAGTATTTATCGCGCTACGCTAAATAGTACACGCACGATAAATGTCTAATTAAGCAGGTTAATAACACCTTCGCCTGCTTAATTGAAGCGCTGTTAACCATATAAATGTAATTACTTTTTGCTAGTGGACTATTTATTAGGCAGCTCAACAATTCTCCAATAATGGTCGAGTAAAGTAACCAATTCTTCAAAACCATTTTGGAGGTTTTCTTTTAAAATATAACCCGCTATGTTTTGATTGTAAGCTGCAAATTTATCTTCATCATCTTTACTCGTTGTGAGTACAAATACCACACTATTTTTTAAATTTGGATTATTCCTAAGCTCATCTAGCATCTCTAAGCCCCCCATTCTGGGCATATTTAGATCCAGCAAAATCAAAAATGGACGATAAACAGTGCCATTTTCTAATAACTCTAAGCCCATAATGCCATCTTTGGCTCGAATGATTGGGTTGATTATTTTTAACTTCCTAAAAGCACGCTCGATACTCATCGCGTCAACATCGTCATCCTCCACCAGCAAGATAGTGGCGTGCTTGTAATTCATATCTGTCATCATTTACTCTCGTTTTGTATATACATTGGTAAAGTAAAAACAAATCGAGTTCCACTCACCCCATCAGATTCAACTTGTATCGCGCCACCTTGGTAATCAAGAAGCTTTTTAATTATTGATAGTCCCATTCCACTGCCCTCAACCTCATCACGTGGGCGCAGCGTTTTGAATAACTCAAAAATATGCTGGTGATGTTGCTGCTTAATACCAGGGCCATTATCTTTCACAGCAAACTGATAAAATTGATTCACTTCTGTCACACTAACGGTTATGAGTAGTTTTTTGTCTTGTTTGTGTTTAATAGCATTCCCAATTAAATTTCTAAGTATCGTTTCTAACGGAGCAATAAATGCCATAACGTGTTTAACTTTACTATTAACAAAAATCGATACATCACTGGGTGGAGTTTGTAGTTCAAATATATTAATTACAAAAGCCTCAATGTTAATCGATTCAATCATCCCCATATTTTTACCAATACGTGAATAAGAGAGTAAATCTTCAAGCAACTTCTCTAAACGCATTGTCCGGTTCATTAGCATGACTAAGTTTTTGTTGGTCATATCATTAGCATAATCTGCCACATCTTCTTTTATCCATGAAGACAATTGCATAATGCCCCTTAATGGTGCCTTTAAGTCATGTGACGCTACATATGCAAAGTCATCGAGTTCTTTGTTGCTGCGTTTTAGTTCCGCGGTAATGCTAGCGTACTCAGTCATATCAATAATCGTTGTGATAGTTTTAACAACCCCATCATCTTCAAATTTTGACTCTCCAACCTCTATTGGAAATCGTGTTCCATCAGAATTAACACCAAAAAAGGCCTTCACGAGTTTTGGGTTTGAAGGCGCTATTTGAAAGTGATCATTATTTATCAGTTGTTCGTTAAACTTATCAGGGACGATTACTTCTATATGCTTACCGATTAATTGATCATTGCGATAGCCGAAAAGTGACTGTACCTGTGGGTTAATGTGCTCAATTATTCCTATTAAGTTTGTAATAATCATTCCACATGGAGCGGTCTCAATAATATGACGATAATATTCTTCTTTATTAGCTAAAGTTATTGCTCTTTGCTCTAAATTTGAAACCATAATTAAAATAACAAGTAACATTAGGTTAATGACTATCCCACCAGATAAGATCAATAATGGCTGTTTAGATCGAGTAAACTCTCGAAATGATTTAGCTGTTTGAATATTAAATGTCCAAGGTCTGCCATACATATCTACAGTTAACGTTTTGCTCAACAGAGGGTCTGGATCATAGTCATCGTTACCTTGTTTTAACTCATTATAGAGGCTGTTTTCGCCATCAAATATACTAAAAATAAGCTGCCGATTGCTTTGCTCCAAAGTGCCTTCAATTAATTTGTGCATAATGAATGGCGCATAAACCAAACCAACAAAATGCTGTTGACGCTGTTCAAGCGTATCAATATCGGTACTGTCATAAAAAGCAATGTACTGTAAAAAACCTGGCTTTTTTTTAGCATCTTGTACAAGCACTATCGGTGCCGTTATTTGAGTATTACCCGTGTTGCGAGCCTTATGTGCCGCACTTAATCGATTATGCTCAAACGCAATATCAAGTCCAACTGCTTGTTGATTGTCTTTTACAGGATAAATATATGTTATTGGCCAGTATTCAGAGTTGCCATGCTCAGGGTGGAGCTTAAAATCAGGGCGAATATTACGTTGCATCGCTAAAAATTCATCCAACTCAGGTGTTTCAACCTTGTAAATAACTCCAATACCATTAATACCCGGGTAAATATCAGGTAAGTGTAGCGACTCAGCAAAGCGGCTCCAATCATCGATTTGGGTGTCGTTTGCTAAAAATTGAACAGCTGCTGCACCTGTTTTTAATGCAACTTCATAATGAGTCATGCGTTCGGTTACATGGTCAAGTAATTGCTCAACTTGTATTTTAAACAGCTCGACTCTTTTATCTTCAATTTGATTATCGGACACCTTCCACGCAACAAAAGTTAGTAGCACGGATGACATAAGGACTAGCCAGTGTAAATAACGATTAGATCTGTTGTTATTAAAAACCATGAAACTACCCTAAAGTTAACTTTAATTATTATTGTAGAAAATGACTTTTTTCAATATCGAGTTGTGCAACAGGGTGTGAATAATAAAATCCTTGTACAGACTGAATTTGTAGGTCCTTGCATAAATCTGCATGAGCCTGGGTTTCAATACCTTCTGCAACTATGTCTATACCTAATATTCCGGCCATTGAAACAAGCCCCTCTATTAACGCTGCTCGCTTTAAGTCGCATCTATTTTTTGGCATTAAACTCTTATCTATTTTCACAATCGAAATAGGATAATTTCTTAAGTGAGCAATTGAGGAGAAACCGGTGCCAAAATCATCTAATGACAATCGACATCCTAATCCTGTGATCCCCTCTATAACTTGCCGAGTGGTCAACGTATCTTTAAACAAAGCGGTTTCAGTTAACTCAATCTCGATTAACTCAGCCGGGACTTGATATTTTTCCAATAAGTTTTTAAATGACTTTACTATGGTAAGGTCACCTAACTGTATGGCAGACACGTTAATCGACATTGTGAAAGGCATAGCTCTTTTACGATTCCACTTTGACAAAGTTGAAATGGCTTCTTCAATAACCCATAAACCAATCATTGATATTTGATGGGTTTCTTCAGCGATTTCAATAAAGTCACACGGAGACCTTAAACGACCATCAATATTCCAACGAAGCAAAGCTTCAAATCCAGTTACATGTTCGTTTGCTGGATCTATAACCGGCTGGTAGTGAAGATGAAACTGATTTTTCTCTATGGCTGTTCTTAGATCTATCTCAACCTTCAGGCGTTGATGAAACTTTTGCTGCATCTCATCTTCAAAAAAGCAAACCTGATTTCTGCCCTGCTTTTTTGCACGATACATAGCAATATCGGCATACTTAAATAATTCTTCACTCGTACCACCATTTACAGGGTGAAGTGCTATCCCGATGCTAACCGTGGAGTTAATCGTGGTAGAAGCAAGCTCTAGGGGAACTTGCATTGCGGCAATAATACGCTGCGCAATCATATGAGCCTGCTCACTGCTTTCTAAATTACATAAGGTAATAGCAAATTCATCGCCGCCTAATCTTGAAAACAATTCGTTGCCCCGAAGACACGCTTTAATTTTACTCACTGTTTTTTTGAGAAAAACATCCCCTACATCATGCCCAAAGTTATCATTTATCAACTTAAAATTATCAATATCAAGTAATAACAATGCCAGCGTATGTTCATGCCGCCGGTTATTAGCAATGGCCAGCTTTAATGATTCATCAAAAAAATATCGGTTTGGTAAACCCGTTAAAGAGTCTGTTTCTGCTAAAGATTTTACTTTTTGGTAAGTTTCATAAAGCTTTTTTTCTAAATCATTTCGTGTAGTTGAGTGAAGAATCGCCCTACGCAATTTTTTTTCAGATATTTCTGATTTAACTAAAAAATCTTGTGCTCCGGCTTTAATACATTCTAATGCTAAGGCTTCATCTTCAGAACCGCTCATCATGACAATTGCAATACTCGAATTTTTTGATTCATTTCTGATCTCAACCATCATTTCAATGCCATCACGCAATGGCAAATTATAGTCAAGCAATACAACATCAAATGTATTTTCAGAGTAGAGCTGTAAGCCTTGTTCAACGGTAATTGCTTCTGTAATACGTACGCTCAAGTCACTTTTTTTCAAAGTACGTACAATAGCAGCCCTATCGACCATATCATCATCTACAAGTAGAATATCCATTTCACCTCTAAATCCATTTATCATCATTTAGTGTTACAAAGTCAAAAATGATATTTACGGCCATTAAATGTATTGCTTAAATATATTTTGCGAGCAATTAAGTTGTTTCCTACAAAGTTAATTAGCTAGCTATAATATTCCTAAAACAGAGTATAGTTAAATTATGTCATCTGGGTTTTATTCTTTTATTAGTAGTGCGATTCACCCTATTTATCGTGATGTATGTATTTGCTATGTAAAACTTTTGCTTGATAATTATCACAGCCAGCTAAACTAAAGGATTGATTTTGGATTAGGTTAATTTGTTAAAAATGGATGTTCGTCTAGCAGGTTTCTTATCTAGGTCACCACAGCTTTCACTTGAGTATTGCTTAGACTTATTTTGCACGTAAACATTGTGATATTCTCCAATCAGCCCTTTTTTAATAATGCAGTGGAGTATTAAGTTGTTGTTTAGTAGAGAAAGACATTGTGACCTTGGCTTTCCAGAATGGAACACCACTACTGCTTATATATTTATAGAACAGCTATTTCAAACTATAGAGCAGCGTTTTAACCCTATTAATGGTTGGTCTACGGCTACTGGCGCACTGAAATATTCATTGTATGGTGGTGATGCCGGCACGTGCTGGTCACAAACCTACTTAGCAAAATTTGGTTACGGTACAGAAAACTCTCAATATAACGGTTTTTTGGATATGGCATTGCCTCAACATACTCAAGCACTGACACAAGAATTCACATCAGCCCAGTACCAACAGGGTTTATTAATTGGAAAACTTGGCCTGCTTGTAGCGCAAAACGCAGATAAAAGCACAGCCAAGTTAACTCAAAGCATAATAACTTCCATATCTGAGCTTACCAATAACACTGTATGTGAATATATGTGGGGCTCACCAGGAGCGTTAGCTTTTGCAGCCTTTAATAAAGCAACAACAGCTTCATATATTCCTCTAATAAAAGACATTATCAGCAGCCTCGAAACACAGCTTATTGACTCTACCAGTCTTGGGGTTAAAGTGTGGCAACAGAACTTATATTCACAAAAAATCTGCCATTTAGGCGCTGTACATGGCTTTGCTGGCAACGCTTTTAGCATTATAAAATCGTTAGCTATTGTTGATGATAAATCAGCTAACAACTGGAAAAGCATCATAATTAACACCATTAAACAAACGGTTATACATGATGGCAGCAGAGCTAATTGGCCTCAAAGCATTGATGGAAATCGTTTTGGTAGAGATGAATTGCTAGTACAGTTTTGCCATGGCGCTCCTGGTATCATTTGCTGTGTCATTGATTTATTCGGTATCGATAACGAGTTTGATCAACTCATGATTGGCGGAGCAGAGCTGGCATGGCAAGCTGGTCCGCCCAAAAAAGGCGTCAACTTATGCCACGGTATTGCTGGAACGGGTTATTGTTTTCTAAAACTATTTAAGGCGACAGGCGATGAAAAATGGCTAATGCGAGCTCGCATGTTTGCATCACTGGCGATCTATCAGGCGCAACAATCTCAATTATCAGGTCAATATAACCTGTCACTTTGGAACGGTGACTCAGGTTTAGCTCACTTTATTCATCAGTGTATTAACGCAACCAGCGATATTCCAACAATGGACTATTTCTAAATCAATCACGACTAGGTCAACCAAAGGGTTTTGTAGCAAGAAAATTCACATTGGAGCAACAGTATCAATAACTTAGACAATCTAAAAGTTAAAAGTCCATGTATAGGCCATTGTCAGCTCGATGATAATAATCAGTGCAGAGGTTGCTTTCGACTCATGTCTGAAATTACTGGCTGGTTGAATACATCAGAAACTGAAAAGAAACAAATTGTCAGCCTATGTCACGCCAGAAAAGAGTAATTTGTACAGTGCGAACTAAAACCAAATGATTAATCTATCAAAGGTTACTTTCTGTAATGCTGTCAGCTTAGCTGGCTTTAACAACACTGAATCCAATTAAGAATAGAGGTTTTCGATGTCCAATTATGTCAGTTTCAACGGTAAACAAGTGTGTCCGTCAAAAATCGTTTGTGTAGGCCGAAACTACGTTGACCACATTATTGAATTAGGTAATGAAATCCCGCAGTCTCCTGTTATTTTTATGAAATCTAACTCGGCAATTTCTAGTGATATATATACTCATCCAACAGATAGCATTCACTATGAAGGCGAAATATCATTTATCATCGTTGGAAAAAAAATTGCTGGGGTGGGTTTTGGCTTAGACCTCACGAAAAGAGCGATTCAATCTCAGTTAAAACAAAAAGGACTACCTTGGGAGCGTGCCAAAACATTTGATCGCTCCGCTGTTTTTAGCCAATTTGTTTCCATTGAAGACGTGTCCCAGATCAGCATGCAATTACATATTAATGGCACGTTAGCTCAATCATCTGGTTGCCATTGCATGATAAACTTACCAGCAGCTTTAATTGCAGATATAAGCTCATTTATGACGCTGGAAACGCATGATGTCGTGATGTCAGGTACTCCAAGTGGTGTCGGTGAAGTACATTCTCATGACGAGTTTGTCGGTAGTATTTATGATGGTGAGCAACTGTTAGTACAACAACGCTGGCTGGTTAAAGACATTATTTGAGAATAAACACTGTGCTTACACCTCAAATAATGAGTAATACTAACAATCAAACTGGTACAAATAACAAACTGGTATATATAACAACCTATAAAGACAAATATATATCGCCAATAGCCTGAAAAACCACTAGCGTTATTAAATTGGTTACCAGTTATCACCGTCGATTTAAGCCCTTAGCTTAAATTCCTAGCTCATCAAACAAGTCATCGGCACTGGGCTCTATTTGTGTATCATCTTGTTTTGGTTGTTTTTTGGCTATCGAATTTTGTCCATGCTCAGCTATTAATTGGTCTGGGTCAACATCAGAGTCAATATCAAAATCTGTCAATTGATTAAACTCGGTTTTATCCATCGCAAACTCCAGATAAAACACATGGTGATTTTGTGTTTTAAATGCTACCCGCCTTGCAACTGCGTCGTCTAAATTGGTATCAATCGATATTGTTAGCTCTTTATTGATAGTTAACATTTTTGGCTGACTTTGGCTGATAACAGTCTGTAATTCGTTATTCACCTTATTGATAAAGTTACCGAGCATCTGGTTCATTAGTTCGCCAATCACGTCACCAACTTCATCTGAAGTATGAGAAAACGCTAATTCTGATTCTGGCATCCCCATATTCAACATATATTCGCGATAAATTTCAACTGCAGCAGGCGCCGAAAAGTTAATAACCACTAAACCAGAGAACCCACCATCAAATATAGAAAAACAACCAAGATCGGGCTTTAAACATGTACGTGTAATAGATTGCACCATGCCAGCATGCGTGATCTGGCTATTGGTCGTATGGGACAACACATGTGAAACAGATAGGCACAGTTTGCGCAATATATCGTCAGTTGTTACAGTATTTTGGTTAAGTGGCATAATAAAAACCTTATTGTTATCATCGTTGTATATTGCCGTAAAACATTTACATTTCAAAGCGAAAAACATACAGAACACAACAATTTAACCAACTTATCACTCATGCTCATACCATTACATTTTAATCAAGCAACACAAATCAATGTTGAGCTACCCTCGCCTGAACCTGCCTCTGTAACTAGACTTAACACACATAACATAAAGTCAATGGCAGTATTTAGTAGAGGCAGTTAACGTTTTTCGAATATAGCCGCTGCTATTGGTACTATTTTATTGGTAGAAACGGTACATTTTGCAAATTCCAATTCCACTTATTAAAAGTAGAGCTTAGCAATTATGACCGCGCTATTAAGACAACTAACGATTCTTCAACGCCTCATTTTAATGTTATTTCTGGCCGCTATTGGTACAGTTGTCTTTGCTAGCTTTTCAGTTAACGAACAATACCACAATCTTATCGAGCAAAAGTGGCAACAAAATGATGCGCAGTTGCATACCGTTGTTAGCGTCATCGACGCATATAGAAAACAAAGCACATTGGGAAAAGTGTCGCAGCAACAGGCAAAGTCCAACGCTGCTAAGCTTATTAATCAAATTCATTTTGGTGACGACGGCTACTTTATTTTATTAGATAAAAATAAAACCATATTAGCGCATGGCGAAAATGAACAAGCAATAGGTCACAGCATTGACAGGATCAGCCAACTAGGCGGACCAACAACACTTTCAGAAATCGTCACAGCAGCTAACAGTAAGGGAATGGCGCAAGGCCAAGCTAATTTTTTAAACCCTCAAAGCCAACTGGTTGAAACTAAATTACTTGAAGCAAGAACTTATCCTGCTTGGGGTTGGACTATTATCACTGGCAGTTATAAAAGCGATATTACCAAAGTAATGAAGGCGGTTGCTGTTGATTATCTAATCATAATGTTGATGATCTCAATTCCAATTTTTGTATTTTTTGTGGTACTCAACCTTTCAATCACTAGCCCACTTAAAGAAGCAATTGCTGCATTGCATAATATTGCCAACGGTGAAGGCGATTTAACGAAAAGGCTACCAACTAAAGGTAAAGACGAGGTGGCTGAGCTTGCATTAGCATTTAACGTGTTTGTGAAAAAAATTGCAGACACAGTGTCACGACTACAGCCTTTAGGCAAAGATCTAGACAATGACGCGGTGCTATTGCTCGACTTAGTCGAGCAATCAAATCAAGGTGTTGGACATCTGCACCAAGAAACCAGCAATGTCGCTACCGCTATAAACCAAATGCTATCTACCACACAAGAGATGGCCACCAACACTAACCAAGCTGCAGACGCGGCAAGCAGCGTGAAACAACAAGCCCAACTTAGCATGCAGAAAATGGATGATACGTTAGGTAATACCCAGCTTTTAGTTGAAGAGTTAAAAGCCTCTGAGCAAATCACCTTAGAACTTGGCGCATCATCAAAACAAATTGGCAGTATCTTAGATGTGATCCGAGGTATAGCAGAACAAACCAACCTGCTAGCTCTTAATGCAGCCATTGAAGCCGCCCGAGCGGGGACGCATGGACGTGGTTTTGCTGTTGTTGCTGACGAAGTACGGGCTTTAGCCAATCGCACTCAAGAGTCAACCAATGAGATCCATAAAATCATCAGCGAGATCCAAACCGGTGTTAGCTCAGTAATATCAAGCAACGAACGAACTCAACATCAGTCTGAACAAGTCCAAAACCAAGCTAAAGGTGTTGGGCATTCGCTTGGAGAAATTTTAGATTTAATCGCACATATCAGCGATATGAATACCCAACTGGCAAGCGCCACTGAAGAACAGTCGTTAGTGACAGCTGAAGTGAATCGCAATATTAGCAGCATTACAACACTGACTGAGGCATCTGTTAAATCGATTGAAATTAATCGACATGCTGCTGAATCTCTGCAGTCTATTAGTAAAGATTCAGCAACCACGCTCGGGCATTTTAAAGTCAGTTAACCTACTTGGGCACCTTTCTTGGTGCCCTTTATCCTTTCTAAATCTATGCTAAGGTAAATAACTGTTTCTATTATAATCAGTCAACGGCTTGGCTTTCAGGCTTTCAGGCTTTCAAAAACGATTGCCTAATTGATAGCAAAATGCGAAGTTCTGTTAGATAAGCTCATTAATACCGATAGCACAGAGCAAGCAATAAATAACATGTTTAGCCGAGCAGCAAGTTAACCGCGGTATCGATTAGAGCCCAGTTAAATAACGTTAGATTAGCAGGCAACGTGATCAACTCTATAGGCAAGTAGTGCCATTTTGTATTAAGTCGTCAGCTGCAAAACCGACAATCTTTGAGGGTAAATTAAGCTCATATTAATTAGATTACTCCGTTCATTAAGCTTCAGAGACTGCAGTGGGAGAATAATATGCATGAGAAGGTAGTCACAATCACGGCTAAACACGGGATCCACACTCGCCCTGCGGCGCTGTTAGTGAAAAAAGCAAAATCGTTTGACTGCGATATTATGGTTGAATGTAATGGTAAACAAGCCAGTGCTAAAAGCTTGTTTAAATTACAAACATTAGGGTTATACTTTGGCATACAAGTAAAAGTGTTCGCGACAGGAGAGCAAGCGCAACAAGCGGTTGAAGAGGTGTCGGAACTACTCATTACACTCAGCTAAAGGGGCGCCGTCATGTCGATTAAAGGAATTGCGGTATCATCAGGCATTGCATTCGGTAAAGCATTACATCTTAATCTCCACCCTGTAAAAATTAACTATCAGCGCCTGCCCACTGCAGCGATCACAGTTGAACAAACCAAAGTTACACACGCATTTATCCAGCATAAAAATTACTTAACAAATTGTTTAACCCAACTAAAAGTTGATAATCAACATTACGCATTGATTGAGGCAGATCTGCTTTTTCTTGATGATGAAGAGCTTCTCGATACAATACATAATGACATTAGCCAACTGCAAATTAACGCTGAGATGGCACTGGAACGGGTATTTTCGCATCAAGCATTTGAATTAGAGCAACTGGACGATCCTTACTTAGCTAACCGTGCAGAAGATGTGCAATGTCTTGGCCGTCGATTAATTGCTAAGGTGAATGGTACCGAACATGTTGCACTAACAGAGCTGCAGCAGCCAACCGTGATTTTTGCACACGACTTAACTCCGGCTGAGTTTGCCTTGTTGCCGTTAGAGCATATATCTGGCCTGGTGCTCAGCACTGGGGGGATCACAAGCCATACTGCGATTTTAGCTCGCAGCGCAGCATTGCCAACCCTACTAAGTTGTCATTACGAGGGTAAGCAAATTACTAATGGTGATTCAGTCATCATAAATGCGATAGAAGGCGAGCTGCACCTAAATCCAACAGCCAATACTATTAGTAAACTGTCTCAACTAAGCCAACAAGAACAAAGCCGGAAGCAACAATTATTACAGCTCAAAGAACTCCCAACAGAAACACTAGACGGCCACAGCGTTTCATTACTCGCAAATGTTGGTAGCCTGAATGAAATAAGCCACTTGGCAGATATTGGCGCCGAAGGCGTTGGATTATTCAGAACTGAGTTCATGTTAATGAACGCATCGACGCTACCACAAGAAAAAGCGCAATATCAATTTTACTGCGATGCACTGCACCTTATGCAAGGTAGACCATTAACAATCCGTACGCTCGACCTCGGTGCAGACAAAGAGATCCCCTGTTTAACCCCAGGCGATGAACTTAACCCCGCCCTCGGGTTCAGGGGGATCCGTTACACGCTCGCGCACCCTGAAATATTAACAGTGCAATTAAGAGCCATTTTACGGGCCGCCAACCACGGACCGATAAGATTAATGTTTCCGATGCTAAACCAAGTTGAAGAGCTCGACATGGTATTTGAGTTAATAGAGCAATGTAAACGAAGCTTAAACCAAGAAGAGAAAGGTTTTGGAGCTCTCAGTTATGGTATTGTTGTTGAAACACCAGCTGCGGTTATAAACTTGGCATCTATGTTACCAAAACTTGATTTTATCAGCATTGGCACCAATGACTTAACTCAATATGCAATGGCTGCAGATAGAACCAACCCCGATCTAACGCGGCAGTACCCTTCTCTATCACCGGCGATCTTAACCTTAATAAAAATGAGCATCGACAGTGCTAAACGCCAGCAAGTGACGGTATCAGTATGTGGGGAGTTGGCCAGTGATCCGGTAGTTGCGCCATTATTGATTGGCATGGGAGTTGATGAATTAAGTATTAACTTATCAGCCCTACTCGAAGTTAAATCAGTAATAAGAGCAACTAATTACTCAAAATGTATTGAAATAGCAGCACAATCGATTAAAAAAACAAGAATTGAAGAATTAAACCGATATATATCCGGTCTTATATAATAGATTTATAATGTAAGCAGTTTAATTTGAATTCGATATTGATTCCAAGGGGCAAATGAATGGGATTTTTAAGCCGCATTAGACGTCTTGTGTCTGGACAAACAGACATCGCAGGGGCAGTTAATATATATGCACCTGTTTCAGGAAAAATAGTGGCTATCGAAAAGGTACCAGATGTTGTTTTTTCAGAAAAAATTGTCGGCGATGGCCTAGCGATTGCCCCTACAGGGCACCAAATACTCGCCCCCATTGATGGCACTATAGGTAAAATCTTTGAAACAAACCACGCCTTCAGTATCGAATCTGCACAAGGGGTTGAAATTTTTGTGCATTTTGGCATAGGCACGGTTGAGTTAAGAGGCAACGGCTTTAAACGACTTGCACAAGAGGGACAAACGGTACAAGTAGGCCAGCCCATTGTTGAGTTTGATATCGCTTACCTTAAAGAACATGCCGATAGTTTATTAACCCCCGTTCTCATTGCAAATATGGAAGACATACAGGGTTTAGAGAAAAAACAGGGGCATATAGAAGCAGGCAAAGACATCATTTTTACTGTCACTATGTAAATATCCCGCCCTTAAGGTAAACAGCTTTATTCCCACATCAAGCTGTTTACTTCCCAACCACCAACGATATATGCGCAGCCCAAATAGCAACCAAAATATTGATTAACATTCAAAAAGGCTAAAGCAGGTCATTTCACCCTTGAGCCTTTCTACAAGCAATGCCACAATGCCATAACAACAAAAATAAATAGGGAGTCTCCGTTTTGACACTTTTTGGCATTAAAAATTGCGACACTGTCCGTAAAGCACGTAAATGGCTAGAACAAAATGAACTTGATGTCGATTTCCACGACTTTCGTGAAGATGGGCTTAGCGCTGCTACCATCGAGCAATGGTGCGAAATGATTAGTTGGGAAACCTTATTTAATAAGCGTAGTACCAGCTTTAGAAATTTAACCGAAGCTGAAAAGTCCGATATCACCCAGAAAAAGGCGATTGCGTTAATGGAGCTCTACCCCACATTAGTCAAAAGGCCAGTATTGGTATGTAAGGGGAAAATTAAAGTAGGCTTTAAAGAAGCGGAATATAAAGCGTGGTTCAACCTATGACCCAAAAAAATGATTCTTCAGTGCTTGCACTCGCAAAAGATCTTATCTCTCGCGCATCCATTACCCCGTTAGACGAAGGCTGCCAACCGTTAATGGCGGCTAGGCTAGAAAGTGCCGGTTTTAATATTGAAAATATGGTGTTTGAAGACACCACCAATATGTGGGCGAGAAAAGGCAGTCAGCACCCAGTATTTTGTTTTGCTGGCCATACCGATGTTGTACCCGCTGGCGATGTATCTCGCTGGCATACACCGCCGTTTGAACCCGTTGTGATTGACGACTACTTACACGGTCGAGGCGCAGCAGACATGAAAGGCTCACTTGCGGCAATGGTTGTGGCTACCGAACGTTTTGTCAAAAAACACCCTGATCATCAAGGTTCAATCGCATTTTTAATTACTAGCGATGAAGAAGGTCCATTTATTAACGGCACCACTCGGGTTATTGATACGCTAGAGGCGCGTAATGAAAAAATTACTTGGTCATTAGTCGGTGAACCCTCATCAACCCATAAACTAGGCGATATCGTTAAAAACGGACGACGAGGCAGCCTTACCGGAAACCTTACTGTTAAAGGGGTGCAAGGTCACGTTGCCTACCCTCACCTTGCTGATAACCCAATTCACAAAGCTGCACCCGCGCTGGATGAATTGGCTCGTATGAAATGGGATAACGGTAATGAGTTTTTCCCGCCGACCAGCTTCCAAATTGCAAACATTAATGGCGGCACAGGTGCATCGAACGTCATTCCTGGAGCCTTGGAGGTCATGTTTAACTTCAGGTACTCAACTGAAGTAACTGCAGAAGTCTTGATTGAACGCGTGCTTAATATTTTAGATGCACACGGATTAGACTACGATATTAGCTGGATATATAACGGTTTACCGTTTCTAACTGGCGACGGTCCGCTGCTTGATGCAACCCGCAATGCAATTAAAAAAGTCACCGGTATCACAACTGACCCGCAAACATCGGGTGGCACCTCAGATGGGCGTTTTATTGCGCCAACGGGTGCTCAAGTTATTGAATTAGGCCCGGTTAATGCCACCATTCATAAAATTAACGAATGCGTTAAAGTATCCGATCTGGAACAGCTCGCATTATGTTATGAAGCAATTTTGGAAAACTTGCTGTGCCAATAGTCTCCCCGCACCTTTACGGCTTAAGCAGTTCCCATTTAGTTGATTACACTGGGCACTTACTAGAGCAACAAACCGCGATGGCATTTGAAAAAATGCGCATAGCTGCCAAAGTTGACGGCATAGACATCGCTATTTGTTCTGCTTACCGAAGTTTTGAGCGTCAGCAAAGTATTTGGAATGCAAAAGCTAATGGCAAGCGGGTGATTCTGGACAAACATTCTCAGCCGATCGACATTAGCACAAAAACAGCAACCGAAATAATTGATCTAATCTTAATCTGGTCAGCCTTACCTGGTACCTCTCGACACCACTGGGGTACTGACATCGATATTTTTGATGCTAAGCAAATATCAAAGCAAGAATTACAGCTGATTTCACCAGAGTACCAACAAAATGGCCCTTGCTTTGCGCTTAGTCAGTGGCTAGCAACTAATGCCCAGCTTTTTGGATTTTATTTGCCTTTTCAAACCGGTTTTAGCGGCGTAACAGCGGAACCATGGCACCTCAGTTATTACCCTGTAGCACAAGGCTACCTTGACAATTTTAACGTCGAAAGCCTACGAGAAGTATTAGATAAGTCCGCGGTGGTAAATAAAGCATCGATACTGCCAAAACTGATATCATTAACCCAAGAATATGTTTATCGGATCGCGCCAATCCCGTTATAATCACCTTAAAACTGTAATAACAAATTATTTCACAATTGATGAGAATACTCGTGAACAATCAAGATTTCGCAAGCCATAGAAAGCAATTTACTTTTGATAATCAAACGCTCAGTTATATTGATATTGGACAAGGCCCAGTACTGTTGTTTGGACATGCCTACCTGTGGGATGCACAAATGTGGGCACCGCAGATCATAGAGCTCAGTCAACAATATCGTTGTATTGTGCCTGATCTTTGGGGTCATGGTTTATCGTCAACCATGCCTGAAAATTGCCGCAACTTGCGTGATATTTCATCTCAAATGCTAACGTTTATGGATGCAATTGGAATTGACACATTTTCAATCATAGGATCATCGGTTGGTGCAATGTGGGGGGCAGAAATGGCATTAGCCGCCCCAGAACGTGTGCAACGGTTAGTCATGCTCAATAGTTTCATTGGCTATGAGCCAGAAATAACAAGAGACAAATTTAACGCTATGCTTAACGTTATCAAAACAGAGCAATGTGTTTCAGCCAAAATCCGCCAAGCAATTGTACCGCTTTTCTTTGCACAACAAGCCAAGCCTGAGTTAGTCGAGCACTTTAATAACACTCTTGATTCAATCGATAACGAGCCAAAAATCGATACTATTTGCCGATTAGGTAATATGATTTTTGGCCGTCGCGACACCACAGAGGAAGCAGAAGCATTGTCTCTACCTTGTTTGATTATGGCTGGTGCTCAAGACAAAATTCGCTCAGTGCTAGAAAGCTATTTAATGCAGGATGTTATTCGTGGCAGTGAGTTTGTTCAAATTCCTGATGCTGGCCATATTTCAACACTCGAGCAAGCTGATTTTATTAACCAACGTTTGAGCCAGTTTTTAACCCCGAGTGAATAACTCGCAACTGATGCCGATAGCCATGTTGATTTAGTTGTAAAAGCTTAACAATTGATTAAGGTTTGTGCACTATGATTTATCCAAATTATAGCGCCAAACCTATACAACTGAATAGACCAGCCAAGCTGGCGATTGATGGTAGGCTATCAGGCATAAAAATGTAGTTAACTGACTGAAAATAAGAGCAGAATGAAATTACTAAAACCGCTTTTTGATAACAACAAACGCTGGGCTGGTCGTATTCTCGAAGAAGATCCGCACTTTTTTGAATCACTTGCCAAACAACAAAATCCCGAATACTTATGGATTGGTTGTTCAGACAGCAGAGTGCCTTCAAATCAAATTATCGACCTGATGCCAGGCGAAGTTTTTGTGCATCGTAATATTGCTAATATGGTGATTCATACTGACTTAAACTGTTTGTCTGTACTTCAATATGCTGTCGATGTCCTTAAGGTGAAGCATATTATGGTAGTTGGCCATTATGGTTGTGGTGGCGTAAAAGCCGCTATGGGTACAGATCGCCTTGGACTCATTGACAATTGGCTAGGCCATATTCGTGACGTGCATCGTTTGCACAAAGATGAGTTAGCCGCAATGGACGAGCCAGCTCGCTTTGACCGCCTCTGTGAGCTCAATATCATGGCGCAAGTCGACAACTTAAGTAGCACAACTATTGTACAAGAAGCGTGGCACCGTGGCCAAGATGTAGCCATTCATGGTTGGATATACAGCGTTGAAAATGGCCTTTTATCGGATCTTGATGTCACCATCAATCGAGAAAGTGAGCACGCCGCAAACTAATCTAGCATGTGTAATCGCTGTCACCGCTTTTGGTGGTAGCAACAAATAACTTGCCTGAAAATTGAGGGGCGACCCCTTCGCCTCTTTTACCTGTTTCTAAATACATAATGCGTCTATCGTCCCTGACAGTGTAAACCCGCCTGCTAGCTTGACTCATCTATAATTGCAGACTGTTTGCTCAGTAATCAATGCAGCCTATTGCTCTTAGTTTTAAATGCTCATTAGCTTACCCATTATCCCCGACAGGGTTATGAGTGATATAGGTAAAATAAACACCACAATTATATAACACTCAAGCGCATGAGTGCTTTATCATAACGCTAATATTTCACCCATTTTAGTGCTGTTGGATCCCGTGAATGATAAGGAAATTTCATGCCTGGTTTTGAATTGTTCGGTCTAGAAGAAAAGCAAGAAGTCGCTGATGTTATGGATAACGGTTTTACCTTTCGTTATAACTTTGACCATGTGCGCAACGATCGCTGGAAAACACGTGAAATGGAAGCCCTACTGTGTAAAAAAATGAGTGCTAAGCACGCTCATTTAGTATCAAGTGGCACTGCGGCGCTACAAACAGCAATGGCTGCCGCTGGCATAGGTGCAGGGGATGAGGTCATTGTGCCGCCTTTCACTTTTGTAGCATCCATTGAAGCGGTATTTATGGCAGGTGCAGTCCCCGTTTTTGCTGAAATTGACCACACCTTGTGTTTATCTGCTGCCAGTATAGAAGCGGTTATCACCCCTAAAACTAAAGCCATTAATCTAGTTCATATGTGTGGTTCTATGGCAAAAATGGATGAGATAATTTCAGTGTGTAACAAGCACAACCTGTTAATTTTAGAAGATGCATGTCAAGCAATTGGTGGCAGCTATCGCGGTCAAGCACTTGGCACGATTGGCGATGTAGGCTGTTATTCATTTGATTCTGTTAAAACAATCACCTGCGGTGAAGGCGGCGCGGTGATCACCAATAACGACGCAATATACAAACATGCACATATGTTTTCTGATCACGGTCACGACCATGTTGGCAGTGACCGTGGCGCCGAGGATCACCCAATGATGGGGTTAAATTTCAGGATCTCTGAAATGAATTCTGCGCTCGGCCTGGCACAACTGCGTAAATTAGATAACATCATTGATATTCAGCGTAAAAATAAAAAAATTATTAAAGATGCAATGGCTGAAATTCCAGAAATTACCTTTAGAGACATACCCGATCCAGCTGGTGACTCAGCGGGTTTCTTAACTTTTTTCATGCCCAGCGAAGCACGCACAGTCGAGATCAATAACAAACTCGCAGAGCATGGTGTTGATGGGTGTTTTTATTGGTACATTAATAAATGGCATTACCTAAAAAATTGGCAGCATATTAAACAACTTAAGTCATCAGCAGCTTTACCAATCACATTAATTGAAGATAAGCCCGATTATACTCAAGTGTTAGTCCCTCAGTCAGATGCCATTATGAGTTGCACTATCTCTATGTTAATTAAGTTGTCATGGACTGAGGACGAAATCACTCAGCGAATAGAAAATATAAAGCGCGCATTTGCTTAATACCAATGAATTTAGTGTAGATGTGAAACAATCATCAACACCAATTTTTACAGATGATCTCAAGGAAGGGTGTGGTAATGAGTTTTAAAAATTTCAAATGTGTGCCAAAAATAATTTTTGGTCGTGGTTCATTTGTTCAGCTTGATAGCGTGTTGGCTGCAGAGCGCAAAACCGATGACGATTTTGTGGTATTTTTAGTCGATGATGTACACCGACAGCGCCCTCTAGCAAACCGTATTCCGACCCACAATGGTGATCAAGTCATTTATGTTAATGTTGATGATGAACCCACCACTGACCAAGTAGATGGCTTAACTGAGCAGGTTCAAACAGTGAGTCACAAAGCTCCCGTTAGTGTTGTTGGCATTGGTGGCGGCTCAACCCTTGATTTGGCAAAAGCGGTGGCACTGATGCTAAACAATGCTGGTGGCAGTGCTCAGTATCAAGGTTGGGATCTAATTAATCACGCTGCAATTCACCATGTTGGAGTCCCAACAGTGTCGGGTACTGGCGCAGAAGCATCGAGAACAGCGGTATTGTGCGGCCCGGTGCAAAAACTGGGACTCAACTCTGATCACACAGTATTTGACCAAATTTTATTGGACTCAGAACTCATCGCCGGTATACCGAAACAGCAATGGTTCTACACTGGGATGGACTGCTACATCCATTGCATTGAGTCCCTCAATGGGACCTTTCTGAATGAATTTGCCAAAGCATATGCTGAAAAAGCAATGTTATTATGCCGTGAAGTGTTTATTGATGATCATGCAGATAAAGACGATAAACTCATGATGGCGTCTTTTATGGGCGGCATGAGTATAGCTTATAGCCAAGTAGGCGCATGTCATGCAGTATCTTATGGATTAGGCTATGTTTTAGGGTACCATCACGGTATTGGTAATTGTTTGGCTTTTAATGTACTCGAAGATTTTTACCCTGAGGGTGTGGCAGAATTTAGAGCCATGATGAATAAGCACAATATTGTGCTGCCAACAAATATCTGTAAAGACTTACCCGATCAGACTATCGCCAAGATGGTTGCCGTATCAAAGAGTATGGGGCCATTGTGGGAGAATGTTTATGGCGCAGACTGGCAAAATAAAGTCACTGATGAAATGTTAACCCAATTATTCCGGCGTATCTAAGCTTTTAGGTACTAAATGGCAGCTCAGTTAGATGTCATGAATTTAAATACTAGGTAAATTGAATGAATGTAACACTATTAATCCCTGCCCGTTACGGCTCGAGTCGTTTTCCAGGCAAACCATTAGCACATATTAACGGTAAGCCAATGATCCAGCACGTTTATGAACGTGCATCTTTAGCCAAGGGCCTGAAAGATATCTATGTTGCCACCGATGATGTGCGCATTAAAGATACGGTTGAAGGCTTTGGTGGTAAAGTCATTATGACCAGTGCCGACGCCGCATCAGGCACAGACCGTATCGACGATGCTATCACCCAATTAGGCCTTGGCGAAGACGATTTAGTGGTAAACGTGCAAGGTGACCAACCATTAATTGATCCAATCTCGATTGAACAGTTAATTAGCTTATTTGAACGCCACCCTGGTGAGTTTTCAATGGCAACACTTGGCGTGCAGATCACCAAAGATGACCAGCTAAATGATCCTAACCATGTAAAAGTGGTTTTTGATAATGAACATAATGCCCTATATTTCTCGCGTGCACGGATCCCTTTTGGCCGCGACACGAACGATTACCCTGTTTATAAGCATATCGGCATTTATGCTTATACCCCAAAATTTGTACATACTTTTGCAAAACTGCCTTTAGGTCGTTTAGAAGAACTAGAAAAGTTAGAGCAATTGCGCGCGCTTGAGCATGGGCATAAAATTAAAATTGCCATCAGTGCCTTTGACTCACCAGAAGTAGATACTCCAGAAGACATTCGTATCTGTGAAGCACGTTTAGCCGTTGATTAATTGAGGATTAGTTTATGTCTGATCTAGAAGTCGCTCTAATTATTTTCCTCGTTATAGGGGTTATAGCCAGTAATATAGCCGTATTGAAATACAGCGCTAAATACAAAATGCCGCAATTTGGTAAAGATCAACATAAGCCTTCTGATAATAAGCAGCACGCTACAAGCAAACAAAATTCAGATGATAACGATACCGATGAATAATCGATAAGCCTGCAACAGTTGCTAAATCGTATTTCAGACAATAAAAAAGGCGCTTAATGCGCCTTTTTTATTGTTAACTTTACTTATTTTGTTAACTCTTTATCTAATTGCTGAGCCACTAATTCAGGCGAACCCGAATTTTTAGCAATAAGAGAATAAGCTACCGGGATAACAAATAACGTAAAGAAAGTAGCTAACGTGATACCAGACAGCACGACAACCCCAATCACAAAACGGGTTTCAGCGCCGGCTCCTTGCGACATGACTAACGGAATAGCACCTGCTCCGGTGGTGATCCCCGTCATCAAGATAGGCCGTAATCGTTGACTTGAGGCTTGAATAATCGCTTTTTGAAACTCGATGCCTTTGTCACGTAATTGGTTAGCAAACTCTACAATTAAAATACCATTTTTAGCCGCCAAACCAACCAACATAATGATACCAATTTGACTATAAATATTAAGAGTTTGCCCTGTGGCCCATAGCCCTATCAATGCACCTAATGTTGCCAATGGTACAGTCAGCATAATCACAACCGGGTGTACATAACTTTCAAACTGCGCAGCCAAGACTAAAAACACAATCCCTAAAGCTAACAAAAATACAAAGTACATTGAGCTACCTGAATCTTGATAATCTAGTGACTGCCCTTTGTAACTCACAATCGCCTCTGCAGGTAGGTATTGATGCGTTAACTGATTTAAGTACTCGAGCGCTTCACCTAAACTATAACCTTCGGCTAAGTTTGCCTCAATGGTAATGGCTCGCATACGGTTATAACGATTTAATTGACTCGCATCAGCAAACTCTTCCACACTGACTAAGTTTGATAAAGGGATAAGCTCTTGGGTTCGGTCAGAGCGTACATAGATATTTTCGAGATCATCAGCGGTATTTTGGTTTTCGCGTTTTCCTTCAATGATCACATCATACTCTTCGCCTTCGCGCATAAAGGTGGTCACAAGCCTAGACCCCAATAATGACTCAAGTGTGCGCCCGATATGTGAAATCGACACCCCAAGATCTGATGCTCTATCTTTATCAATAATCACCTTTAGCTGAGGTTTAGTTTCTTTATAATCATGATCTAAACCAACAAGATTTGGGTTATCTTTGGCCTTTTCAATAATAATGTCGCGCCAGCGAGCGAGCTCTTCGTAACTTGGTCCCCCAAGTACAAACTGTACGGGTTTACCAACACCGCGGCCAAATGCTTGACGCATAATTGGAAATGCCCTTACTCCGGCAAGATCCGCTAACCGCTCACGAATGTCGGTCATGATCTCAAACGCACTGCGTCTTAACGCCCAATCTTCAAGTACAATAACCGCCATACCATTTGAAAAGTCTGAACTGGTGCCAAAACTACGTGGAGCTCGAATTAATAATCGCTTTACCTCACCTGAGTCTACTAACGGCATTAAGCGGTTTTCAATCTCATCCATGTAGGACTCAACATATTCAAAACTAGCTCCTTGTGGACCATTTACGAGTAGGAACATTGAGCCACGATCTTCTTTTGGGGCAAACTCTTGCGGTACCTCTGTGGCTAAATATGCACTACTGAGTAACGCAACCAAAATCACGGAGCTGACTAAAGTAGGATGCTGCATCGCTTTTCTTAACCATGCTCGGTAACCAGCAGATAGTTTATCCATCGCGTTATCAATTTGTTTTACCAGCCAAGTTGACTCGCCTGCCGGTTTAAGCACTTTTGAACACATCATCGGACTTAGCGTTAATGCCACTATGCTGGAGAAAATAACAGCAGCACTCATAGCTACAGCAAATTCTTTGAACAACTTACCTATGTCGCCTTCAAGAAAGGTTATGGGCATAAATACGGCAACCAACACTAACGTCGTAGCCACCACAGCAAAGGCGACTTCTCGGGCGCCAAGAAAGGCGGCCTTTAACGGTGAATCGCCCTCTTCTATTCTACGGTGAATATTTTCAAGCACCACAATCGCGTCATCAACGACCATACCAATGGCTAAAATCATCGCTAATAGCGTTAGTAAGTTAATCGTGTACCCTAAGGCAAAAAGCACGATAAATGTCGCCATTAATGACACCGGAACCGTTATCGCCGGGATTAACATGGCACGCACACTACCTAAAAACAGATAAATAACGACAATCACCAACGACATGGCAATAAACAAAGTTTGGTAAACTTCGTTGACCGACGCTTCAATAAACACTGAGCTGTCGTAAGAGCGTTTAATCTCCATACCTTCTGGTAAGGTGGGATTGATCCGATCAACTAACTCATTCGCGGCACGGGCAACATCTAAAGTATTGGCTGTCGACTGCTTTGATACCCCCAAGCCAATCATTGACTCTCGGTTACCTCTAAATGTAATCCGTTCCTCTTCTGAGCCAATTTCAACATTAGCAACATCGCCCAGTTTTATCAGGTAGCCATCATCGCCTTCAGCAAGCACCAGGTTTGCGAAGTCTTCTGCGGTGCGAAAACTTCTTTCTAGCCTCACGGTAAAATGGCGTTCTTTAGACTCAACACTACCTGCTGGCAGTTCTACGTTTTCAGACTTCAGTGCCGATTCAATATCAGCTACCGTTAAATTTCGGGCAGCTAACGCTTGTCTGTCGATCCAAATACGCATTGCGTAGACTTTACCGCCCCCCAAGCGCATGTTGGCCACTCCGTCAATAACAGAAAACTGATCGACAAGGTAGCGTCTTGCATAATCCGTTAGTTGCATGGTATCCATTTGGCTAGACACCAAATTGAACCACATAATCACTTCATCTCCCCCATTTGCTTTTTGAACTTCTGGGGGCTCGGCCTCTTCGGGCAGATTGTTCAGTAGACCTGAAACGCGGTCGCGTACATCGTTGGCAGCAGCTTCAATATCGCGGCCAACATCAAATTGTAATGTCACACTTGAGCGACCATCACGGCTGGTTGAACTGATATTTTTAATGCCCTCTACACCACTAATTCGGTCTTCGATCAGCTGCGTGATCCGGCTTTCAACCACCGCAGCACTGGCGCCAAGGTAATTGGTTTGAATTGAGACAACAGGAGGATCAATATTGGGGTATTCTCGCAGTGGTAACTTATCAAACGCGACCAATCCAAAAATAATTAATAGAATGCTGATCACCGAGGCAAAAACCGGCCGTTTAACCGAAAGGTCAGTTAAAATCATACCAATGGCTCCACGCTGGCTTCATTTAAAAAGCTAAACTTTTCGCTATAGGTTACGGTCACTTTATCATCTGGACGGACTTTAAGGATCCCACGGATAATGACTTCCTGCTCAAGTTCAACCCCATCAAGAATTTCGACCCAACCACGCTTACGTAGCCCGATGGAGACTTGTTGTTTTTCTACCACGCCTTCATCATTAACCAAATAAACATACTGCCGGTCTTGAATTGGTATGATTGCCGATTCGGGCAAGATTAAGGCTTCACGGCTTTGTTTGATAAGTTTCACCTTCATCAACATGCCAGGCAGTAAACGTAATTTGGGGTTGGGTATTTCCGCACGTACAATCACAGTACGAGTTCTGGGGTTTATACGGCTATCAATAGAAACAACTTTTCCAATAAACAGTTCATCATCAAATGCAACGGCTGTAGCCTCAACAGTTTTGCCAATTTCAAGTGCTTGTATAAAGCGTTCAGGAATTGAAAAATCTAACTTAATAACTGAAATATCATCGAGGGTCGTGATCGGATCACCTGGGCTCACCAGCGCCCCCACACTCACTTGCCTTAAACCAAGCGCTCCGGCAAAAGGGGCTGTGATCCTTCGGTCGTGTAATGCCGACTGTGCCTGCGCTAACTCAGCTTTGGCGGTGTCAATTAAGGTTATTAAACGATCTCGTTCTAGCTCTGCAATCGTTTGACTTGTCACAAGTTCGCGAATACGATTCAATTCTCGCTCGTGATCTTCAACAGTGACTTTAGCCACCGTCACGCGCGCACGCTGCTCACTGTCTTGTAGTTGAATGATCAACCGCCCTTGCTCTACAAGATCGCCATCTTCAAAGTTTACCTGCGTTACGACTTCCGATACCTTCGGTGTGACTGTAATCGATTCATTAGCTTTGCTAGTGCCTAATGCTTCTACTTCATCACGAATGGGTTGAATCGATGCTTTAGCAACCACCACATTGACAACAGCCTTGTTTTTTTTGCTTGTTACCACATTACTATTTACATAATATTGGTAACCCGCAGCCACAGCTAAACCTATCAGTACGATTATTATTATTTTTTTCATGAACTTCCCGGCAATATACCTACATAACTGCCAATTAGTTTACCTAGGTTTAACGCAGCATCAATACGTTTTACGTCTACTTACAATTAATACATTTGAGCTACTCTATTTCGTACAAAACAAGCCGCTTTACATCAAAACCTTACGCTTAACGTGAACTGTCGCAGGTTATGTTTGCAAAGTCAGAGTTATCCAGTTAGCCAATGCCTAATTATTAAATAGCATTGTGAGTAACAAGCGATGAGTCTTAGTGTCGATAAAGTCAGAAATACACAAATTTAGGCCAAAAAAAAGGAGCCAAACAGGCTCCTTTTTTAACTAGATTGTCGTTACTTCTTTGGGCGCTCAGGGCGTTCTGGACGCTCAGATTTTTGCGGCGCGGCATCACGATCTTTAGAATCGCGACGATCTTCTTTCATTGATTTAGAGAAAACTTCATAAACACCGATAACCACTTCATTACTTAATGGCAAGTTATCTTCACCTAATAAATGAATTTGTGTTTTGTTTTCATCAGCATCATCTTTAAGTTCAATTCGGTATGAACCTTCAGTCAATGTCTGTTTCTTTTCGCCCCATAAAGTGCTCCAAAATCCTGATTCGTCGGTTACATTGAAATATAACAGTCCTTTATTGCTGTCTAAATCAACGACCTCAAAATTTAATTCAGGCAAAACTATACGTAAACGGTCCCATGTACGCTTAAATTTTGCATCAGCAAGCCAATATGCAGCTTCATCTTCTTCAGCAACTAAACCTACATCAATACCCAAGCTTTGTTTTATTTGCTTAGCTTTAATACCATTGTCACGCTTGACGCTCATATAACTAATTGAATCATTCAAAATATCAATTGTGTAGCGGCGTCTATCGTCTCCAGTCAACAAAATATCTTGCAGTTCGCCATCAAATGACTCTTCATGCTCCAATAAGTCAATTGTCACGTTACCCGTACGGCCGTGTGGTCTAACATCAACGTTATATTTATAACGTTGGCGTAAAAGATACACTTTATCATCGCCCCAAAGGCTTGATTCAACCACTTCTGAACGTTCTATCCAATCGGTTTCAAAAGTACCTGCGTCATAGTTTTCTGCTAGAATTGGCAGTGACTTACTAACAAAGTATTCCTTTAATACACTGAATATTTCTTTTTTAAGATCAATATCATTGTCAATTGACTCAACGATAATCTTAATATTGTCGTCACCCTCTTCTACGCGTGTTCCCGAAGCCATTGCTAAAACTTGTAATGGTGGGCGAATATCTAGACGACTTCCTACTAGGGTCTTATCAGCTGTTTTGCCAATGTTTGGAATGTCATATTCTTTACTGTAATTAGGTTCATTTAACCCTGCAGGAATAACCAGTTTAGCAGCAGGTTCTAAAGTACTGTACGGGTGTTCAACGTCATTAACTTGTCTTCTATCAATTGGCGAACTGCAAGCTGTCACAGCGGCAATTAATACTAATGGTGATATTTGCTTTAGCATTTTTATTATTAAACCTCAATTCCGGCATTTTTCATTGCTTCTAGCAACAGACCATGAAACTCACTAGAAAGTTCAGTTAAAGGTAAACGAATTTGACCTTCTGTGATTAACCCCATTCTATGAGCAGCCCATTTAACAGGAATTGGGTTGGCTTCATAAAATAGCGCACTGAACAAACTTTTAATTGTATTCTCTTCGGTTATTGCATCTGCAGAACGACCTGCTAATGCGGCATCACACATAGCCTTGAACGCTTTAGGCACAATATTATTGGCAACAGAGATAACGCCATTTCCGCCTAATGTTAAAAATTCACGCGCGCTAGCATCGTCGCCACTATAAAGTAAAAAGTCATTGCCGCATAACTGACGTAATTGAGCCACGCGAGCAAGATCGCCCGTTGCTTCTTTCACGCCAATAATATTACTTACACTTGCAAGCTCAGCGACGGTTTCAGGTAACATATCAACAGCTGTTCGCCCTGGAACGTTATAGAGGATTTGCGGTATATCTGTGCTTTGAGCCACGGCAGTATAATGTGCAATTAAGCCTTTTGGTGATGGCTTATTGTAATAGGGAGTAACACCCAACATAGCGTCAACGCCAACGTTAGACAGCGCTTTAGTCAGATCTATGGCTTCTGCAGTCGCATTTGCTCCGTTGCCACCAATAATCGGCAAGCGGCCTGCGGCAAACTTTACAGTTTGTTCAACAACTTTAATATGCTCAGCTGGAGGCAAAGTCGCAGACTCGCCTGTTGTTCCAACGGCAACAATAGCATCAGTACCTTGGGCAATATGGTACTCGACTAATTTTTCAAGACTCTTATTATCTACTGTGCCATCACTATTCATTGGTGTGATTAAGGCAACGATGCTTCCGTTTATCATGTGTATTCCCCAAGGGTTCAGGACTGGCTATGGTACTGATGGAATCAGTTAAAAACAAGCACTACTGAGCATCTCTTGCCATATTAGTTATCAAGTTGAAACATAATAAATATGTTAGTCCGCTACAACGATGAAGATCCCAAATTCACTAAGTTGTGTTAGCATTGCAACCCACGTAAAAAACACACTATCATAATGCTGTTTTTTTAGGCTAACCAATAAGAATAAATGGGGTATATGATGTCCAATCACTTGGTCGTTACTGCGATGGGAGTAGATCGTTCAGGTATCGTGAGTAAATTTGCTCGACTGGCAAGTGAATGTGACTGTGACATTGTCGACAGTCGAATGGCACTTTTTGGTAATGAATTTACCTTAATAATGATGCTGTCTGGGTCTTGGTCTTCAATCACCAAAATAGAATCAACATTACCAAATTTAAGTGTTGAACTTGAATTAATGACGGTAATGAAACGCACATCAAAACATACAGCAAAAAACTACATCTCGCGTTTAGAAGTTAATTTCAGTGGTCATGACCAACGCGGAACCATGAAAAAAGTGACTCAATTTTTAGCTGACCGTTCATTAGATCTTGCTGCGGTAAAATCACATGCTGAAGAAGATGATGCCGGTAGCCCGACGCAGAATATTTCATTGACCGTCAATGTACCTGAAAAAGTTGATCTAGCAAAATTGGAGCTCAGTATTCATCAACTTGCTAAAGAAATGGGTTTAGAGTGCACCCTCGAACATATGCAAGGTACTGACAACAAAACTAAGTAGCGTTATGTTAGAGTAGATCCAAATTAGAATGTCCTGTTTAAGATAATCACTAGACAGGACCAGTTTGCACCCTATTATTGTAATCATCTAGCTCATCAATAATGTACTAATAATGGACATTCATTTGATTAGACTACAACCGACATTATAAGGATATGGAAATGGCAATTGAAGTTGGACAGGTTGCACCTGACTTTACGCTTTTGGATCAAGACAGCAACTCAGTGACGTTATCTGAGCTTAAAGGCAAAAAAGTATTGCTGTATTTTTACCCGAGAGCAAGCACGCCGGGTTGTACAACCCAAGCTCAAGGTTTGCGTGATTCTAAAGCGCAATTAGACTCCCTTAATGTTGTTGTTCTTGGGATCAGCCCTGATACCCCTAAAAAGTTGACAAACTTCATCAATAAACAAGAGTTAAACTTCAGCCTTCTCGCAGATGAAGACCATGCGGTATGTGAAAAATACCATGTATGGCAACTGAAAAAGTTTATGGGTAAAGAGAATATGGGCGTTGTGCGTACCAGTTTTCTCATTGGTGAAGCAGGTAACATTGAACATGTATTCGATAAGTTCAAAACTAAAGATCATCATGAAGTTGTATTAGCACACTTAACGCAATAGGGTTGGCTATAGGCTCATACTAAGCTTGAATGATTACCTACATTGCTGGAACTAAAAGGAGCCTTTTGGCTCCTTTGCTGCATCTAGGCACCTTGTTGACAGCTAAGCTATGTCTTAAGGCTGTGTTTACAATAGTAAAGGGGCCTTAACCCCTTTATTATTACAAACTATGAGTATGAAACTGCCGCATTGACGGGTGTCATGATCCAGTATTGTTAGGTAACGGCTCTCTCACCGGCCAAGCGTTAATCACGGCTTTAACTAAAGAAGCAAGTGGAATAGCAAAAAATACTCCCCAAACGCCCCATAAACCGCCAAATATCAGCACGGCAGCAATAATAAACACCGGATGCAGATCAACAGCATCAGAAAACAGTATTGGTACTAACAGGTTTCCATCTAATGCTTGAATAATGCCATAACCAAGCATCAAATAGCCAAATTCGGAGCTGACACCCCATTGGAAAAATGCGACCAACGCTATAGGTAGAGTCACCAACGTTGCACCAACATAGGGGATCAAAACTGACAACCCAGTCAATACGCCTAACAGGGCGGCATAACGTAAATCCATGAGCGCAAAAAATGCATAACTCACCACCCCAATGATTACAATCTCAATCACTTTCCCGCGAATGTAGTTGAAAATCTGTTGATCCATTTCACTCCAAACTTTACGGGCTAAATCACGATTAGACGGGAAAAATCGTTTACTGCCACTAATCAACAAATCTTTATCTTTGAGAAAGAAAAATACCAACAAGGGGACTAAAATCGCATATACCATCAGTACTAATAATGATGCCGAATAGCCCAGTAATTGCTTGCCAATATCTAAAATATGCTCAGTATCAAGCAGTTTTTTAAGCTCAGCGACCATGGTGTCAAGTTGGTTAGGATTGATAAACTGCGGGTACTGATTAACGTATTGTTGAGCGGTATATAAGCCCTTATCAATCATACTCGGCAAGTCACCAATTAGGCTGACTCCTTGTCGCCATATGCTAGGCACCAAGCCAAAACACAGCATTAACATCAACCCAATGAAAAGAAACAACACCAACGAGGCAGCAGGAGTACGACTAATACCGACTCTTGCCATTTGTGCAACTGGCCACTCCAATAAAAATGCTAATACTAACGCAACTAACAAGGGCGCTAAAAGGTCGCCGGCGAAATATATCACTAATGCCAACCCAACTAGAATAAGCACTAAAGTTACAGCTTGTGGGTCGCTAAAACGTTCTTTATACCAACTGCTTAAAATCGATAACATTAAAATTCCCTAATCCGGTAGTAATGGCTAGGCATTGGACTACCGTTTAAAATATATGTTCTACAAAAAATGATGTAAAACGGTGTAAAATCACTTTATTTAGTGATTTCAAGAGTCAAAATACTCTCTTCATGTTGTAATACTTTGTGACAGAAGCCGACTTTTTTTAAAAATCGGGGAACATCTAGCTTAGAACCAGGGTCTGATAGCTGTATTGTTATTTTTTCACCCGATTTTAGTTGTTTAAGTGCCATTTTAGTTTTTACTAATGGTAAAGGGCATCGATATGAAGTTAAATCAATAATAATCATAATGATCTTGCTATGAACAATCTAAGCCTATTATCCTAATAAGTGGCACAAATCACAAGCTAGCATTATGAACAAACAACAACATAAGCATAGCCCAATTTAAGGATCCGCTTGAGCAAATTAACTTTTTCAAAATCCGTTATCGCTGGGACTTTAGCTTTTATATTAAGCACTTCGACCCCTTTTTCATTTGCAAATAACGATTTGCCAGACCTTGGCACTGCTGCGGTCAACACATTTAGTTTAGAAAAAGAAACCGAATATGGTGATGCTTACATGCGCGTGATCAGAGCATCAGCCCCAATGTTGAACGATCCGGTATTGAATCAATATTTAACCGAATTGGGCAATAAATTAGTCGCGCATGCAACCGGGGTTAAAACACCATTTTATTTTTTCTTATTACGTAATGATGAAATTAACGCCTTTGCCTTTTTTGGCGGACACGTTGGTGTTCATTCAGGGTTATTCCTCAATGCCGATACAGAGAGTGAATTAGCATCTGTAATTGGACATGAAATCACCCACGTTACCCAGAGACATTTAGCTCGCTCAATCGAAGCACAAGCAAAGAGCTCTACCGCAACCATCGTCGGTATGTTAGGTGCTATCTTACTCACAGTTGCTGCGCCACAAGCGGGCATGGCAGCGTTGGCAACGACACAAGCCTTAGCCACACAGGCAAGAATTAATTACACCCGTTTACATGAAAAAGAGGCTGACCGTATTGGCATGCAAATATTAGTTGATGCTGGGTTTGATCCAGATGGCGCAGCTAATTTTTTCAATAAACTGGCAGCCCGCTATCGTTTTACCACTAAGCCACCGCAAATGCTGTTGACTCATCCTTTACCTGAATCACGTATTTCTGAAGCCAGAATTAGAGCTCAGCAGTACCCTTTGAGACACGTTCCCGACAACATTAACTTTCAGTTAGCTAAAGCACGTATTCAAGTGCGCTTTTCGGGGTACAGTGAAGCGGCTGCATTATCCATTTTTGAAAAACAACTTAAAGAGAATCGCCACACCTTTAAAAGCGCTGCAGAATACGGCAAAGCACTTGCGCTATTTAGAATGGAAGAGTTCGATGAGTCAGAGGTCATTATCGATAAGTTATTAGCAAAATACCCTAATAACCTGTTCTTCATCGACACTAAGACTGACTTACTGACTCACAAAAAAGAGCACAGCGAAGCCATAGCATTGCTGTTAAAACAAAAACAGTTAAAACCGACATCAACTGTGGTTAACACCAACTTAGCCAATGTTTATATTGAAAATGGTCAAATGGATTTAGCCATACCATTATTAGAAGAACTCATTTTTTTCGACAAACAAAATCAAATCGCTTATTTATTACTGACTGAGGCCTATAAAAAGAGCGGTAATAAAGCGATGGAGCACTTTGTTAAAGCCGAATCATTAGCGTTAGCCGCTGATTATAAAACAGCCATAGACCAGTTAAACTTTGCCTATAAAGCTTCAACGGATAACCCACTACAATTAGCAAGAATTGAAGCCAGAATTAGGCAATTTAGACAAGCTGATAAAGCAATCGAAAATTTAAATTAACGCACTGTTTACTGTGACTCAGATCACTCATTGAAGTATAATGCTGGCAAATTAGGCGATTAGGACTCAAACAATGACCACAGTAAGCATTATTCATAACCCTCGCTGCTCTAAAAGCCGACAAACATTGGCGCTATTAGAAGCGCGAGGTTGTGATATACAAATAATTGAATACTTAAAAAATCCACTCTCAGCACTGCAAATTGAAAGTATTTTAACAAAATTACAAGTCACGCCAAGACAGATGATGAGAACTAAAGATGATGAGTATAAGCTACAGGGTTTAGATAACACATCAATTTCAACATCACAGTTAATTGCGGCAATGGTTGAAACCCCAAAGTTAATTGAACGGCCAATTGTATTAGCCAACAATAAAGCTGCAATTGGTCGACCACCTGAAAATGTATTAACCATTTTATGAGTGAGCATACAATGCAGTCTTCTACCCTCTTTAAACTTTGTCGTACAGGGTATGTCATTTTAGTGATACTACTTACAGGCTGGTTTATAAACCAAGGTATATCAGGCGAATACTCGCTAATATTTAACCTGCTATGGATTATTCCTTTGCTATTGCCCCTTAAAGGCATTCTTATGGGGCTGCCTTACACTTATGCATGGGCAAGCTTTATACTTTGTTTATACATGCTGCATTCACTAACTTTATTATATGTTACCGAACAGCATTTCAGCTTTGCACTCACTGAAACATTACTCATCGCTGCGCTACTGATTGGTTTTCCATATTACGCCCGAATTCGCGGCAGGGAGCTTGGATTAGGGCTCAAAAAAAATAAGAAGTAACCCAAACAGTAGGATTGATATTGGTCAGTCTTACTGCTTTAGCTGGCAACTAACACTGACGCATGGCAACCAGAAAACTGTCTACCCAGCTCTATTGTATTTAACCTAATGGCCTAATAGGTTGCTCTAACAATACATTCAGATATAAAAAAACCCAGTTTCAACTGGGCTTTTGTTCACAAAAATATTTATCTAGCTATAAACGCAGCATTTCCTTAATGAAAGGAATAGTTAGCTTTCGTTGATGTACTAATGAGGCCTTATCAAGTCGGTCAAGCACATCAAATAATGTTCTTAAGTCTCTTGCTAATCGGTTCAGTAAAAAACGACCAACATCTTCAGATAACTGTAAGCCTCTCATTGCTGCTCGTCGCTGCAATGCTGCGAGCTTTTCATCGTCAGCCATTGGTTGTAGTTGGTAATTTAAACCCCATTGCATTCTTGATAGTAAATCGGGTAACAAAAAGCCGGTATCAACCGGTGATACGCTGGCGCTTAACACTAGCGAGCACGTTTTTTGTTCAGAAATGCGATTGTACAGGTCAAAAATGGCTTCTTCCCAAACCGGGTGTCCAGCAATGGCATTGACATCATCAATGCAAACCAAGTCGATGGTTTCTAACCCCTCCAGTAATGCAGGAGAGATACTGGCATAGATCCCTAACGGTATGTAAAAGCTACTACGACCCAATTCGTTGGCATGAGCACATGCCGCATGCATTAAATGTGTGCGGCCCGATTTCTCTGGTCCCCAAATATAAACTGCACCTTCAGTACGACCTTCAGCGCATGCCTGTAGGCTTTGTATGATTTCATCGTTGCCTGCAGCTGGGTAATAACTGTTAAAGGTTTCATCATCTGGCAGATGAACGGGTAATGATAGTTGTAACGGTGAGTTTAATTTCACTCAGGAGTATCTCGACAACGCAGTATTTCAATAGGTACACATATTAGCATGTGCACCTTGAAATTGGGAGCTATTGACCTTTCCAATAGTAGATCTGTGTCTGTTTATCGACGTTACCTACCGACTCTAAGCCACTAGATCGCGTTCGCGTCGACGTTATGTCCGACATAACAGCAATACGGGAGTCTAATTTGATCAAGCGATGCAAATCGTCTTCGTCACCAAATAGTGCCACATTAAACTCAACATCTTGTCCTTTTACTTGTGCAATGCTCACCGACTTAACAGCACTAAGTTGGTTAAGGTACTGCTCAATTTCAACTATCTGCTTCATCTGAGTGATATCAGTAAACGCAATTTTGGTTGTTAATTTTTCACCAGAATCAGCAATCGCATACTGACCAACGTAATATTCACTTGTTGCTGTAGTAATGGCGATAACCGCTTCTTCAATCGTTGCAACTCGCCCACTTCTATTCGTTATGGCTGTATGTTGGCTAGAACCTTTAGCACGCTCTACTGGATAGAGCGACATTTGGTATTCAAAGCCGATATCAACTGTCGCTACAGTGGCCACAATAAAATAATTTGACTGGTAGCGCGACGATGCATTAGCAACTGTGTCAGTAAATTGGCCACGAATATCATTTACACCCACTTGCATCGCATCATCTAAATCCATTAATGGAAACAACAACGGCACGCCTCTGTTATCGGCTTGAGTATTAAACGCTTCACGGGTGGGCGATTGCGATTCATCCGCCAATATTTGCCTTTCGGTTGCACCATCTTCAACGAGCCACACTAACGTCAGTGGTCGCTGAGCACCCCAAACTGGCAGCCCTGCTTGACGTAGTAAACTAATCACACGTTGATGGTCAAAACTGACTTGCAGCAACAACTCTCCGTCAAGCTCTTGGTAGCCATATTGAGTCATTATGCCCTTGGCATTAGCAAGCTGTTTAACAACGTCTGGGTGAGATAAAGCTCTTTGGGTTCCGGAGTTTTTAAGAATAACGTCTTCAAGACCTTTTTTTATGGCTTGGTCTCGTAACTGAATCGCTCTTGACTCAATTAAAACTAAACTTTCATCAAGATGACCAATTTCAGTTGCATTCGCCTGATTAAAGACGCTTACAAATAAAGTCAACATCATCAAGTAACGATACATAAATCTCAGCATATTCAGAATTCAAAAATGACATAATTAATTAAATTGTACCACAGCAATTTTAGAACGGTATTTTAATCAATCCTCTTTTTATGTATTAACTCAGCAATTATTGACTAAAGCGCTTTATATTTTATGTAACAAAGTTATGATGATTTTGTTTAAATTAAATACGGAATGAAACATGAAAAACCTAACACTCCCTTTACAAGGGGCGCAGATGTTGTTTGTGGCCTTTGGCTCGTTAGTATTAATGCCCTTATTAACCGGCTTAGATACCAATGTTGCACTCTTTACCGCTGGGATCGGCACGTTGATTTTTCAGCTAATAACCAAACGCCAAATTCCAATATTTTTAGCCTCTTCATTCGCTTTTATAGCCCCAATTATGTATGGCGTTCAAACATGGGGGATCCCATCGACCATGGGCGGGCTAATGGCTGCTGGCTTGGTGTATGTGATATTGGCCGCAACGATTAAAGTCAGAGGCTCTGGGTTTATCAAACGATTATTGCCTCCAGTTGTTGTCGGCCCGGTTATTATCGTTATCGGCCTAGGTCTTGCTCCAGTTGCAGTGAACATGGCAATAGGTAAAACTAGTGATGGCAGCGTAGTATTAGTTGACCAAAATATTGCACTGATAATTTCCCTTGCTTCGCTAATAACGACTATTGCAGTGGCCATTTTCGCAAAAGGGATCGCTAAGCTAATGCCGATTTTAGCTGGCATTACAGTTGGGTACTGCTTAAGTTTAGCTTTCGGCATCGTTGATTTTATGCCCGTGACCAACGCAAGCTGGCTGGCATTACCAAATTTTGTTGCACCAGAATTTAACTGGCATGCCATATTATTTATGATCCCAGTCGCTATTGCGCCAGCAGTAGAACATATCGGCGATATCTTAGCGATATCAAATGTAACCGGAAAAGATTTTATCAAAAAGCCTGGATTACACCGCACGTTAGCCGGTGATGGTTTTGCCACTATCGCAGCGTCAGCTTTTGGTGGTCCACCTAACACCACTTATTCTGAAGTAACAGGCGCAGTGACCCTAACAAAAGCCTTCAATCCAGCCATTATGACCTGGAGTGCGATCACCGCCATTTTGTTAGCCTTTGTTGGCAAGCTAGGGGCTTTGATGCAAACAATTCCTGTTCCCGTTATGGGCGGTATTATGTGTTTACTGTTTGGTTCTATTGCCGCTGTAGGTCTTAATTCGCTCGTAAAAAACCAAGTAGATATGAATGAACCACGTAATTTATGTATTGTGGGAGTCACCTTAGTATTCGGTATTGGCGGCATGGCATTTGGTATTGGCTCGTTCAGCCTGACCGGAATAAGCTTATGTGGCATTGTCGCTATTGTTATGAACATTGTGCTACCTGACAATGCAGCCGCTCACGCTAAAATAGTGAGTGACGATATCGATCCTCTGTAAACTTAACCACAAGATTAATGCTAAAAATTCGCATAAAAAAGCCCTAAACATTGTTAAGTGTTTAGGGCTAAATCTAATTAGCAGAGATTAACTCGTTGCTTGATCGTCTGCTGTTTTATATTTAGCAGCGGCTTCTTTAATTAGCGGTTTAAGCTCACCTTTTTGGTACATTTCAGTCAAGATATCACAGCCGCCGATAAGCTCGCCTTCAATCCACAACTGTGGGAAGGTTGGCCAATTAGCGTATTTTGGAAGTTCACTACGAATATCTGGATGCTGAAGAATATCTACGAAGGCAAACTGCTCTTCACAATTAATCATGATCTGTGCGACTTGAGAAGAAAAACCACAGCTTGGTAGCTTTGGTGAACCTTTCATGTAGACAATGATTGGGTTTTCAGCTATTTGCTGCTTAATTTTTTCGACAGTTTCCATTTTAGATCCCTGGTTTATACAAGATTGCAATGTCACTATTGTACTTCAGTATTCAGCAGAACGAAAACCTACTTTTTGCATGGATATTTTTAATAGAAATAACCGATTGGAGTAATCGACCATTTCGAATAAACAATGATACACTTCACAAGTATATTAGGTAAAATGTCAAACAGTGAGTGAGAACGTATAAAACAATAATCTAGAGTTAATGGAGAAAACTAATGGCTTTCGAATTACCCGCATTACCTTACGCAAAAAACGCCCTTGAGCCACATATCTCGGAAGAAACAATTAATTATCACTATGGTAAGCATCACAATACTTACGTTGTTAAGCTTAATGGCTTAGTTGAAGGTACTGAGCTTGCTGGCAAAAGTTTAGAAGAGATTATTAAGACTTCTACTGGTGGTGTATTTAACAATGC
Source organism: Shewanella youngdeokensis (assembly GCF_033180165.1). GTDB lineage: Bacteria > Pseudomonadota > Gammaproteobacteria > Enterobacterales > Shewanellaceae > Shewanella > Shewanella youngdeokensis. The sequence continues at coordinate 2,379,869 of NZ_CP136522.1, forward strand.
AGCTCAAATCTGGAACCATACTTTTTACTGGAACTGCTTATCACCAAATGGTGGTGGCGACGCAACTGGCCCTGTTGCTGACGCAATTATTGCTGCGTTTGGTTCATTTGATGCATTTAAAGCCGCGTTCACCGATTCAGCAGTCAACAACTTCGGCAGCGCTTGGACATGGTTAGTGAAGAAAGCTGATGGTACTGTTGCCATTGTTAACACCAGCAATGCTGCGACTCCGTTAACTGATGAAACCGTGACACCAATCATGACAGTCGATGTTTGGGAACATGCATATTATATTGATTACCGTAATGTTCGCCCTGATTACATGGCACACTTCTGGCAATTAATTAACTGGGATTTCGTTAACGCAAATTTTGCAGGTTAACCTTATTCAGTTTTAACTAATGATACAGAGCAATCATTTAAAAACACTTTAAAGAGTATGTTTTAAAAATTGTATAAAAGTCCGAGCCCACATTTTGAGCTCGGACTTTTTTATAATCAATTTAGCAAAAAAATGCCGCAAACTGGTTCGCGGCATTGATCAAAAGTGTGATTAAGACGTTTAAAAACGCCTGTTAACCCTGCTTAAAATTGGTAACGTACAGGCACCATTGCTGGCTTTTTCGACTCAGTCGCTTTGCCGGCAAATACGGCTTGGATATAAAAACCTTTCTTAATAGTCAAAGCCGTCGGTGCTGCAATGGTAAATTGAACACTTTGTGTTTTACCTGCAGCAATAACGGTTTCACGAATTGCCTGTGAGAACATCATGTCACTAGACCAAGTCCAAACCTTATGCCCTTCAGGATCAAATAACCATAAGTCGGCTACCATGCCTGATGTAAACATTAAAGGTACACCGTAAGACTGCTGATTACTGTATTGCAATGTCACGTTGATCTCGCCACTTGCCGCGGTATTAACCTGTAAGTCCCCTACCAGTAAACCTTGTGCTGAAATATCATCTTTAACCAAAGCAGCTTTCTGACTGTGATCTACAGGTTCCATTTTCGCGTTTTCATTGCTATGACTTGCCAACCCAGAGCACCCTATCGTGCTCAACATTACTAATGTTAATGCAGTCTTTTTTAACATTAAAAACCTCCAAATTTTTTCAACAAGCTGTCTTTCAGCTCATCAGTCTTCTCTTTAAGCGTCGAATTTAACAAGGCTTGGGTATCGAGTGCAAACTTAGGCTCTAAGATTGTGCCGCTTATCGCAACTGGGATCTCAACACCGTAGAGTGCATCACGCTCATTACCACCTTGCCCTTCAAGTGAGCCGACAACGGACGAGGTTAATTTATAATCTAGCACCTCGTTAATAATATTAGCTGTACCGGCTCCGGTTAGCCTAATAAGTGGTGAAGCCATATTAAGATCAGGATTGGCGACAACACCTTGAGCCACATTAAATGAGCCCGTCATGCTAGTGAAATCAGTTTTTTGCTCACCTGTTGTGCCGGATGCAAGATCGCCACTAAGTTTTGCTTTAGCATCGCGGATCATTTGAGGAATATTGACACCATGAATAGCGCCGTCAGCAATTTCAAATTGTCCATTCGCGATTAGGTTCTTCTTCAAGTTGTCCGGTAACAGGCTATTTCCTTTACCAGCAACATTAAAGTTGGCTGTGCCATCAAGCATATCCACTTCAGCGGCATCCATTAACAGAGCACGAATATCAACGCCTGATAAACGTTTATCAAACTCATACTTAGCTATTTTGTTGCTGCCATCTAATGTCGCTGTCGCTTTAATCACTCCACCATAAAGCTCGGCAGAAAGATCACTGACATTGGCAATACCGCGCTGCATTACCATTTTAAAATTCCAGTTTTGCGTTTTTACATTTGCCACTTTTACTGATTTAACTTTAATGCTCACATCTAAATCAACGGACTTCATAACGGTTAAGTCTGGCTCTACAGTACTAGCCGCATTGCTTGATTCTTGCTTTGTCGCTACAGAATCATCCCCAGTCGACTGCGGTAGTAGTTCATCCAAATCAATATCAGATACCTCAAGAATTGCAGCTATAGTTGGAACCTGCTGACCAAAAGCAATATCAAGCTGGCCAGACGCATTAACGTCTGCGGCACTAAAACTGGCTAATGCTAAATTCATGGTCTGTTTATCTAATGCCAATTCAACTGATGTCGTGAGGTTAGCCTGTAATGAACCATTAGGTATCCCATCGGCAGTAATTAAGTTTGACACCACAAAATCATTAATAGTGATATGTTGCAGGCTATTTGAGATCTTAATCTGCCCTGCGCCCGTGCTGTTTATGTCAAGATTTGGCATTGATGCCGTAAGCTCATACTCTAGAGGTGCAAATTCATCTAATTGAAAGCGGCCTAAAATTAAAGACTTCAAATTCAGTACTTGCTTAGCGTTTGTTTTATGGTCGAAGTTACTAATTTCAGTATTAGTGATAGAGATCCCGCCAATATCGAGCTTTGATAAAGTAACGCTATGGGCTTGAACGCTGGCGGTTTCGGCATCAGGGGTTTCAGTGGCTCCAGCTTGAGTATTTAACCCATCGAAACTGCTTGAACCATCAGTCTGTGTTTCTAGTGCCAATGTTAAGCCATCTAGGTTTAACTGTGATATTTGAACTTCTTTTTTAAGTAATGGCATTAACGCGACTTCGGCAACAGCTTGATTGACTGACACCATAGTTGGACTCTTAAAACCCTGTGGATTAGTTAATGTTATGCCACCGAGTTTAATCCCTAAACTGGGGAAAAAAGTCCATGACAAATCACTTTCAATAGCCAACTCACGACCCGTTTTATCATTTACAACCTGTACGATTTGCGGCTTAAAATCATTTGGGTCAAATATCACAGTAATATAAATCACTAATGCAGCCAACGAAGCTAAAACAACAATCAAAAACCATTTTAAAATTTTCATAATCGATCCTTTCTCAATAACTACTGGCAACTATAAACCTAGTACGGATAAATCTAACGCTTGATTAGATAACGCTATACCGTTGAGATCGGCATAAACATAAGATGAAGGCTTAACAATAGTGTCTTCAATCTCAATCGTAACATTACGTTCACCAATGCCTTTCTTCACCGTTTTTATCGGATTTACTCCGATAGCTTGAATACCTATACTCATGGTTTTAAGCGCTGCAACATCACGGACGCAACCGTATATAATGACCCCACTCCAACCATTAATCTCTGCATTTTTTGCAATCATATCACCAAGCAATGCACTATCAGTGATACCTTGACCATCAACGATGAGTACTTTTCCTTTACCATCATTCGATAACGTCTCTTTCACTAATGAATTATCTTTAAAACATTTAACCGTTACCACTTCGCCCCAAAAAATATCCTTTTGACCAAAAGACTTAAAAATAGGGGGAAGCAAAGATAGTTTATCAGCGTGAGCATCGAACAAGTCGGGTAATAGATCTAACATTAGCGTTTCCTTACTCTAAAAGAAATATAACATGCTAGTAGATTGACAGTTCTCACTCGTAAACCCAAGTAATTAGTTGTCTTTTATTAAAAATAAGCTATATTTTTCTTTAATAGATTTAAATTACAAACTATAATATTAATTGTCTACTTCTGGACATACCTCTATCTAACCTCGGACTCATATGAAAGACAACCTTGATTTAGAATCTGCCATAGCTGCATTAGACCAATACGGTTATGATAAAAAAACTAGTAGTGACCTTGAGCAAGCTCGTAATAAGCCTCAAATGTTAAAGTATATTGCTTCTCTTGATTTTAATTTACGACGTTTACTTATTTTGCAAGACGCCGTAAATGAGCTTGTTGAAAATGAGAAACGATTATTGGCGCAACAAGAAAACATTCAAACTTATAAGACAAAAATAATAAACCTTTCTCGTCAGTTCAACATTTCTTATGATGAAGTGATCCAGATAATGAGACAGCAAGAAAGTCAATTATAACGCTAACTAGCCTTTTTGGATTAGAAATAGCTAAAAAATCTATACAGGCTTTAACTTACGTTATAAAAAGCCACGCATACTGCCTATGGATGGGCAAAAATGCATGCTACTCACTTTATTAAGCCATGATTTGGCTCCCTCAGACTTAATAGTCTGTAGCGAGTTAGCAATAAACCCATTTACAAACTCTCGCAATAACCAGCAAAAGTCCCTCCCTTTATTAAAACACTTGTATCAAATATAATGTTACATTCTAAATCACATATATCATTTAAGCCTGCTAACGATTACATTCATTTGTCTAACATATGTTTCAATAATTTAGATTGATAAACCCGAACAGCGAGAAGCCATCCTATAATGAAAAAATAGAGTATTGGCTCTATAATTTCAGATTTTACCGACCAATAGAAATGTATTGGAACCAACAAAGCAATCAAATAAATACCATTGTGTAGCCTTTGCCAGCGTCGACCCATTTTGCGCATCACACTTTTAAATGAAGTAACAGCCAAAGCAAGCAGTAATAAATAGGCGATAGCGCCGACCAATATATATGGCCGCTTAGTTACCTCATCAAAAAACATCCGCCATGCAAACAGTAAGTCTAAGCTAAAAAATGCCATAATATGTAAACTTGCATAAGCAAACACATATAAACCCACCAATCGCCGAGTTTGTAACAGAGCACCGAGTTTCAGTTTTCTGGCGACAGGTGAGATTAGAAGCGTCAAAACCAACGCATTAAGCGCCCCAATCCCAGTATAATGAATGATATATTGCACCGGGTCGCCACCCGCATTACCGTTAAATACGGTCAAAAATAAATATATAATTGGAGTTAACCCAATACCATGCATCCAAACTTTTAGCCAAAATAACGAACGTGAAGTTAATTTTAACGGCATTTATGTTGGTCCCTGTTAAAAGTTGGTTTTAAGGTTAATCCCGTCATAAAGCCCAGCAACCAAATCTCCGTAACCATTAAACGGCAACGTAGGGATCCGCTTAGCCGAAAATAGCCCGCCTTCTGCAATGCGTCTCTCAGATGCTTGTGACCAACGGGGATGGTCTACATCTGGGTTTACGTTTGCGTAAAAACCATATTCATTTGGTGCTAATAAATTCCACGATGATCTAGGTTGCTTATTCGTTACCGTAATACGTACAACAGATTTAATACTTTTAAAGCCGTATTTCCAAGGCACCACTAACCTAACCGGCGCACCATTTTGAGGCGGCAGTGTTTTTCCATAAAGGCCTACTGACATGAAAGTCAGATCCGTCATCGCTTCTGCCAATGTTAAGCCTTCGACATAAGGGTAGTTTATTCCGCCACCGCTATAACGATTCTTTTGGCCTGGCATTTGTTCTGGATCAAACAGAGTTTCAAAAGCAACATGGGTTGCATTACTTTTAACACCTGCTTTTTTTAATAAACTCGCCAGCGAAAAACCTACCCAAGGGATCACCATTGACCATGCTTCTACACATCTAAAGTTATATATACGTTCTTCCAAAGCAAACATGCTTAACAGATCGTCATAATCGAGTGTTAACGGCGTATCGACCTCGCCATCAATTACAAGCTGCCATGGGTTAACTTGCAATGACTGCGCATTATCGACCGGGTCGGTCTTACTGGTGCCAAATTCATAAAAGTTATTATGCGATATCACCTTATCTTCTGGAGTCAAATCACCATAAAGTAAGTGGTCGTAAAGCGTCTGCTTAGCATGTGGTAATGCTCCTCTTAAAAATGCAATCTTTTGTTCTTCACTGGTGAAAAAATCAAACACCCCGGCATTAGCTTGCGAAGACAATAACGCCCCAGCACCAACAAAACCCATCTGTTTAAGAATACGCCTACGATCATGGTAAACCCCTTCGGGTGTTACATCACAATCCTTAAACTTGTTCCAAGTTGCTTTCTTAATGATATTCATTTTGGCGCTATCCTCTTGGTGAAGCTATTAAATACCCTTGTTAACTCAGACCGTGTAAACATTAAAAACATTTCAGTCATGGCAAAACATTACATTTTCGCAACAGCTGGTTACGTCTACAGCAGTTACTTTATAGTTCATAGACTTAAGCTTGCAGTGTTTAAAGCACCATGCCACTCTACGGTGTCATTAATCATGTTAAGAGCCTTCTCACATGCCTTTAAATATCGCTTTATCAACGCCTGAAATCATCATTCTTATGGCCGTGGCCTTTCTGGCTATGCTTATTGGAGCGCTGTTTAACCAGCGAAAAACTCGGATTAAATGGCAAGCAGTTAGGCATCAATTGGTCGATGACTTTGAGCAGACAAAAAATGAACTCAATACTGAAATTCTAGATCTAAAACAGACAATTAACCAAAAAGAAGGCCAACTAAGCCTACTGCAAGAAAAGCTAGAGCAACGCATACAGCAGCTTGGTAAAGCGCAAGCCCAAGCAGAAAGAACTCAGCGACTAGAACAATCATTAAACGATAATCACCGCAAACAAGTTGAAACCCAGCTAGCATTGTCAAAATCCAATGCTATGCAGCAAACAATTGCAGCCCGCTACGAAGCTGAGCAGCAAGCACTTAATGACAAAATTCAACTACTCGAAGACACAGAAGCCCGCCTCAATAGCCAATTTGAAAATCTGGCGACCAAAATTTTCGAAGCGAGAAGTGAAAAATTACAAAATGAAAATAATCAACAGCTTGATAGTGTCCTAGCACCGTTTAAACAGCAATTAGAAGGCTTTAGAGTTCAAGTTCAAACTTCATATTCTCACGAGCAGACCCAGCGCAGTGCCCTTAAGCACCAATTAGATTCGTTGACTGAACTAAACCTCAGGATGAGTCAAGATGCAGTAAACCTAACCAAAGCGTTAAAAGGTGATAATAAACAACAAGGTAATTGGGGAGAGGTCATTTTAGAACGCGTTTTACAAGAAAGTGGACTGCGTGAAGGACACGAATATGACACTCAAACCGATCTTAAAAATGACGAAGGTAAACGTTTTAAACCCGATGTTATTGTGCACTTGCCAGAAAAAAAAGACGTCGTCATTGATGCAAAGATGTCACTCATAGCCTACGAGCGCTACTTTAATAGTGACGATGACATTGTGCGCGCCCAAGCAATTAAAGAACATATCGCTTCGTTAAAAGCACATATCAAAGGTTTAAGTCAAAAAGATTACCAAAAGCTACATGGGCTAACCAGTTTAGATTATGTATTGATGTTTATACCGCTAGAGCCGGCGTTTTTACTGGCTCTAGAGCATGATCCGAGTCTAGTAAATTACGCGCTTGAAAGTAACATTATGTTAGTTAGCCCGACAAACTTATTAGTCGCACTTAGAACCATTAACAATATCTGGCGTTACGAGTACCAAAATCAAAATGCGCAACTTATCGCACAACAAGCTGGCAAAATATATGACAAGCTTTGTGGCTATGTTGATGACATGGAAAAAGTAGGTCGTTCGATAGAGTCGGCAGAAAAAAACTATAACAACGCGATGAAAAAACTCGCTTCAGGCAAAGGCAATGTGATCCGCCAAGCCCACCAAATGAAGCAGCTTGGGGTTGAGACCAGTAAAAAACTCGATACCCAACTACTGGATAAAGCACTAAGCTTAGCTGAAGACGAAGTTATCTCGTAATCGCGCTGTTGTTATAGTAAATAGGGATATTTAAGAGGATTTAAGCCAATGCACAAGCAGTTAAGCGCCATGGTATTTTTAGTGCTAACGTACATTTCTTTTTCAGCTACGGCGGCATTAACCTCTGAGCAGCAAATGTACTTAGACGCGAAAAAGGCGCTCGATAAGCAGCATCTTACCACTTATCAGACCCTACGAGGTAAGCTAGAGGGATACCCATTAACGATATATCTCGATTTCCATAAAAATATATCGTCAATATTAAAACAACCTGCCGATCAAGCCGTGCTGTCTTTTGAGCAATTCAAAGGCAGTCCGCTATACAACACTGCACGCGCCAGATACCTCACCCAAAGCGGGAAACGCAAACGCTGGAAAGACTTTCTTACCGTTAGTCCCAAAAGGCCAAACAGCATAACATTGCAGTGCTATTTTTACAGAGCACAACTACAACAAGGTGATAAAGAACTTGCCTATAAAGGCGCTAGCGAGCTGTGGCAACATGGCCGTTCACGCCCAAAGGCCTGTGATCCACTATTTAAAGAGTGGAAAAAAGCGGGTTTTCAAACCCAAGAGCTCATTTGGTCAAGAATGTTACTAAGCTTTGAACAAGGGCAATACGGGTTGTTGACCTACCTATCGCGGCAAGTTACCAGTAACAAAGCTGCCGCTAAACGTCTATTAGCAGTTTACAAAGATCCCCGTAGTCTACGCCATACATCCAAATACAATGAAAAATCAAACATCACTGCTACGATTGTTGATTTTGGACTCCGACGCCTTGCAAAAAAAGATCTCAAACAAGCAGTAAAACTTTTTGCTAAATACCAAAAAATGGATCGGTTTAGTGAATACAAAGGCCGGCAGTTGGGTCGCTACTTGGTAGGTCGCGCATTAACATATCAAACAGAAGCGCTCAAAGGCTTTGTCGATACCATGTTGCCCTTACTTGATAGCGATGACTTAATTGAAAAACGATTACGTTGGGCATTAAGAACAAACGATCAAGTTCAGTTTGAACATTTCATCCCGATGCTCAGTAAGCAGAAGCAAAATACTGCTCGCTGGACCTATTGGCGTGCCAAGATCTTGCAACGCAGCAGCAATAAACAAAAACAACAGCAAGCGCAAACACTACTAGAAAAGTTAAGCCAAAAAAGAAATTTTTATGGTTTTTTAGCCGCAAGTAGCATCAAGGTACCTTTTGAGGTTCAACACCAGTCAACCTCCAGCGTACCCGAGCGCCAATCAGAAATTTTTGCCGATAACGGCCTAGCTCGAGTTACCGAATTACTCGCTTTAGACAAGCAGTCTGAGGCGCGCGCCGAATGGGTGATGTTATTAAACAGACACACTAAAAATATGCAAAAAGAATATGCTGTTTATGCAGTATCAAACCAATGGCATAGCATGGGTGTACAAGCGAGCATTCAAGCTAAATTATGGAACGACATGGATATGCGCTTCCCCTATGCAGCGCAAAAGTCGTTTACCCAAGCCAGTAAAAAGTATGCTGTCGATATTGATGAAATAAGAGCCATTGCCAGACGAGAAAGTGCCTACTACCCCAATGCAACATCAGGTGTTGGAGCAAGGGGCTACATGCAACTTATGCCAGCAACGGCAAAGCAAACAGCTAAAAAAGCCAAGCTTAAGTACCGCGGCACAAAGAGCCTTTATGATGGTGAGCTTAATATTGCGCTCGGCAGCGCTTATTATTCAACCTTACTCAAGCAATTTGATAAAAACAGAGTACTGGCAACAGCCTCTTATAATGCCGGCCCGAGCCGCATAAAGGGGTGGTTAAAAAAGAGTGACGCAAAACTCGATGCAATCAGTTTTATTGAGTCAATTCCTTTCACTGAAACAAGAGAGTACGTGCAAGCGGTGCTAAGCTACCGCGTGATTTATCAAATTAAACAGGACAAAAAACCTGAGCTGTTTTCTGAAAGTGAATTGCAATTTAAATACTAAAAATGACTAGATGACTACCACAGTTAATAGCCGGCAAACAGAGCTTAATCTTTAGCGCTTGCAACTCCTGTAGACGGCTAAATTCAGTGACAGTCTATTCACGCCAACGGCAGTTAATCGTTGAGCGCCGCTATTGGCTCAACCAATGGTACTCAAAAACCATATTTTTGTGCCACACAAGAGTGTGAACAAGGTCATAAACCCTAGTATCAATACCTCAATATCAGCCATTATTGACTGATAATAAAACACTCAGTGTTCTCGGTATTCCATTTATTGAAACCTATGGTAATGTAAATAATTATCATTACAACTCTTAAGTGGCTATGTTCAACTTAACTGATTTACAACTAGGTGCTGAATATCAACCTTTAGTGAACCCGCATACCCAGGCTATTTATGGCTACGAAGCACTATCGCGCTTTTACCAACAAGACGGTAGTTGCATTGCACCCAATATCGTTTTCGAGCAGTTACATGCTCATCATGAACAATTGAGCCAAGTCGAGTTACTTGCAAAGACATTTCAGTTTCAGCATGCGCCGCAAACTGGCGTGCTTTTTGTCAATATCGACCCCCATGCAATTGAGCATAATACCCCGGCAATGCTCGCTTTACTCCAGCAGAAAAAAAACGTTTGCGTAGAGATCATTGAGAACACCTGTATCAATGATGCTCACCTTGCCAGCACGTTAATCGAACAGTTAGTTAAATTCGATATTCCCGTAGGCTTAGATGACATTGGCGCGCCCCACTCCATGTTGTCAGTCGATTTATTGAGCCAAGTAAGCTGTTTAAAATTTGATAAGTACTGGCTGGAAACCGCGCAACAACCAATATATCACCACTTGATAAATGCCTTATTAGACTTTGCAAAAAAAACCAATAAACTCACTGTACTTGAGGGAATTGAAACCGAAGAACACTTATTGTTTGCACAACAAATCGGCGTTGATTTAGTACAAGGATTTTTATTCAAACCCTTGTTTTATCAACCAAAGTATCGAGTAAAGCTGAATAATATATAGCGTAAGCTGCTTTTCATTGTATTTTCAACTAAGGCTAGATGGTAATTATGATAGCGCTTTACTTGTCAAGTAAGAGCAATTGTAAAACCTGCAACCGAATCCTAAATACTTAACATGTTCTTGTGGTATCGTGGTTAATCTCGTTTTAAATAGCATGCAGGTGCGTGCAAAAGCACGACCTACATACTTCACAAAGCAATAATACATAAATGATGAGATTGTTATGTCCACTGAGAATGTAACTAAATTAGTTAATCAATTAGAACAGGTATTACTGGGTAAAAAACAGCAAATAATGCTCGCACTAACGTGTATTTTTGCCAGAGGTCACCTGTTAATTGAAGACCAACCCGGTATGGGTAAAACCAGCCTGTCACATGCAATGGCGCAAAGCCTAAGTTTAAGTTATCAACGCATTCAATTTACGAGTGACATGTTACCGGCGGATATTATCGGGGTAAGCATTTTTGACAAACAACAAACTCAGTTTGTCTTTCATCCAGGTCCTATTTTTAAGCAGCTGCTCCTTGCTGATGAGATCAACCGCGCTAGCCCTAAAACACAAAGTTCACTTTTAGAAGCTATGGCCGAAAAACAAGTGACCGTAGATGGCCAAACCTACCCGCTACCCTCACCCTTTATTGTCATTGCCACTCAAAACCCTAGCAGCCAGTCTGGTACCTTTTCGTTACCGGAGTCGCAACTGGACCGATTTATGATGCGATTATCGATTGGTTACCCAAGCCAAGAAGCTGAAATGGCCATGCTTAAAGGTGATAGCGTAAACATTAGCGCGTTACCTAGCTGTTTAAACGCAATGACATTAACTAATATCCAAGCAAAGGTAGACTCAATTAGCGCGTCAGAATCAATATTAAAATACATTCTCGCATTAGTTACCGCCTCTCGTCAGCTCGCTGACGCGTCCGGTTTATCTCCGCGAGCCAGTAAGGCCATTTTACAAACAGCTAAATCATGGGCAATGATTAACGGGCGACAGTACGTATTGCCAGAGGACGTACAGACTGTTTTTCCATTAGTGGCTGAACATCGGATGAGTCGAGCAAGTTTACTTCAAAGTGATAATTTTTCGCGCGTTATATTAAGGCAAGTGGATCCTAATTTGTGATACATTCCAACTGTAAGCTAATGGCACAATTAAACGACTAAAATCATAGAGATATGCAAACAAAATCAAGCATAGAACAACGCTTAAAACAACGTATTGACCTCTGGTTATCGCGGCGACTACCTGCAGCAAAACAAGTTACCTTAACCCATAAAACCATCTTCATTTTACCTACTGGTTTCGGCTTTTGTTGGTTGTTATTGATCGGAACCTTATTTGTGTTTGGTACAAATTACCAAAACAATTTAGTGATGGGCCTCAGCTTTTTATTGTTGAGCATCTTTAATACCTGCATTATTTACAGTTACAAAAACCTTGCCGGCCTAACCCTACGCCACCATGAATCAACATCTAACACCTTTGCAGGGCAAGCTTGTTATATTCCCATCCAAATGTCTTCTAACCGTGACGCATTTGAAATTCAACTTAATTTCGACGCCAATGCGCCACAAACTATCCGAAAAGTTACCACACAGGCCGATATAGTCTCAGTGGCCACACAATCAAGCCAGCGTGGTACGCTAAAGCCAGGTAGAGTCAAAGTTGAGTCACGTTTCCCTCTGGGGTTATGCCGTGTTTGGTCACATATAGATTTAGCGATATCACAGGTTATTTACCCCAATCCAATCAACAATCAACACCAACTGAGTAGCCAGCCACTCGATGCTAACCATAATCAGGTCGCGAGTCAGTTTATTGCTGGCGTTGATGAGTTTAATCAACTTAAGCCTTACATCGTTGGCGAGCCAATAAAACATATTGCATGGAAACAGTGGGCGCAAGGCCGAGGCATGTTAACCAAAGAATTTCAGCAACCTCAAGGTGCACCTTTATGGCTAACCGTAGATGATGAGCAGCAGCTCGAGTTGCAGTTAAGTTATCTGTGCTGGCAAACTCTGCAACTTAGCCAGCAACAGCAAACATTTGGTTTAAGCATCGGGGGATTAACCATTTCACCAAGCAATGGCGAGCAACACAAAATCAATGTGCTCACTCATTTAGCGCTATTTAAACCTCAAAATAATGCCAATACAGGTATTCTCAATTGACCGCAATCAACTTACCATTTCAACACCACAATAGTCGTCAGGAGCCTATTTCTCGCCATACCTTATTGTGGTTATTACTGGCTAATGTTGCCATTATTACGCCACTTTATGAGCAAGTGACACTCTGGTCTTTGATTATTTGTACCTTTTGCCTAATGTGGAGATTTGCCATTTTTGCAGGCAAAATCGCTCGCCCTTCTCGTAAAGTAGTCGTTGCAATCGCCCTAGGTTCAATCATCGCGCTACTGATGGCGGTAAAACAGCTTGGGATGCTGGCCGCTTTGATTAATTTATTGGTACTTGGGTATGCGCTTAAGTTTATAGAGCTAAAGAGTCGTCGCGATGTGCACATCTCTGTATTAGCAGGTTATTTTTTAATTGCTTTAACCTTTATTAAATACCAATCATTGTGGTCAACATTACATTTAGTTATCGTCACCTTGGTCAATACTGCTGTATTAGTTAGCCTTTATCACAATGAAAATCGCCTTCGTTTTACCAGCATGTTAACCAGCAAAATTATTTTGCAAAGTTTTCCATTAGCTATTTTACTGTTTATCGTGATCCCAAGGTTACCGCCATTATGGATGGTTCCATCTCAAGGTGGGGCCGTAACCGGGCTTTCTGACAGCGTCAATTTTACCAACATCACCAAACTCACTCGCTCATCTGCACTCGCTTTTAGGGCCACCTTTGATAATAAATACCAAGCTGACAATAAAGACTTATATTGGCGAGCCATCGTTTTAGAAGATTACGACAATCAACAGTGGAGCCAAAATAGCTCAATTACCGAGCACAACTCCATTAAGGCTGGTGCGCGAAAGTTAGACTTTAACATTGCCACCGCAAGCCAACAGATCAAACCTCAACATTACGCCATTATTGCTGAGCCCAGTGCACAGCAGTGGCTTTTTGGCCTTGATGTTGCTGCAAGCAAAGACCCTAGTGTGATAATGCGTGCAGATCACAGCTTGTATTCAAAACAAGTGATAGATACAGCCAAGCAGTACCAACTCATGGCTTTTCCAAATTTAGAAATGGAATTAGCATTAGATCCCACAACCCGCGCCATTAACTTGGCTCTGCCAAAGAACAGTAACCCACAAACTACGGCATTAGCGATGCAGTTTAAACTGCTGTACCCAGATGCCAAAGCCCGCTTAAACGCCATGATGCGTTATTTTACCGAGCAGCCTTACTTCTATACGTTACAACCGCCTGCTGTTGGAGAACAACAGATTGACGATTTCTTAATAATCAATAAAGCCGGTTTTTGTGTTCATTACGCCAGTGCTTTCACTTTTATGGCTAGAACCACCGGGCTCCCTGCACGACTGGTTACGGGGTATCAAGGCGGAGAATACAACGGCACAGGTGGTTACTACAGTATTTATCAATACATGGCGCACGCATGGGTTGAGGTTTGGCTGCCAAGCCTTGGCTGGACACGCTATGATCCCACATCCATGATAGCCCCGCAGCGAATAAATGCAGGCTTTGATGCTTACTTTGATCCTTTTGAAAGTTACCGACTCAACAGTCCTCTTGGCTACTTAGGACTATACACGAGTGAGTGGTTTAATCAGCTCCGATTACAACTTGCCAGTATTGATTACTTTTGGAGTGTGTGGGTACTGGGCTTTGACACCGATAAACAACAAAATGTCCTGAAAAAATTATTAGGTGAAATAACCCAAACAAGGCTTGCCTTACTTGTGCTGGCCTCTTTGCTCATTATTGGCTTAGCTATCGCCTACAGCGCAGGTTTACTGACCCCCACTCGTACCAAAGCCAAACATATTCAAGCTTACCTCACAATATGTAACTTACTCGCTAAACGGTCACTGCCAAGACATACTGATGAAACGCCAGAACATTATAATCAACGAGTGAGCACATATTTTCCTGCCATAGCCAAAGATTTCGACTGTTTGACCCGTTATTATGTTGCTATTCAATATCAACCCTTATCAAGTTCTGCCAAAAAACGCGTATCTAGGTTACTTATTCGTCAGTCGTGGAAACTAAAGATTAATATCATCACACTGGGATTGGCACTCAATAAAACAAACACATAGAATGAATCAATTCAAAAAATGATCTGCTCGATTTGGAGCATTTTATCAAAGGAACGCCATGCTATATCTCGTCCAGTCTAACCAAATGGAAGCCCTGTCGGCATTATTAGCAGCAGAGCTAACAACTCCATTGCCTAATGCGCCATTACTGATGCCAGAACATATATTGGTACAAAGCCCTGGCATGTCCACATGGTTAAGATTAGAAATAGCAAGGCAAAATCAAATTGCTGCAGCGCTGGAGTTCCCGTTACCATCGAGCTTTATTTGGCAACTTTGTCATACCCTACTTGACGATGTGCCAAAAGAAAATGCGTTTACCAAAGCAGCTATGACATGGAAACTCATGGAGTTACTGCCATCGCTTATCGACCAAGAAGACTTTGCGCCATTAGCAAACTACCTCAATAACGGTAACGACAGCAGCAATACTGTCGTTGCAGACGCCGACACCGACTTTGAAGATCAAGTTAGTGCAGCGCCTAGTCCACTTAAGCTGTATCAACTTTGTGGCCAGATTGCTGATATTTTTGACCAATACTTAGTTTACCGTCCCGATTGGATTGCCGCATGGGAAGCCAATGAACCAACACTACCCCCCAAGGGGGACAAACTCAGCGATGCACAAAAGTGGCAGCCCATTTTATGGCGTGCATTAATTGATTTTAATGCCAACACCTTGCAAAAAAGCCAATATCATCGCGCTAATTTACATCAGGCATTATTTGATGCCCTCGATGATCCAGCAACCGACATGGGGTCGCTGCCACGACGATTATTTGTATTTGGGATCTCGTCAATGGCGCCACAAACGCTAGATGTACTGCATCACTTAGCCAAACGTATTGATGTCATTATGCTCAACCTTAGCCCTTGTCAGCATTATTGGGGCGACATTGTCGATCCAAGGCTAAGAGCCCGTATGGCGCTACAATACGCCAACAAACAGAAGCTCGAACTCGAATGGGAAGACAAACTCGAGGTTGGTAACCCGCTGCTTGCCAATAACGGTAAAATGGGCCGTGAATTGCTTGATTTAATGCTAGAGTTACCCGAAGCCAATACCAATTTTAATTTTGATTGTTATCAAGATCCCGGCACCGACACCATGCTAAATGGTGTCCAGCACGACATTCTGGAGCTAAGCACTCGTGGCCAAAGCTTAGGGCCCGACGCCTCACTATATTTAAACCTTGAAGGACGAAGGCTCCTTAAAGAAGATGATAACTCAATTACTATCCGCAGTTGTCACAGTCCACTACGAGAAGTCGAAACATTGCATGATCACTTACTGGCCTTGCTTTCACAGCCAGCGGTAGACGGTCAGCCACCATTATCGCCTAAAGACATTGTGATCATGTTGCCTGATGTTGCTTCATACGCGCCTTATATTGACGCCGTATTCAGTGCCAAACAAGGCAGTCATTACCTGCATTATGCCATTGCAGACCGAGGCGCAGTCCAAGAGTCGCCATTAATTGCCAGTTTCTTACACCTACTGAGCATTAATCAAAGTCGATTCGGCTTAACCGATATTCTGAGTATATTAGAAGTGCCTAGCGTGCTACGTCGATTTGAGCTAGATGATGACTCGCTTACCGTTATAAAACGCTGGTTAGAACATGCCGGAGTACGTTGGGGGCGTGATGAAAGCAGTCGCGCTGAACACCAGTTACCGGCGTTTGAACAAAATGCCTGGTCACTGGGGATCAAGCGCCTTATTTTAGGCTACAGCTTTGCCGACGACGTGCCGCTCTATCAGCAAACGCTTGCAGTGAATGGTATTGAAGGTCAAACCGCGCAAGCATTAGGTAAGTTACTCGACTTTATTGAAGCCTTAGATGAAGTGCACCAAGCATTGGCGCAAAGCAGTACCTTAACCGACCGCATTGAACAATTAGAGCAACTACTTGCCGCATTCTATCTTGTTGATGACGATGAACAGGTGCAGTTACAAGAGATCCGTGATGCCATAGTGAAGCTCAATGAAGAATTAACTGAGTCTGGCCACAGTACCCCACTGCCAATCGAGGTGCTACAAAACTGGTTTAACACGCGCTTATCGGAATCACGAGTTGGCCAGCGTTACCTTGCCGGCAGCATTAATTTTTGTACTCTAATGCCAATGCGCTCGATTCCGTTTAAAGTTGTCTGCTTACTTGGAATGAACGATGGGATCTACCCGCGTGTTCAACACCCAGTGGGCTTTGACTTAGTTGCACAAATGGGGCCTCGAAAAGGTGACCGCTCTCGTCGGCTGGACGATAGATACTTATTTCTAGAAGCCATATTATCGGCGCGAGAACAGCTCTACATTAGTTACATAGGTAACAGCGAGCGAGATGACTCTGAGCGCATCCCTTCAATGCTAGTCTCCGAACTCATTGAATATTGCCAGCTGGTCTATTTACCACAGGCATTAGCCTCCATAGAGATTAAGCCTGAAGCTGAAACAAACAGTCAGGCGGCTAAGCAAATTGAACTCATCGAGCGCAGCATAGCGCAGCAACTTATTTGTAAACAGCCACTGCAGCCATTTGATGAGCGGCTATATCAAGTACAAACCGAGTCGCCTTTGCCTCTGCAGCAAAGCTACAATGCACAGTGGTGCCCTGCACCATTAAATATAGACACTGAAGAATCGACCACCAGCAACTGCTTTATAGATTTAGCCACGCCATTATTGTTACCACCAGACACTAATAGTGGTGAACTAGAAGAGGTAGAACTTTCAGCGTTGATCCGATTTTTCCGTAACCCAGCGCAGTACTTTTTCAACCGGACTTTAAAAGTCGATTTATCCATTAATATCAATGCCGACGATAACGACGAACCTTTTAGTTTAAACGCTCTCGACCGCTATAAGTTGCAGTCGACGCTCATCAATCACGCCATTGACAATAATAGTGAAACTCCTGATGAGCAATTGCTAGCACGCTTAAAAGCACAGGGAAATATTCCGCTAAAACCTTTTGATGACTTGCTTCTAGGACAATATGTTCACGACATTACCCCACTCATTGGTCGCAGCTTGTACTTAAAAGGCGAATCAAGCCAATCGATTGATATCAATCTAGAACTTACTCCACTAATGTCTGCAGAGCTTGACTCAACGCTTACAAGCTGCGGGGCAACTCCATTAAAGCTGGTGGGCCGAATTGATGATTTAAGTGCAAAAGGACTCGTCAATTATCGACCCGGAACTGCCAACGGCCGAGATCTTATCAGGGTATATCTACGCCACCTTTGCCTGTGCGCCATGAATGGTAAAACCGATATCGCACGGCTAAATCAGCCTATTAATAGTTACTTGTTAGATATTGGGCATTTTCATGTCTTTGCGCCCATCACTGCTGAGCAAGCTTGCAACCAGTTAAGTTTATGGTTGGGGTATTTCAAGCAAGGTCAACTGCACCCGCTGATGTTTATGCCGCGTACGGCGCTGGCCTACGTTGAAGCCGAGGGCGATCACATTCAAAAACTGCGTGAAGCTGAGTCACAGTGGCTAGACGAACAAAGCCAGTTGGGAGAAGGCACTGAACCGCATTTTCAGCGTTTATACCAATTTCCACAAGACTTTAGTGAACAGGGTTTCGCTAGCACTGCCCAAACACTGCTATCTCCCCTACTAAGTTTGTATCACAAAGGTAAACTGAGTGAACTTACCACTCATGTTGAAGGCCGGCCACATACGAGTCAGTCAACCAATTCAAAAAAGGAGGGGTGCTAATATGAACAAGTCAACTCCCGAGCTCAATATGGCCGACTCAACTACGCTTCAATCTCAGCCTCAGGTCAATATAACCCCAGAGCCACTCGATACCTTAACCCTGCCTTTTGGTGGAAGTCGCCTGATTGAAGCCAGCGCTGGAACTGGCAAAACGTTTACCATCGCCGGTCTATACGTGCGTTTACTACTCGGCCACGGCATCGAGCAAGCGCTTACCTGTGAACAGATTTTAGTGGTTACTTTTACCAATGCCGCCACCGGAGAATTACGCGATCGAATACGTAAAAAAATCCAATTAGCGTACCGCTGTTTTATCGGTTTAACCGTTGATGATGAACTGATATCTCAACTGTATACCGCAACCCCCGATGCCGACAAACCCATAGCCAGAAAGCGGTTAGATCTGGCTTTAAAGTCACTCGATGAAGCTGCAATCTATACCATTCATGGATTTTGCCAGCGCATTCTAGCCGACATGGCCTTTGAGTCATCCTTGTTGTTTGAATCTGAATTCACCTTAGATGATAGTGAATTTTTACATCATGCTGTGCGCGATTTTTGGCGTGAAAAATGTTACCCATTGGACGAAAGCTTGGCAGCTATCATTCAAAATAAATTTGCAAGTCCCGACGAATTATCGCGCCAACTAAAGCCACTTTTAGGTGCAAGCAGCGCCTCTGCCCAGCCTGTACCGCCAGCATTTGACAAAATTGAAGCTCATCTATTAGAAAGCTTGAACCGGTTAAAGTTAATTTGGCCAACAGAGCGAGGTCAAACTGAACACCTATTGCATTCGTTACCACTTAACGGTGCTCGCTTTGGAAAAAAAGCAGACGGTTACCCAAAACTTGCCTTAATGTTAGATGCACTCGACAACTGGGTGAGTTTTGGTAGCGGATTACCACCACAAAAAGTGCTTGAGCAATTATCTCTGAACGAATTAAAGCTCAATAAAGGCGGCGTGATCCCTAGTGCTGAACAAGCACCAATACTGGCTCATATAGAAAGGTTAGCGAGCTTAGTCACCCAGCTCATTCCGAGTTTTCTTTATAGTGCACGAGATGGCATAGCCAAACGATTTGCTCAGCAAAAATTAGAACGCAATCTATTGACACCAGACGATCTGTTGTTAACTTTGGCTAAAGCGTTAACAGTGTCGCAAGCGCAATTTTTAGCGACCAGCATTGCCAAGCGCTTTCCGGTCGCGTTAATCGATGAGTTCCAAGATACTGACCCACTGCAATTTCAAATTTTCAGTAAGATCTATCAACCTACAACAGTGGCGCAGCACACTGCTGACAATAATACACAAAGCGCTTCATCAAAGCAGTTAAGTCTACTGATGATTGGCGATCCAAAACAGGCAATTTATGCTTTTCGTGGCGCCGATATTCACACTTATATACATGCGCGTGAGCAAACCGCTAAACATTATAATCTCGATACCAATTACCGCTCTAATCG
The DNA here is from genome assembly GCF_033180165.1 of Shewanella youngdeokensis. GTDB lineage: Bacteria > Pseudomonadota > Gammaproteobacteria > Enterobacterales > Shewanellaceae > Shewanella > Shewanella youngdeokensis. The sequence continues at coordinate 2,399,929 of NZ_CP136522.1, forward strand.
GCAAATGGTCGAGGCGGTGAATGTAATTTTTGAGCACCGAAATGATCCGTTTATTAGCGCATCTATCCCGTTTGAACCGGTCAAAGCTGCTAGCTTTTCTGATACTAAAGTGCTGCGAGAGTCGACAACTGATAAAAGTGCTTTAAGACTACGCATTCTAAGTGAAGATCCTGAAAAAGGCTTAAACAAAACCACAGCAAGGCAACTACTTGCAAGTGATGTGGCCGATGAAATAACCCGCTTACTCATTGACGCCCAACAACATAATTGTGCCATTAGCGATGCGCCCTTAAAAGCCCGTGATATTGCAGTACTCGTTAGAGACCGGCACGAAGCGAATGTGATCAAGCAAGCGCTAGAGCTTCGACTAGTCGGTTCAGTCTTTTTAAGCCGTGATAGCGTTTTTGACACCCTTGAAGCTCGAGAAATGCTGCTAGTTTTATATGCCATGGCCGATCCAAAAGATGAGCGGGCATTACGCAGTGCATTAGCGACCTCTTTACTCGGTTACAGCGCGGCAGAAATTAACGCCTTTAACCAAGATGAAGACAAACGCCAAGTATTGCTCGAGCAATTTGCAGCATTACAGCAACAATGGCTTAAGCGTGGCATTATGCCGGCATTGTTAAATTTAGCAGCCCAAGCCAAGGTTATAGAGCGATTACTGAACCACAGCGAAGGTGAACGCCGCCTGACTGACTTTAGGCACTTAGGCGAGCTATTACAGCAAAAAGCCACCGAGCTCGATGGCATGAGTGCATTAATTAACTGGTTTGAACAGGCCTTAATTGGCAATCAAGCTAACGAAGAGTCACAACTCAAATTAGCCAGTGAACAAAACCTGGTACAGATTGTTACGATCCACAAAAGTAAGGGCTTGGAATATCCAATCTGTTTTATACCGTTTGTCAGCTTAAGCCGCGATAACCGTAAAAGACCAGCGCCAATGTTGTACCACGAGCACAATAAATTGGTCTGGGATATTGAACAATCTGACGATGGCTGGGAACGGCAAAAACGTGAAACCTTAGCCGAAGATCTGCGCTTACTCTATGTTGCGCTCACCAGGCCTGTACTTAAGTGCTACTTGTACATAACCAACCATAGCCGCTTAACCAAAAGTAAAGGCATGACCAGCCAGTTGAACGAAACGGCTATTGGTTACCTGTTAGGAATTGAAGACAAAATCTGTGAATACAGCCAACTGCAAAGCAAAGCGCGGTTACTAGCAGACAAAAATCCTGTCGCAATTAGCCTAACTGAGCTGCCTGCTGCGGGCTCAGGCAGCTTCGATAACAATTTTTTATCGTTGCCCAATAAATCCAGCCAAGACGTTGAACTAGCCCCAAAAGCGTTACTTCGCCGTCACAGCACTCCTTGGCGTGTTGGCAGTTATTCCGGTTTAGTTAAACATCTGGCACATGAAAAGGTCTTGCCAGGGGCTGATGATGAACAGTTTCCAGAAGTAGAGATTATTGTTGATGACGTAGACACTCAAGCTTCACGCTTTAGTTTTGAGCGTGGCGCCAATGCTGGTAGTTTTATGCATTTGGTTTTAGAGCTGATTGACTTTACTCACGCCGCGCCAGATCTAGATGAACATTTGCCCAATGCCATGAGTAAGTACGGTATTGATGAACAATGGACTGACGTACTAAAAGACTGGTATTTAGATTTACTTCACGCGCCACTAGCAACCGATAACTCGCTATCATTGGCACAATTAACATCCGATAAAAAACTGGTAGAAATGGAGTTTTACCTGCCGATAACCCAGCTTAACGCCACTAAACTGAACCAACTGCTCGTCGATTTTGGCTACAGCGGTGGCTTAATGTTCGATGATTTACAAGGAATGCTCAAAGGCTTTATCGATTTAACCTTTGAACATAACCAGCAATATTTTATTGCCGATTATAAGTCTAATCACTTGGGTGATAGTCTCATTGCATACCATTACAGCAATATGAAGCAAGCAATTCGTAGCCATCGCTATGACTTACAATACATTATTTACACCCTAGCCTTGCATCGGTATTTAGGCCTGAGAATGCCTAACTATGATTACGACCAACATATTGGCGGCTGCTTTTACTTATTCCTCAGGGGTATGTCTGTTAGTGAGCCACAATCTGGAGTTTTTTATGACAAACCACCCAAAGCCTTAATTGAGCAGCTCGATCTATTATTTGGCAATCATGCGTCAAAACATACATCGTTTGCGGAGGCCAACTAATGTTAACCACTTCTCGTCCAATAGAAACACTACTCAAGCAGTGGCAAAGCGAGCGACTCATTACCGCCCTTGACCGTCACTTTGCCCTGCAAATGGCGCAATTACATCAACAAACATCGCCACTTTTCACCTTGATTTGCGCTTTACTAAGTCAAAATTTATCCAGCCAGCATACCTGCTTGCCTTTGGATCAGATTGACTTCTGTAATCCCGTCAAAGAACCAAACAGCCAATGTAAGATCAATCTATCGGTTGCAGAATTAATCACGCAATTACGCCTATTTGATGCCATAGGTACGCCTGAGGAATCAACTTTAAAACCACTGATTTTAGACCAGGGAAATTTGTATCTACAACGCTATTACCACTTTGAGTGTGAGGTTGCCGAGCACTTAAGTCGTTTAGCACATACCCCATCGCAGCAGTCACAATCAACAGAGCAGTTAGCTGAGGCCAAAGTGTTACTTGAGCAGCTATTCCCTGCCAGTGAACTTGAATTTGATTGGCAAAAAATTTCAACGGCAACGGCATTAACTAAAAAGCTGGCCGTCATTACGGGTGGCCCAGGCACAGGCAAAACAACTACCGTCACCAAACTGCTATATTTATTAACCTCGCAACAAGAGCTCACCATTAGGCTTGTGGCACCAACCGGAAAGGCCGCCGCGCGTTTAAGTGAATCCATTAAAGCCTCTAAACTTCGGCTTGCAAGTGAGCTACAGCATTTACCCGCCGCGACGCGACAGTTAACGATGGCACGGATCCCTGAAGAAGCTGCCACTTTACACCGGTTATTAGGTGTTATTCCTAACTCACACCAGTTTAGGCATAATCAAGATAATCCACTGAGGTTGGATCTATTAATCATTGATGAAGCATCAATGGTTGATCTACCAATGATGCATAAATTGCTCACTGCACTACCAGCCAATGCCAGCCTGATCTTATTAGGCGATCAAGACCAATTAGCCTCCGTTGAAGCCGGTGCAGTATTAGCCGATATTTGTAGTGGTTTAAAAGTCGAGTCACCTGCCAACGGTAATCACTGGCAAATGCGCTATTCTCAGCTACAAGCTGATTTACTCTCCGATTTAACACGTTACCCGCTCAGCCGCTTTATCAGTAATAATCCACAAATTGGTGATAGCCTTTGCATGCTGATGCACAGCCACCGATTTAAGGGCGATGCCGGCATTGGCCAGTTAGCAACTGCAGTAAACCAAGCCAATTTGCCACGTATAGCTAGCGTGTGGCAAACCGGTTACCAAGAGCTTTTGTGGCTTGAACACAGCAACATCAGTGCTAGCAACACTCACAACCAAGGCTTAGAACAACTTCTGTCGCAATCGGCTGAACAATATGCTCCTTATCTTAATGCGATTGGGCACAGTGACTTCACAGCAACGCAAGTCATCGATAACTTCAACCAATACCGTATACTTTGCGCCATGCGTGCGGGCGAATATGGTGTCGATGGCATAAACCAAAGCGTGACACGCACACTGGCAGAAAAAGGGCTAATCAACCCTGAACAAGAGTTTTATGCAGGTCGCCCGGTTATCATTCAAAGCAATGATTATAATTTGGGTCTGTTTAATGGCGATATTGGCCTTATTTTGCCCGATGAAACCGGAGAATCGAAGCGCTTGATGGCACACTTTATTCAAGCCGATGGCGGCTTACTTAAGGTTCTCCCAGCGCGATTACCTAGTCACGAAACGTGCTATGCCATGACGGTACATAAAAGCCAAGGGAGTGAATTTAGCCATGTATCGTTAGTATTACCGATTCGGCCCAGCATCACTCAGCAACAACTTTTGTCAAAAGAGCTGATTTACACCGCTATTACTCGCGCAAAAAATCACTTTACCTGCCTTGGAAGTCAGCGCGTATTTGAACAAGCAAGTAGCCGCTTAACCCAGCGAGCATCAGGGCTGGCAGAGCGACTTTGGTGCCAAGCTGTTGTCCCAGAGCCCAACTAAATTTTATAAGTTGTTTAACTTTGAGCACAAAAACAGCGAATGGCATCGAAATCACCTAGAACGGTTGCAATAAAAAGTGATTCAGCCATAGTAAGTCTGCAAAATTTTTTGAGTAACGAGTGGAGATTAAATGAGTACAACGAACATTTTACTTTTATGTGGTGGCGGCGGTGATGAGCATGCTATATCACTCTTATCAGCTAACTACTTTGAATCTTCGTTAGCCACACAACCGCAATTTAACGTGCTACGTGTGGAGCTCGATGCTCAAGGGCAATACCGTACAGCCGATGGCGAAAGTTGTGAGTTAAATAACCGTAAACAGATCCGTTTTGAAAACCCAGATAAAGCGCCTTGGCAGGTAGATTATGCCATTCCATGTATTCACGGTTTTCCTGGTGAAACCGGTGATATTCAATCCTATTTTGAATTAATAGACCTGCCCTATTTTGGTTGTAAAGCTGAAGCGAGTCGTAATTGCTTTAATAAAATTACCGCCAAAATGTGGTTTAGTGCGCTTAATATTCCTAATACGCCTTACCTGTTTTTAAGTGAGCTTTCAGCCTCAACGGTTAAGCAAGTCAGTGAAGCTTTTGAGCAATGGGGTAGCATATTTGTAAAAGCCGCATCTCAGGGATCGTCTGTTGGCTGTTACCGTGTAGACAATATTGATGAAGTTGAAACAACTTTAGCTCAAGCGTTTCAGTTCTCTGACTATGTCATTGTAGAAAAAACCATTCATGCAAGAGAGCTTGAAGTTGCAGTCTATGAAATTGACGGCAACATTGTCGCTACCGTGCCAGGCGAAGTGGTCTGTTCAAGTAATAACTTTTATACATTCGACGAAAAGTACGCCACAGACAGTCAAGCGCAAACACATGTGGTGGCCGATGTTACTAAAGAGGTCAGCGACTTAATCCGTCAATATGCTGTAAGTGCCTTTAAAGGCATGAAACTTAGACATTTATCTCGTATAGACTTTTTCTTAACTGATGACGGTGAAGTACTTTTAAACGAGATTAATACCTTTCCAGGACTAACGCCAATCTCGATGTTTCCAAAGATGCTGCAAAATCACGGCCACAGCTTTGCAGCCTTTTTGTCGAGCAATATTGAAACAAGTCACTCTTAATTTGCAACACAAGACATAAAAAAGCCTGACTTAATCAAGTCAGGCTTTTTTTGCTTATAACAATCAACAATTTTACTTAGATTTACTTATCTGCGGTTTTAGACAACACCCAAATAGATACAACCGCTACAGCAGCAAACCCAGCTAAAATAATCACCGGCATGGCGCTATAACCAAGGACATGCCATATAACGTTCTCTAACGTGCTCATAATGGCTCCTTATTGCCAGCCTTCAATCTTATTCATGTCAGGCAGTTTATGGGCGATCCCTTTGTGGCAATCTACGCAAGTACTCTCACCGCTAGCTAGCGCAGTAGAATGCTGACTTACGCTGCGTGGGCTTTGCTCAGAGAAGTCCATAAAATCAAAATTATGACAGTTACGACACTCTAAAGAGTCATTTTTCTTCAAACGTGCCCACTCTCGTTCAGCCAAATGAGCACGTCGTTCTTTAAATTTCTCAGGCGTACTAATTGTTCTTGTCACAAAATGTGCAAACAACTCTTTCGACGCCTGTACTTTACGAATGATTTTATCGGTCCAACCATGGGGCACATGACAATCGGAACAGATAGCACGAACACCAGAGCGATTCGAGTAGTGAATCGTTTCTTGAATTTCAGCGACAATTGGCGCGTGACATCCTGAACAAAACTCTTCTGTGTTCGTCGCTTCCATACCAGTGTTAAATGCCCCCCAGAACAGGAGTCCGCCCGCAAAGCCCATAAATAGAACAATGCCGACAGCAGCTTTACTAGGCCGTCTTAATATGCTCCAAAAACCTTTTATGGCGTTAATAATGAATTTCATATTATTACCTGCCTATTTGTTATTGCAGTGATTCAACACGCTCAAAGGTATTTTCCACTAACGGCTTCGCATCAGCTTGCGGTACGTGACATTGCAAACAGAAATATCGTCTCGGAGAGACATCTGCCAACACTTCGTCGTTACGATTTGTAAAGTGTGTCACACTGATTTTCGTCGCTCCCATCTGTTTAGCATTTTTCCAGCCATGGCATGCTAAACATTTATTAGCATTTAAAGATACCTCATAGCTCCTTATGTGATGTGGGATAAGCGGGGGCTGAAAAACATAACTGCTATCTATATCCGCCTGATCACGTGGTACTTTTTTCATCGGATCAGCAGCTCTTGTTGCTTCTAGCTCTGTGCTACCACGCAAAGACTCCACGCCGCCAATCCCTCTTTCTTCACTCACAACAACGGCACTACTTAACGCAACAGCCATGCCCAAGGTCATCAACATAATTTTTTTCATCATAATCCTGCCTTATGCGATTTTGGTGATTTTAACAGGACACTTTTTATAATCGGTCTGTTTAGATATCGGATCAGTTGCGTCTAAAATGAGTTTATTAATTAAAATTCGCGCATCAAAGAACGGGACAAACACCAAGCCTTTTGGCGGACGGTTACGCCCTCGAGTTTCGACTCGAACTCTAATATCACCACGCTTATTACTCATCAATACCTCATCACCACGGCGAACTCCGTGAGACTTAGCGTCATCAGGATGCATGTAACAATGTGCATCTGGCACCGCTTTGTATAACTCAGGGACACGGCGAGTCATGGTACCTGTATGCCAATGTTCTAGCACACGGCCAGTACATAACCACATGTTAAATTCTTTATCAGGTGACTCTGGTGGCGCTTCGTATGGAGCTGAAATAATCCATGCTCGGCCATCTGGCTTACCGTAAAACTCAAAGCCTTTGTCTTTACCTACATAGGGATCAGAACCTTCTCTAAAGCGCCATTTAGTCTCTTGTCCGTTCACAACTGGCCAGCGTAAGCCACGTTCTTGATGGTAACGATCGTAGGGTGCTAAATCGTGACCATGTCCACGACCAAAACTAGCATACTCTTCAAATAAGCCTTTTTGCACATAATAACCCTGAGCTTTAGCGTCATCATTAATCGCTTGCGCTTCTGTTAATGGAAACTGATTAACTTGGCCATTTTCAAACAGCACTTCGCACATATTTTTACCTCGTACTTCAGGCATTTGTGCAATAAGCTCTTCGCTCCACACCTCTTCAATCTTGAAACGTTTTGCAAATTCCATTATCTGCCATAAGTCTGATTTAGCATTACCCGGCGCTTTAACCTGTTGATACCAAACCTGTGTTCGACGCTCTGCGTTACCGTAAGCCCCCTCTTTTTCAACCCACATTGCTGTCGGTAAAATAAGGTCGGCCGCTTGAGCGGTAGCCGTTGGGTACGGATCAGAACAAACAATGAAGTTTTTCGGGTTACGATAACCAGGTAAGCGCTCGCCGCTGATGTTTGGACCAGCTTGCATATTGTTATTACACATAGTCCAATATGCGTTCAGGGCGCCGTCATGTAATTTACGGTCTTGCAGCACCGCATGGAAACCTGGCTTGGGCGGAATAGTGCCTTCGGGAATCTTCCATAACTTTTCAGCTAATTTACGATGCTTAGGGTTGGCAACAACCATATCTGCCGGTAAACGATGGGAGAATGTTCCAACTTCCCGTGCAGTACCACATGCAGACGGTTGGCCTGTTAGTGAAAATGGCCCACTACCTGGGGTCGATATTTTACCAACGAGTAAGTGGATGTTATACACCAGCGAATTCATCCATACACCACGGGTATGCTGATTCATTCCCATTGTCCACAATGACATTACCTTAATGTTCGGATCGGCAAACTGCTTAGCCAGTGCAAGCAATTTGTCTTCATCTACTCCACTCATTTCAGCTGTTTTTTCGAGCGTATAAGGTGCAACTGATTCTTTGTATTGTTCAAAATCAATTGAGTGTATTTTACCATCATTGGGGTTCGCGGCCGCTTGCTGTAGCGGGTGTTCATCCCTTAATCCATAACCGATATCGATAGTCGCTTGCTTGAAATGAGTATGTTTATTAACAAAATCCCAGTTAACGGCATCGTTTTCAATAATATAATTCGCAATAAAGTTCGCTATTGCGAGATCAGTTTGTGGCTTAAAAATATAACCTTTATCGGCTAATTCAAATGAGCGGTGATAATAAGTAGACAACACATTGACCTGAACATTGGGTTCACTCAAACGACGGTCAGTGATGCGGCTCCATAAAATAGGGTGCATCTCGGCCATGTTGGAACCCCATAAAACGAATGCATCAGCTTCTTCAAAGTCATCGTAACATCCCATAGGTTCATCGATACCGAAGCTTCGCATGAAACCACCCACAGCCGAAGCCATACAGTGACGAGCATTGGGGTCAATATTGTTAGACCTAAATCCAGCTTTCATCATTTTGGACGCTGCGTAACCTTCCATTACAGTCCACTGACCTGAACCAAACATACCCACACTTGTTGGGCCTTTTTCTTTCAGTGCCGCTTTCCATTTTTCAGCCATAATGTTGAAGGCTTGGTCCCAACTGACTGGAGCAAATTCACCGTTTTTATCGAACCGTCCATCGGTTTGGCGCAATAAAGGTTGAGTTAACCGATCTGAGCCATACATTATTTTTGACAGGAAATAGCCTTTGATACAATTAAGGCCTTTATTTACCGGTGCTTCAGGGTCGCCTTGAGTAGCGACAACCTTACCATTTTGTGTACCAACAAGTACGGAACACCCAGTACCACAAAAACGGCACGGGGCTTTGTCCCAGTGAATTTTTGTCTCATTGCTCGATGCAATTAAATTGGTAGCGGTGGCCGGAAGAGTAATTCCTGCAAGGGCCGCAGCTGATGCCGCTGCATTTGCCTTGATAAACTCACGTCTAGACATTTTCATACTTGTTCCTCACTAACATTGTATTCGTTATCAGGGGTGATATTGTTGGAGGTCGGCTCACTGTCAATTTGGTGGTAGACCATTGTTGCCCCCAATACACCAGGCATATTATTTATTTTTTCAATCACGTCAGTGATAAAGCCTTCTGTCTGAGTCTCCAAAACGACCACTATTTTTCCAACTTCATTAACGCCGTAAATTTCTGCTTCTTCAAAGTCATTTATGCGTTTTTTAGTGGTATGTAAATGCTCTGGGCTAACTTGTACGAGTAAGCTTGATATGTGTACTTCAGGTAGCGACATCAGGGCGTTCCTTAATCTATCTGAGTAGTAAAATGCCAATGGTATTGTCTTGGTTTAGTCATCGGCACTTTGTAAATTTCCATCGCGACATACTTGTGCTGCCTATGTTTGTTATGGTCATAGTTCATCGATACCTTGCGACTATCTACATTTGTGTACCAATAAATAGAAAGTGACAATTCCAGCATCAAAAATGTGCATCGGCAGCCAACCATAGAACAGTCAGCACAAAACCATCAACACCAACCATATGTAACACAAGTGTTAACTATACAGCCGATATAATTGTTATTACATACCTACTTTAGCCAAAGCTTATCAAGATCTGTTCTAGATCAATTTACACTTAGAGTTACGTAAAACTAACCTTTTTAAGGATTTTGTTCGACAAAAAGCACAGCAAACCAGTTTTTTCGACTATTAAGATCAACTAAACAATGGGTTATACAAGCTAAAACATCAAATAATAAACAGCATATTTGTACAAAATATTTACAAATAGGTAGTCGTTTTTCGATACCTCTTCGCTGATGTAATAAAAATGTGAAGCACCATTCATTCAACCTCAAGCTTGGCTTGCGCTATTTCAAGGCGTCAAAGCTGAGCTGTTACCATCGGCAGAGTTAACTAAGTTTGATAGATAAAGTATATAAGCTCATCGCAAAATAGCAGGAATATATCGACGGTTATTGCCGGTAGTCGATAAAGGCCCATTCAGCAATGAATATATGGTGCAGGACATAAAGTTAGGAACAGAAAATGATGAGGAATGGCTAATGCTTAGCCGTTTGAGTGGCAGTTACAACTAAGCTGAAGTTAAGCTAAAAACGCACGGTATTAACCGTGCGCCTTGTTTGTTGCATCCAACTTAAAGCTGTATTTACAGCTGTGCGATTTGATTCATAATGCGCTTTTCGGAAATAGGATATGCCGTGCCTAATACTTGTGCAAAACAAGATACCCGGTATTCTTCTATCATCCAACGGGCTTCAATTAATACATCCGGTGTTGGCATAGACTTAGGTAGTTTAGCCATTTGCCCTTTCAATACATCCTGTACTTTGTTGATGCTGTGCATATGTAGACGGTCACGATTAGGGTCAACTGGAAGCTTTTCAAGCCGATTCTCGATTCCTTTTAGGTATCGAATAATATCGCTTAGTCGGCTCCAGCCACACTGTTCCACAAAACCTTTAAAGACAAGATTATCTAATTGGCTTTGAATATCGCTCATAGCAAAGGCAATGTCGAAGCTAATTTTACCTTTCAAACGCTTTTTCACTCGATTATAAATCGTAAGCACTTCTTCTACTTTTAAAGCAATTTTCTCAGCCGTAGGGTTGAGCTCTTGTCGCACCCAATCTCTTGCTTGCTCAAATTGTGCCTCTGAACGGATATCGATACCTTTCTCATCTATAAGCTGTTGAGTTGCAGCAGATAAAATGTCATCAATTAATATTTGCACTTGCCCAAAAGGATTAAAGTACATCGCCAATTTCGCTTTGTTTGGTAGTGACTTTTGCAGGTGCTTTACTGGCGATGGAATATTAAGCAACAGCAAACGTTGTAAGCCTAATCGATGCTGTTTCTCGGCTTCATATTCATCATCAAACAATTTGATGGCAACAGTTGTTTTATCATCCACCAGCGCTGGAAAAGCTTTAACAGCAAAGTTACCTTTTTTCTGTTCAAAACGCTTAGGTAAATCACCAAAACTCCATGTTTCAATGCCTTTTTGCTCAATTCCCGAATCCGCAACTTCTCGAATTGCTTGTACCACTTGCCCTTGCATACGCTCTTTTAGCGGTTCAAGACTGCGTCCTTCAGCTAACAGCTTGCCCTTATCACCTTCAACTTTAAAATTAACCGATAAGTGTGGGGCCAATTGAGCTGTATCAAAGTCTTCTGCTGAAATTCGAACACCACTCATACGCAGTAATTGTTTACACATGGCATCAATTAAAGGTAGTTCAAACGGCGTAATCGCCTGTAAGCAAGCTTTGGCATAATCCGGTGCAGGAACAAAGTTTCTGCGCAAAGATTTAGGCAATGACTTAATTAACGCAATGCATTTTTCCTCACGCAAACCGGCAACGATCCAGTCAAAATCTAGTTCATCAACTTGATTGATCAACGCAACCGGAATGTGTACCGATACGCCATCATCGTTGGCAGAGGGTTCAAAATGGTAACTGACATTCAGGGTTAAATTGCCTTTTTTCCATTTATCCGGAAAATCGAGGGCCGACACATGATCACTACTTCGTTGCATTAACGCGTCGCGCTCAAAGTCCAGTAGATCCGGATTTTTCTGCTGCGCCTTTTTCCACCATTTTATAAACTTAGGTGCGTTATAGATCTCAGATGGTATTTTTGGCTCATAAAAATGAAACAGTGCCTGCTCATCAACCAATATATCGCGCCGACGAGATTTATGCTCCAGTGACTCTATGTCTAGCAATAACTTTTGGTTTTTAATGAAGAACGCTTCTTTGGTCCTTAACTCACCTTCGGCAAGCGCTGAGCGAATAAAAATATCGCGAGCTTCAACAGGCTCTATCGGGCCGTATTGTACTTTACGTCGGTTTACAATTGGTAAGCCATATAGCACTTGGTTTTCAAGAGCAACAACCGAACCTTGTTTTGACTCAAAATGCGGTTCAACATAACTTTTTTTCACTAAATGCGCCGCGAGCGGTTCAATCCATTCGGGTTGAATTTTGGCACAGCAGCGGGCAAACAAGCGTGAAGTTTCTGTTAACTCGGCAGCCATTAACCACTTAGGGCCTTTTTTGGCTAAAGGAGATCCCGGAAACACAAAGAATTTTCGGTTACGTGCACCAAGGTATTCTTTGTCTTTATCTTTAAAACCAATATGACTTAACAAGCCCGTTAATAATGACCGATGCAGTTTTTCGTAGTTAAGCTCGGCATTGGTGTCGTTTAGTTTCCATTTTAACTCATGGGTTGCTTGCCTTAACTGTGCGTATAGATCTTGCCATTCTCTTACGCGCAAATATGCTAAGAACTCCGCTTTACACTGTTTTCTAAATTGGCTACTAGAAAGCTCTTTTTGTCTCTGCTTTAAAAAGTCCCATAGGTTTAACCATGATACAAAATCAGAGTCATTATCACTAAAACGATTATGTGCTTGGTCAGCAGCTTGCTTTTTATCCATCGGGCGTTCACGAGGATCTTGAATCGACAACGCCGAGGCGATGACAAGTGATTCATGTAAACAGCCGTTTTTCTGAGCCTGGATCACCATACGAGCAAGACGTGGATCCACCGGAATATGCGCCAGTTGTCTGCCCAGCGACGTTAAATTAAGCTGCCCTTTACCTTGGGTTACGGCTTGTAGCTCTTCGAGCAACATCACGCCATCACGAATATAACGGGCGTCAGGTGGCTGAATAAACGGAAAACCATCTATATTCCCAAGCCCAATCGAGAGCATTTTTAAGATAACCGAAGCCAAATTGGTGCGTAGGATCTCTGGATCGGTAAACTCTGGGCGAGAGGTAAAATCATCTTCTGCATAGAGGCGTATACAAATACCAGGCGCGATACGTCCACAACGGCCTTGACGTTGATTAGCACTGGCCTGCGAAATTGGCTCAATGGGCAAACGCTGCACTTTGGTACGATAACTATATCGACTAATTCGCGCGGTACCGGGGTCAATCACATAACGGATCCCTGGTACCGTTAACGAGGTTTCTGCAACATTGGTCGCCAGTACAATACGGCGGCCGACATGGCTTTTAAAAACTTTTGATTGTTCACCATAAGACAGCCTTGCGTATAGAGGAAGGATTTCAGTATCACGGTAATTACGGCGATTGAGCTGCTCTGCAACATCACGGATCTCACGCTCACCATTCATAAAGATAAGAATGTCGCCTAAACCTTCGTTGATTAGCTCATCAGTTGCGGCAAAAATACCGTCTAATAGATCTAAATCTTCATCGCTGTCTCTGACTAATGGTCGGTAACGGGTTTCAACCGGATAGGTTCTACCTGATACTTCAATCACCGGCGCACCATTAAAATGCTGCGAAAAACGCTCTACGTCAATCGTAGCCGAGGTAATGATCACTTTAAGGTCGGGGCGTTTTTTCAGGACGTTTTTTAAATAGCCTAAGATGAAATCAATATTAAGACTACGCTCATGGGCTTCATCAATAATAATGGTGTCGTATTGGTTGAGGTATTTGTCTGAGGTGAGCTCTGCGAGTAAAATACCGTCGGTCATCAATTTAATGTATGACTCTGGTTTTATGGCGTCAGCAAAACGAACTTTAAAACCAACGGCTTCGCCAAGTGGAGTGTTTATCTCTTCAGCTATACGGCTGGCAACACTACGCGCAGCCAGTCGGCGTGGCTGAGTGTGCCCAATTAGTCCGCGAGTCCCTAAGCCTAGCTCTAAACAAATTTTAGGTAGTTGGGTGGTTTTACCTGAACCCGTTTCACCTGCAATAATAACGACTTGATTAGCCTCAATTGCGCTGGCAATTTCGTCTCTTTTTTGCGAAATAGGCAAGTTTTCTGGAAAACTAATTTCAGGCCGATTAGCCAGACGCAACTCAACCTTTTTACGAGAATCTAATGCCTGTTGTTCGAGCGAATCTAATATGGCGCTTTTCTTTTCAGATTCAGGCTCTTTACGAAGTCGGTACAGTCGACGCCTAATTTTGGTGGCGTCGGCTTCATAACAGAGTTTTAAGAATGCGTTAGATAGGTGATGCTGTTGCGAACTCAAGTGCAAATTCCATGGCCAAAAACAAAGAAGCTGATCCTAGCAAGGAACGCTGTCTAGTGGTATAGCTGACTTAAAAAACTTTAAGTTACATCAGTACTAAATGGCATTGCATGCCTATAATTATGACTAGTTGATGGCACTTAGCTTCGATTAATTGAAGCTCACTTTTAACATTATTACAAAGCTCTTATCGGTTACCGCTGTTGAACATCAATACTAAACCGTCAACTTAAGTGTCTAAGTCCGTGGTTTATTCAGTTCTTGATGAGCACTTATCGGTCTTAGGTTAACAATATACAGTTCACCCTATTGTGCTTTTGAATGAGCCAATCTCACTTCAACACCACCAGGGTGAATTTATTTGCACTCTTTGCCGCTATTATCAACCATAATGTCTAGCAGCAACTTGCTTGAAATACAGATACTAGCGACAATAGAACCAATCATTCCCGTGAATAATACGAGTCTTCATTTTTTGATTAGCGCGACCCAAGTAACACCTAAGATTCTACTTTTAGTCAGTATTTTACTGGCACCTTTTACCGCTCTTGCCAATGATTGGTTAGAGCTAAAGGTTGAGGGCGTAAAAGGCAGTTTACAGCGAAATGTTATGGCGCATTTAGGCACACTTCCCACATCGGCCGTTCAGCGACGCGCATTTGTGTTTAATGCTGAAGACAATATTACTGCTGCGATGCACTCTATGGGCTATTACAATAGTAAAATTGAACATGAATTTATCAGGGTTGATAAAGGACCATGGCCTTTCAATATCAATATAACCGCAGGAGAGCCCACGACTCTACGATGGATTGATATACGAGTGGATGGTGAATTGCGTGATGATCCAGTATTTGAACAATGGCTATCACAACTCGACATTAGGCCTGGTGACAGGTTAAACCATGGCGTGTATGAAGATTTAAAATCGCAATTAGTGACCTTAGCACTGGCTAGAGGCTATTTTGATGGCAAATTCAATACGGCTGAAATTGCCGTTAACCGCGATCAAAACAGCGCTAAAATTGCATTACATTATGACTCGGGTAAACGTTACTTTATTGGTAATGTCAGCTTTACTGGTCACAGCCTTAATCCGCAACTGTTGCAAACACTCATCCCTTTTGAAATAGAAGCTGCATACAGCACGGCCAATTTAGGTCAACTAAACAGACAACTCTTGGACACGGGCTATTTTTCTAACATTAAAGTGCTACCGTTAGTAGAGCAAGTAGAGGGATTACAGGTACCGATTCGAGTTGAATTAAGCCCAAAACCTAATCACTCGATTGAATTGGGTTTAGGTGTTGATCTTGGTAATAGTGTCGAAAACAACATCGAGCCGCGAGTCAGTGTGACTTGGCGTACTCCGCAAGTAAACCGTTACGGCCACTCACAAGAAACCACTGCTGAATGGGCACTCGATAAACCTAAATTTTTAACGACCTACACCATACCTTTAAGTCATCCATTGGATGATCAACTTAAGCTGCGGGTGGGAATGCTATTAGACCAATATGGTGTTACCCAAGTTTATAACGCCGCGGATAGAGAATATAACAATACTGGCCAGCTTGAATCGTCAAAAATTCTCTTTGCGGTTATTCGGCAAAAACGCCTTAAACGCAAGTGGGTTCTGAGCTACTCGACTGAATTTATACAAGAAAGCTATACTCAGTCGAGTATCGATTATGAGCCTCGATTCGTGTTGTTTGGCAGTAGTATTTCTAAAACGTCCCGTGGAGATAACTCTTTAGATCCTAAATCAGGTTTCTTACAACATTACAGCCTAGAGTACGCCGATCCCAATTTAGGCTCGGAAGTTCGGCTCACACGTTTGCAGGCCAAATTCAAATGGATTCAGACATTTGCAGAAAAACACCGCCTGGTGTCACGTTTAGATCTGGGGGCAAATATCACTGCTGAAGATAACCTCGCCTTGATCCCGCCTTCGTTACGCTATTTTTCCGGTGGCGATCAGAGTATTCGTGGTTACAGTTATAACGAACTTGGCCCTTCAATTGACTCAATCAACGATGACGAAGAATCTATTAGAGAAGTTGTGGGTGGCCGATATTTATTGGTTGGAAGTGTCGAGTATCAGTATTACGTCACCCCAAATTGGCGAGTTGCCACCTTTATTGATGCGGGTAATGCCTTTGACGTTAATCAAATTGAAGAGATCACCTCGGTAGGCGCAGGGCTACACTGGATCTCTCCAATTGGGCCTGTAAAGCTTGATGTTGGCGTTGGCTTAAAAGAAACCGACACCATAAGTCGGCCTTGGCGGATCCATATTACGATGGGGGCAGAACTATGACCAGTTCAAAAGTTGCCGCCTCTAGCGCTGCAACCGAAACTAGCACTGAGGCCAAAACCAAACCCTCTAAACGCTGGCAATGGTTTAGACAATGCAGCCGAGTGGTTATATATCTACCATTGAGTTTGCTGGTAATGCTGGCAATGTTAATAGGCACTCAATTTGGCGCACATATAACAGTCAAAATGGCTGATTGGTTAGTACCAAACCTCAACATAACGTATCAATCTGGTAGGATAAACCACCAGCTAACATTAGCGGTCGGTAATTGGAGCATGGCTGGTATAAAAGTCGAAACGACCGATTTGATGTTAGATTGGAATCCAATGTGTTTATTGCAAACACAACTATGTGTCAATGAACTGTCTGCTTCTAAAGTTAATGTTGAGATTGATACCGGCTCAAAAGGCAAAGATACAGCAAAGTCTGACTCGGTTGCTGCTAACGTAAGCACCGAGCCAAAGCCGTTACCGCCAGCAGCTGACGCACTGGTGGAGCAGATTAAACAACACCAAGAGATCACTCTGCCTTTTGGGATAAAATTATCCGTAGCGTCGCTCAGCCACGTTACAGTTAGAGTCAATGACATGGACTTTAATGCCAAACAGCTTAACTTAAGTGCTGAATGGCAAAGCACTGGGATAAGAGCTAAATCAATATATTCAGAAGAGCTATTGGTGTCTATTCCACTACAAAGTCATGATGTAGCCAATACCAAAGCAAACCAAAAAAGCATAAGTAATCAACCCAATGAGCTTATTAGCCAACAAGTAACTAATAGCGGCGTACAGCCAAAGCCTATCTCTCATTCACCCCAGGTACATACTAGCGGTTCAACTCACTGGGCAATGGCACAACTACCTGAAGTATTTATGCCTATTCCAGTGTATGTTGACGCACTTGAGATTAATCAAGGTAAGTTGGTGCTCGGGAGTCGTACCGATTTTTTTGAACACATTAGTTTGATTGGTAGTTACCAAACATTTCTCATTAATGTTGAAAAATTATCACTCAATCATAGTTATGGTGATTTAACGCTACAAGGACAAATGTCGCTGACTGATGACTACCCAATGGATATCGCCCTTGATGCCAACCTGAATAAGGTTACCGAGCTACCAGGCTTACTAGATCAACAATTGCAAATCAAACTCAACCAAGGCTTTAAGCAACTTAAAACTGAAATTAACGGCTTAGGCCAATTTGAATTTGCTTTTAACTCAACCATTGAACTTGCTAAGCCAAGCCTACCCTATTCGCTAGCGCTTAAGGCAAGTCAACTCCATTGGCCGCTAGACACACCAACATTAATAGCAACCGACATAGATTTAGCAACAAACGGTGATATTGCGCAACAGCAAGTATCACTCAAAACCCAGTTTGCTTCACCATACCATCCGTTACTATCTGTCGTTACAGAGTTTAAGCATCAAGTTAGTAGTTTAGACTTCAGTCAACTGCAAGTGGTAAGTGAAATGGGGAATGTTGATTTAAACGGTAAGCTCACTTATGGCGACAAATTAGAGTGGCAAACCAATGTAGTGAGTCAACAGCTTAATATTGGCCAGCTACAACTTAATTTAGCGAACGCTTTGCCGACAAGCTTGATTAACGGATCATTTAAAACTCATGGCCACTTTTTGTTGTCGGATTCACAGTGGGAAGTCGGTATTGAACAGGCAAACCTTAACGGCGTTATTGCAGATTACCCGCTAACGGTAGCAGGTGGCTTAACGTTAAATGATCAAGGTTATATAAGCTCTCAAGGCTTAAACATCAACGCCCTTCAAAGTGAACTCAATATTCAAGGGCAAGTCAACAATCGCTGGGCGTTAAACGGCGACTTAACCGTACCGGATCTGAGCTTATGGCATCGAGACGCCCGTGGAGAGATCACTAGCGACATTCATGTTTCAGGTGAATCGAAGCACCCTGATGTCGACATTAGCCTGACGGCAGTTGATTTAACTTTTGCTCAATTATCTTTAGCCCATTTAGATTTAATAGGGGAATATAAGCCCCTCGATAATCAAGCGTTCTCGGCCTATCTAACATCAGAAGATTTTCATTTTAATGACATGATCTTAGATAGCATTATCATCAACGGCCAGGGGGACTTAAATCAGCAAACATTGAGTCTAGCGACCACTGGCGAACTCGACATTGCTACTGAGATCAACAGCCAATATGATAACGAAAACAGCATCATTACCGCAAAAGTAGAACAGCTAACCATTCACTCTTTAATCGGTGACGTTAGCTTAAATAAGCCTTTTGAATCCGTCTATGATTTCAGCCAGCACACAGGTAAAGTGGCGCCTCTTTGTCTTGACCATATCAGTGGTAATTTATGCACAACAGAGCCAATAATATTAGGCTTAAACGGTAATGCAAAAGTTCAATACACCGGAGATATTGGTCAATTAACCAAGCCATGGTTGCCTGATAGCATAGATTGGCAAGCCCCAGCCAAGCTTGCCTCTGAATTTGAATGGTTTGCAGAACGTAAACCCATAGGGCGGTTAGAGCTCGATCTCCCCGCTGGGATGATTGATTTTTCCGCCACCAACAATAGCCAAGCTAGTGTTGGCTACCAATCACTAAACATTAGTAGTCAGTTAAACGAGCAACACCTTTCGACTTCTGTATTACTACAAGCGACACAAACAGCCAGTTTACAGGCAAACTTAGCCATCAATGTCAGCCCTGACAGAGCTATTAAGGGCGACTTTAAACTCCAGCAGGTCAACCTACACGAGTTAGCAGCGCTTATTCCCCAACTTGAGGTGTTAGAAGGCATATTGTCGAGCAACCTACGCATTGGCGGAACATTGAATGAACCGCAAGCCTCTGGTGACATAACGCTGCAACAAGGCTCTATTCTTGCTGCAGCAAACCCAACCCTAGTTGAAGACATAGCGTTAAACCTGGCTTTTGCAGGCAAAAAGGCACAAATTGCCGGTGAACTAAAAATGGGGGATGGACTCGCTTATGTTAATGGCGATCTGGATTGGTTACAGCAAAACCTGAAGGGTAACTTCAACATAAAAGGCGATAACCTCGCGGTTATACAGCCTCCCCTCGCAATTTTGAGCCTTGGTACCGATGTCAATATTAATTTCACTGAGGATTCGCTCACTGTCAAAGGTGATATTGATGTCCCTACAGGTGAAATCACTATTGTGCAGTTACAAGAAGGCGGTGTAGCCGTTTCAAAAGATGTGGTATTTAGGGACAAACAGGCCGTGGAAGTAACAAAATCCACACCACTAGCGGTATCGGCCGAATTAAATATCAATATTGGCGATGAACTTCGTGTCGAAGGAATGGGATTGAATGGCAAATTGGTTGGCAGACTAGAGTTAAAACAAGATCCCTTCCGACCACCATTGCTCTATGGAGAAATAAAAGTCATTGATGGCACCTACAAATTTATGGGACAAACGCTAGCAATTAGTGCGGGGGAATTGCAGTTTATTGGACCGATGGACGTCCCGAGCTTAAACATTGAAGCAGCAAGAGAGATCAAAGACGAAGATGTTACGGCTGGCGTACGGATTACTGGTACACCAACGAAACCTGTCGTTAGCCTCTATTCCAGCCCAACAAAAGAACAAGCTGAAATTTTAAACTACATTCTCCGAGGAACAAGCTTAAACAGCACAGATACAGACCAAAACAGTGGTTTACTGCTAGGTGCAGCTCTAACATTAGGTAATCAGGTTGGCGGCGGTACAATTAGCAATATGAGTAATCGAGCAACTGGAATAATCGAAAAAATTGGCTTTTCCAATGTGCAGCTAGATGCCAATGACGACGGCCGCTTTGCCATTAGCGGATTTATTGGCGATAACTTGATGGTGAAATATGGAGTCGGCGTTTTTAACCCTGGTTATGAAATGACCGTGCGCTACTATTTGTTATCACAACTCTATTTAGAGACGGTATCAGGGACTTTAGAGCAGTCTTTAGATATTTATTACAATTTTGACTTATAGTGCTTTATAAAAAAGCCATCATCACTGATGGCTTTAATCATGAAACGCTATTTAAGTATTCGAGTAGCCTAGCTCTTTTGGCATATCATCTCGTAAACGCTGCCACATAACGCCACTATCAATTGAGTAAGTTCGCATTAATGCAGGCACTTCTACATAGTTCTTAGCTATCGCCAATTGTTGTAACTGCTTGTAAAACTCCATCGCCATGGCTCTAGCTTCAGCACTCGAAAAATAATAGCCCCCAACTCGGCTATATAAGCCTTTAAAACCATTAAGAATTAATACGTAGAGTGGGTTTCCAGATGAAAAAGCCATGGTATGTTGTAATTCATAGTCAAAATCAGCATATGCTTTAGCGGTATCTTCAATATCATCAAGAGTCGATAATATTTCAATCGCTTTTTCAGGGTTATTACGAATAGCCCCTCGGAAATAGATAGCGCTTACACTACTGCGTGCCGATAAAAGTTGGTCTACTAGTGTAGGAAAACCTTCAGGATTAAGTTCAGCAATAGTCTCAAGAATATTCAGCCCAGATGTTTCCCAGAAATTATTCACCCGTGTCGGCTTACCGTGTTGAATTGTCAGCCAGCCATCACGCGCTAAACGTTGCAAAACTTCACGCAGCGTGGTTCGTGTAACACCGATTAATTCAGATAACTCTCTTTCAGCAGGTAGAATAGAGCCAGGAGGAAACTTATTATCCCAAATCGATCGAACAATATATTTCTCAGCAAAACTTGCAGGTCCTTTAGCATTGATGATCATCAGACTACCACTTCCGTTATTAGCGTTATTATTTAATTGATCATACCAGAGCGATATAACTTGGGAAACAAAACGATTAAGCTAACATACACTGTGTAACGCAAAACCGACCTAAGCGGTCAATAAATGAACGCGCAATGTGCATTTATATTATATTTTTTTGACTTATGTACACATTTACGAAAACAAAGCTGTTTATGTAAGCCAAAAGGTTTTACCTTTACTGTTGGTAAATTTTTTACTCCTTACATATTAAGTTAAATGTTTGGTACTATTAAAATTATAAATATACATCAGTGAGGATTTCATGCCTGTAACAATGAGTCAGGCGTTTTTTGATAACTTTTTAGGCAAATCGCCAAATTGGTTCAAAATCGCAATTTTATCGTTTTTAGTAATAAACCCGATCGTTTTCTATATCAACCCATTTGCTGCAGGCTGGCTATTGGTTATAGAGTTTATCTTTACACTGGCTATGGCACTAAAATGCTACCCTCTACAGCCAGGCGGATTGCTCGCTATAGAAGCCGTTATCATAGGCATGACCTCTCCAGGTCAGGTGCTACATGAGATTGAAGCTAACCTTGAAGTATTATTACTGTTAATCTTTATGGTTGCTGGTATCTACTTCATGAAGCAGCTGCTGCTGTTTGCCTTCACAAAAATGATCACCAAAGTGCGTTCAAAAATCGCCGTTTCATTGATGTTTTGTATCGCCTCAGCATTTTTATCTGCATTTTTAGATGCCCTAACAGTTATCGCCGTTATCATCGCGGTTGCTGTTGGTTTCTACTCTATTTACCACAAAGTAGCTTCAGGTAAGAATTTTAACGATTCTCACGACCATACCAATGATGGCTCAGGTAAGTTATGTGAAGAAGAACTAGAATCTTTCCGTGGTTTTTTACGTAATTTATTAATGCATGCGGGTGTAGGTACAGCCCTTGGTGGTGTTTGTACCATGGTTGGTGAACCACAAAACCTAATTATTGCAGCGCAAGCAAACTGGCAGTTTGCTGAATTTGCCTTACGCATGTCACCTGTTACTATTCCGGTGTTTTTTGCTGGTGTTTTAACTTGCTACCTTGTTGAAAAGTTCAAAGTATTTGATTACGGCAAGCAGCTTCCTGACGCAGTGCATAAAATCTTATCTGATTACGCAGCTTATGAAGATGCTAACCGTACTACACATGATAAAGTGAAGCTTGTAATTCAAGCTTGTGTGGGCATTTGGTTAATCATCGGTCTAGCATTACACTTAGCATCTGTTGGTCTAATTGGTCTGTCAGTGATCATTTTAACTACGGCTTTCAATGGTGTAACTGATGAGCACTCTCTTGGTAAAGCATTTGAAGAAGCACTGCCTTTCACTGCATTATTAGCGGTATTCTTTGCTATTGTTGGTGTAATTATCGACCAACAGCTATTTGGGCCTGTTATTCACTGGGCATTGAGTTACGAAGGTAACACGCAATTAGTTATCTTCTATATCGCAAACGGTTTACTGTCGATGGTCAGTGACAACGTGTTTGTAGGTACGGTTTATATTAATGAAGTGAAAGCGGCATTGCTTGACGGTCAAATCACTCGCGATCAATTTGACCTACTTGCTGTAGCAATTAACACCGGTACTAACTTACCGTCTGTTGCAACACCAAATGGCCAAGCAGCATTCCTCTTTTTATTAACTTCAGCAATTGCTCCTCTTATCCGCCTATCTTACGGCCGGATGGTGTGGATGGCTCTGCCTTATACTATCGTGCTAACGATTGTGGGTATTTTAGCAATTCAGTTTGGTGCCCTTGAAGTAATGACTCAGTATTTCTATGACAGTGATATGTTAATTCACCACACTGTTCAAGAAGCTGCAAATAGTGCATTATCAGCACATTAAGAATGGATAATTGAACTATCACTAATATTGATAGTCATAAAAAACGCCCTTTTTAGGGCGTTTTTTTTTGCCTATTGGAGAACTTACCTTTGTCAGCACTGACTCGTTTTGCACATTCTAGAGCCGCCTGGTTTACCCTGACGATTACCGCGCTATTTTTAGAATTAGCGGCATTGTATTTTCAATATGCAATGAAGCTAGACCCTTGCGTCATGTGTATCTATCAACGGGTGGCTGTAGTTGGAATATTTACCGCCGGTATAATTGGCATTCTTGGTTACCACTTGAGATTAGCCCGCATAGCTGCTGTATTGATATGGGCGACTAGCGCAGCTTGGGGACTCAAGCTAGCTGTTGAACTCGTGGACATGCAAACCAACCCATCCCCCTTCGCGACTTGTAACTTTTTACCTGAATTTCCGAGTTGGTTACCATTACATGAATGGCTACCGTCAGTCTTTATGCCAACTGGAATGTGTACCGACATCCCGTGGCAAATGTTTGGTATCACTATGAGTGAGTGGATGGTTATATCTTTTGCTATCTACATAATTGCCTTGTTGATATTTGTTATTCCAAGCCTAAAAGCAACAAAGAAACGTTAGCTTTTGATAATTGAGCACAAAATTGATCAGCATTGTTAGCGTTACATTTTCTGGGGACTGCTGAGTCCCCTAAACTAGCATTACTTATTGCTACACATTGTTTTAATCAACCAATTGATACAGTGCTGCCCTTCCTATTTAGCCTACCATTTCGCATTTTTATCATACTCAAACGTGTTAGAAACAGCTGCCTCAACTATTTTGTTACTGAGTTAAATCTCGCCTAATAATTAGCCGTACAAATTGCAACTATTGCAATTGCAACTATTTCTCATTGTTTTTATTTGGTTTTTTTATTCAGCTTTTTCAATTTAGTCTAACCTTAATATTAGGAGGCAGCGGAACTCAGCCTCTTTTTTTTATTATGGCTGTTTAGGGGGTGAGTTATGGGTATATTCGAACATTACCAACAGCGCTATGAAAAAAAACTTGATGAAGAGTATTCATTACAGGATTTTTTAAGCGTTTGTAAAGAAGATCGCTGTGCGTACGCATCAGCTGCTGAACGTTTGTTAATTTCAATTGGTGAACCAGAGTTAATTGATACATCAAAAGATCCAATATTGAGCCGATTATTTTCTAATCGACTTGTTTCTAGATACCCCGCTTTTAAAGATTTCTATGGTATGGAAGATGCCATTGAACAAATTGTGGCTTACCTAAAACATTCCGCCCAAGGGCTAGAAGAGTCAAAACAAATTCTGTATTTACTCGGGCCTGTTGGTGGCGGTAAGTCGTCATTAGCTGAAAAACTAAAAGCACTAATGCAAGACGTTCCTATCTATGTGTTAACCGCTGATGGCGAAAGAAGCCCTGTTAATGATCACCCTTTTTGTTTATTTAACCTTGAAGAAGATGGTGAACTGTTGAATCAGGAATACAACATTCCTAAACGTTACCTAAAAAGCATAATGTCACCGTGGGCTGTCAAACGTTTACACGAATTTGGTGGCGATATATCTAAATTTAAAGTGGTTAAAGTATACCCGTCTATTCTCGACCAATTAGCTATTGCTAAAACCGAACCTGGCGATGAAAACAATCAGGATATATCATCATTAGTTGGTAAGGTTGATATCCGCCAGCTCGAGCATTTTGCCCAAAATGATGCAGATGCTTACTCCTATTCAGGTGCATTGTGCCGAGCTAATCAAGGTTTGATGGAGTTTGTGGAGATGTTTAAAGCGCCCATTAAGGTGCTACACCCACTATTAACAGCCACGCAAGAAGGTAACTATAATGGTACTGAAGGCTTATCTGCCTTGCCTTTTGGTGGGATAATTCTGGCTCACTCGAACGAGTCTGAGTGGACGACATTTAGAAACAATAAAACCAATGAGGCATTTTTAGACCGGGTTTATATTGTTAAAGTCCCTTACTGCTTAAGATTGTCTGAAGAAGTTAGGATTTATGAAAAGCTACTCGCCCACTCTGAGCTTGCCAATACCCCTTGTGCTCCTGGAACGCTGGAAACATTAGCGCAATTTAGTGTGCTCTCGCGGATCATTGCACCAGAGAACTCCTCAATCTACTCTAAAATGCGTGTCTACGATGGTGAAAGCCTAAAAGATACTGATCCAAAAGCTAAGTCATATCAAGAATATCGTGACTATGCCGGTGTTGACGAAGGGATGCTCGGCTTATCTACACGTTTTGCTTTTAAAATACTGTCAAAAGTTTTTAATTTCGACCATAGCGAGATTGCCGCTAACCCAGTGCACTTGTTCTATGTTTTAGAGCGTCAAATTGAACAAGAGCAATTTCCAACAGAAACCGCTGAACGCTACCTTGAGTTTCTAAAAGGCTATTTGATCCCTAAATATGTTGAGTTTATTGGTAAAGAAATTCAAACAGCCTACTTAGAGTCATACTCCGAATATGGACAGAACATTTTTGACCGCTATGTCACCTACGCCGATTTTTGGATCCAAGATCAAGAATATCGAGATCCTGATACCGGCCAGTTGTTTGATAGAGCCGCGTTAAATGCTGAGCTTGAAAAAATAGAAAAGCCTGCGGGGATCAGTAATCCAAAAGATTTCCGTAATGAAATAGTCAACTTTGTCCTTAGAGCAAGAGCCAATAATGAAGGCTCAAACCCACTATGGACTAGTTACGAAAAACTCAGAACAGTTATTGAGAAAAAGATGTTCTCTAATACTGAAGATCTCCTACCCGTTATCTCCTTTAATGGAAAAACATCGACTGATGATCAACGTAAGCATGATGATTTTGTCAATCGAATGATGGAGAAAGGCTATACACAAAAACAAGTTAGGCTACTGTCAGAATGGTACCTGAGAGTTAGAAAGTCTTCTTAAATAGCCAGTTGGGGGAACTTACTCCCCCAATGTTCAGTTTGGGAGGTGTGCATGGCAAATTTTATTGACAGAAGGCTTAACGCTAAAGGAAAAAGTACCGTTAATCGACAACGATTTATCAATCGTTATAAAAAGCAAATAAAACAATCGGTAAGTGATGCTGTAACCCGTCGCAGTGTTACCGATGTAGACACTGGTGAAGAGATCAGTATTCCGACCAGAGATATCAGCGAACCAACCTTTCACCAAGGAAGCGGAGGCGTTAGAGAGCGCGTTCACCCCGGGAACGACAAGTTTAGCCGCGGTGATCAAATAGAAAGGCCACCTGCAGGTGGTGGACAAGGTGCAGGTCAAGGCGACGCTTCAGATTCAGGTGAAGGTAATGACGACTTTGTATTCCAAATTTCTAAAGACGAGTATTTAGAGTTACTATTTGAAGACTTAGAATTACCCAACCTTCAAAAAAACAGACTAAACAAACTTGTTGAATATCAAGTTTATAGAGCAGGATTTAGCAATGATGGTGTTCCAGCTAATATCAACATTGTCCGTTCATTAAAGTCCTCTATTGCCAGACGTATGGCAATGACTTCTAGCAAAAAACACCGCTTAAAAGTGTTACAACAAGAGTTAGAGCAACTACAAAGTATTGCGGGGGCTAATGCAGAACGTATTTTAGCGCTAAAGATTGAAATTGATGAGTTGCATAGTCGGATTAAAAAAGTGCCGTTCATTGACACCTTTGATTTGCGTTACAACAACTTTGCAAAGCGTGAAGTACCGTCAAGCCAGGCTGTTATGTTTTGTATAATGGATGTTTCAGGCTCTATGGATCAAGCTACAAAAGATATGGCCAAACGTTTTTATATTTTGCTTTACCTGTTTTTAACTCGCACATATAAAAACCTTGAGGTTGTATATATTCGGCATCACACCCAAGCAAAAGAGGTCGATGAACACGAGTTTTTCTATTCGCAAGAAACCGGCGGCACCATTGTATCCAGCGCATTAAAATTAATGCACGAGATCCAACAAAAACGTTATCCGGCTAACGAGTGGAACATATATGCTGCACAGGCTTCTGATGGCGATAACTGGGCTGATGACTCCCCTTCTTGCCACCAAATCCTTGAAAAACAACTACTGCCAGTAGTGAGATACTTCAGCTACATTGAAATTACCAATCGAGCTCATCAAACACTCTGGAGAGAGTACGAAACATTACAAAAAGTACATGACAACATTGCGGTTCAACACATTAGACAAGCAGAAGATATCTATCCGGTATTTAGAGAGTTATTCAAAAAACAAGCTGTCTAGGGGGCGCTATGAACAACACCGAAAAAAGAACACCATTAGACGATGGACCTGATTGGAACTTTGATCTCCTGCAAGCCTATTCGACCGAGATTGAGCGTGTAGCCAACCATTACCGGCTAGATAGTTACCCCAATCAAATCGAAGTCATAACAGCTGAACAAATGATGGATGCTTATGCTGGAATAGGCATGCCTATCGGTTATACACACTGGTCATTCGGCAAACGCTTTATCGAAACCGAGCAAGGTTACAAACGCGGCCAAATGGGCTTAGCCTATGAAATCGTAATTAACTCCTCGCCATGCATTGCGTATTTAATGGAAGAAAACACCATAACAATGCAAGCCCTCGTCATGGCGCACGCAAGTTTTGGCCATAATAGCTTTTTTAAGGGAAACTACCTTTTCAAAACGTGGACAGATGCTAGCTCAATTATCGATTACTTAGTCTTTGCTCGAAATTATATTAGTGAATGTGAAGAGTTACATGGCATAGAAAAAGTTGAAAGTATTGTTGATTCTTGCCATGCCCTTATGAGCTTTGGTGTTGACCGATACAAACGCCCCAGCGACATTTCATTTAAAGAAGAAAAGGCGCGCCAAAAAGAACGTGAAGCTTACTTGCAGAGTCAAGTGAACGATCTGTGGCGCACAGTGCCGGCAGCACCACATGAAGAATTACAAATTCAAAAACCCCGTTTCCCCGCGGAGCCCCAAGAGAATATTCTGTACTTTATTGAAAAAAATGCTCCGCTACTAGAACCGTGGCAAAGGGAGATTATTCGCATTGTCAGAAAAATGGGCCAGTATTTTTACCCACAAAAGCAAACACAAGTAATGAATGAAGGCTGGGCAACATTCTGGCATTACACCATTTTAAACCACCTATACGATGAAGGCTTAGTCACCGATCGATTTATGTTGGAGTTCCTACAAAGCCATACCAATGTAGTTGCACAGCCCGACTATAATAGCCCTTATTACAGTGGTATAAACCCGTACGCACTCGGGTTTAATATGTTTGTTGATATCCGCAGAATTTGCGAACACCCGACAGAAGAAGACAAAGAGTGGTTTCCTGATATTGCAGGCAGCGATTGGCTTACTACATTGCATTTTGCAATGGAAAACTTTAAAGATGAAAGTTTTATTAGCCAGTACCTGTCACCGACTGTCATTCGTCAATTTAAATTGTTTTCAATATTAGATGATGACAACAAAAGTAACCTGTCAGTATCAGCAATACACGACGAGCAAGGCTATCAAGATATCAGGCAGAAATTATCACAGCAATATAACCTGTCGAATCTGGAGCCCAACATCCAGGTCCATAACGTCGAAGTCACGGGTGACCGTTCATTAACACTGCAATACATTCCTAATGCAAGGATCCCTTTAGCCGACACTCGGCACGAGGTGGTTAAACATTTACACCGTCTGTGGGGCTTTGATGTACGGATTGAAGAAAATGTAAATGGTGCTAAAAAAATAATTGCAGCATGCCCCGAATATAAGAGCGACAGCTCTGCGAACATTTAAGCAATGTAGTTAAGGGGATACAAATAAGTAATCACGATAAATGACATGCCCTATTGCCTTATAGGGCTTTATACTTTAATCACAGATTAAAAAATTTTGAGCAAAAACTTTTAATAGCATGTTTATATACAAAAACTGACCCAAAGCTGTTGTAAATGGAGTCAGCTGAAAAATTGCCAAAAAAAAGCGCCTATTAAGGCGCTTTTAAAATCAGCTTAAGAATTAAGCAAATTTAAAGTCAAGATGTTCAACCAATGGCTTGAACGCGTGACGTTGGATGTCTTGAACTCGTACTTTTACATCTTTACCATCTAAAGAGATAGTTAGGTCAGTAAGGTAAAAATCGTCGTTACCTTGAACTTTGATAACATCTTTATGTTCTAGAACGATAGAGATAGCTTCTTTACCTGGACCGTAGATAACAGCAGGAACTTTGTTAGCATGACGTAGGCGGCGGCTCGAACCTTTCCCTATTTCAGTGCGGATTTGTGCAGCTAGAGTGTAAGACATAATAAAACTCACTTAATATAAATATAAATAAAATTACAGTGTTGGTTTTCGACCAACCATCACTGACTAAAAGCGAACGGATACTAACATATTGGCAATCATTAAACAAAACCAATTTTGCAACCAAGTTGCTTCGCCTTTAAAATTACCAACTACGAATGGGGCCAGTATCAATGTGCACAAAGCCAGATTTAGGGTAATAACCGACACCGCCTAATTTAAGTGCGATAGCAGCACGCCTTACCTCCGCTAAGCTCACACCAGGAACGACTAAATCCAGTGCCATACCTTTCATGTGATAACTTTTCTTAGCCACACCACTACTTTTGCTCGAGAGCATCGCATTCGTTTTAGGCGACCGATAACCCGATATAACATGAAACTCATCATCAAAATTTAATGACTCTTTCAATTTATAGGCAAAATCAAATAAACGTTTATCCATCGGGGCTGATTCATTCTGGCGGTGATCACGTAACACTTGACTAAAATCGGTCAAAATCTTGCTTTGGTAGTCACCATCAACCCAATAACTACCTTGCTGACGTTCACCAGTATGGCGGTTATAGAAACCTAAACTTCGAACACCTTTGGTTGAACGACTGGCCTGTACTTGTTGCGGTAACATGGTAAACATTGCTACGCCACCAAGGCCTAATAATAACTGCCTACGAGCAGAACATACTACGGTCACACGAACTCCACAGACAACTTAATATAATAACTGGCAAGCAAACTAACCTGTAATATTAGCTTTTGCAAGTTTTCAGCATAAAATATCGCCAAACATTCTATAAGTCGTTGTTATGTTCTATCGAGTTTGTTGCAACAGTGGTTAATGACTGTTTATGGTAAATATCGTTTCTATATTGTGCTTGGCTATTTTTGTCGATCCAAGCGGTCCAATACACTAAATGAACATCTAATGTACTATTGAGCGCAAACCATTGGGTTTTTTTCTTATCCACATGCCTATCAACCCAAGTCTGCTTGTCCTTCACTAAATTAGCGGCGATCCAATTAGCTAACCCCTCAACATCTTCAACTCGAATACAACCTGACGACAAGGCTCGGTTACTTCTATTAAATAAATTGGGATCTGAAGTGTCATGCAAAAATATGCTGTCATCATTGGGAAAGTAAAACTTGTAACGTCCTAATGTATTGCTGCCACCCGGACGTTGAACAAACCTAAATGGAAATGGCCCTCTTGCCAACTCACTCCATTGCTCAGCAGAATATTTAACTAATTTATTATTTCGATCAAACACATCAAAGTTTCTCTGCTCAATGTAATGCCCGTTTTCTCTGACTTTTGGAAGCAAATCGTTATACATGATATTTTTAGGGACTCGCCAGCTAGGATTAATCACCACATTTGAAATTGATCCGCTCATAACCGGAGTTTGACGGTAGGGTTTCCCTACAATGACTTTTGATGCTAACTCTATACGACCATTGTTAAAAAGCTCCATTTCAAATGCTGGAATATTAACAACCAAAAAACGGTCCAATTGCTGAGCCATAAATTCGGCTCGTTGAATGAAATTTTTGCTTAATAGCAATGAGCGATCTGAGGGGGCGAGGTTTAGCCACTTCAATGTTTCCGATCCAATAATGCCGTCAGGTGTTAGCCCGTGTCTTTTTTGAAATCGTTTAACGCTATTAACTAACGCTGAGTGATAAAAATTTGGTTTTTGAGGATCTAATAAATTACTGTCAGCGTCAGCAAGTAACCATAAGCGTTTGGCAATGGTCGCTATTGATTGGTGTGACTTGTTAGGTCGAATAAGGCCTTCAAGTTCTATCGCAGACCAGCTTTGCGTTTCTGATAACCACTTTAGATGCTTTAATCGATTCTGCAGTTGCAAATAACTTTCCAAGTCGGGTTCAACAGCCATTGCTCTTGTGTAGGGATCTTGAATCGATTGGTAGGCAGTATTTCTAATTGGGATCTGCCTGCGGGTCCAAAAATCTACAATATGGCGCTCTACTGCCAATAGTTGATCAGAGGGTACCAGTGTGGTTGTTAAGCGAGTTTGATCATGCTCATAGTTCGACTCTGGTTCAACTGCTCGCATTAACGCTAACTGCTGTGCGAGCATATTTTGCGCGCTCATTTGACGATCGCTCGCCAATACCGAGCAATGGAGGCACATCAACATCAAAAAGGATAAAACGCCAACAAAACGCATAACTGCACCTTATACGACTAAACAAACTAAGTATGGCAAACAATCATGTTTTGTATAGAACTATGAATGGAGAAAATATGAAGCCATTGAGTAATCAACTAACCTCGTAATGCATTACAAGATCACTAGACTTTGTGTAGACAAATACCTAGGCTAACTCAAAAATAATAACAATTAATGACTTATACTGAGTTAGCACCGTCAAGGTAGGCGTTGTAGTTACATTAACAACAAGCTTTGCTTCTCTATAATTGATTAACAAAAATAATTAAAAGTGATGGTGCATGGCAGGCTAAATTCTAAGTCGCCCTTCGCGGAATAAACAATGTTGAGCAACCGGCATGGCAGCGCTAAAAATGAAGTGTACAACAAACACAAACAAAAAAGCCTCAACTTACGTTGAGGCTTTTTGTAATTCTCAAAGAGAATATTTGGTACCCGAGGCCGGACTTGAACCGGCACGCCTATTAAGCGAGGGATTTTAAATCCCTTGTGTCTACCGATTCCACCACTCGGGCAAACTCGTTGACTTTGATGATACGTGTTATCGGTAGAAACACTGCAAATTAATTACTTAACTGCTCATCAAACTCTTAATATGGAGGCGCGACCCGGAGTCGAACCGAGATCGACGGATTTGCAATCCGCAGCATAGCCATTCTGCCATCGCGCCATATTGTTAAATTGGAGCGACATATCGGGTTCGAACCGATGACCTATACCTTGGCAAGGTATCGCTCTACCAACTGAGCTAATGTCGCATTTCAATTTAACCTGTAATCAAGTTCTTGTTTAAGTTGCTTCCCCTTGACTACGGAATGGCATTCTACCGATTTATTATGAAGAGTCAACGCTATATTTATAGATAAATGACTGCTTGCACACTAATTAATCTTATTGATTTTAAAACGAACTATTCGGCGGTTAAATCACCCCATGCCGCAAGTATATAGCTCATCATTGACCAAAAAGTAAGAACGGTAGCAATATAAAGCAAACCAAATGAACTATAGATAATAAAATCGTTTGGTTGCCAGATTAACCCGGTAATCGCTGTCATCTGAGCAGCGGTTTTATATTTACCAATCCACGACACTGCAACCGCACCACGTTTACCTATTTCAGCCATCCACTCTCGCAGCGCTGAAATCACAATCTCTCGTCCAATCATGAACAATGCCGGTAAGGTTAACCAAATATTATTATATTGACTCACCAATAACACCAACGCGGTGGTCACCATGATTTTATCGGCAACGGGATCCAGAAAAGCACCAAATCGAGTTGACTGTTGCAGCTTTCGAGCAGCATAGCCATCAAGCGCGTCAGTAATAGCAGCCAGCCAAAATACAAAAGCTGCGGCGAACAAAGCCCATGAATCAGGCAAATAGAAAAGAACAACAAACACTGGCAGTAAGAGAATTCTGAACAGTGTTAACGCAATAGGAATGTTAAACGGCATCATAAAACCTAAATGTCAAAAGCAGCGTCAATTTTGCCTTAATTTTACCCCCCTCGCAATGCGTCATGTATTGTTTGTGCCATTTCTAGACTAATCCCAGGAACTTTTGCCAATTCTGCAACGCTAGCCCCCTTAACTTCCTGTAATCCGCCTAAATGTTGCAAAAGTGCCTTTCGCCGTTTAGGGCCTATTCCGTCGATAGATTCAAGCTTAGAAGTATTGCGGGTCTTTTGCCGTTTATTGCGGTGGCCCGTAATAGCAAAACGGTGTGACTCATCACGTATATGCTGGATAAGGTGTAACGCACCTGAATCTGCTGGCAGGGTAAACGACACTTCATTGTCGCCATAGATAAGGGTTTCAAGCCCAGGTTTTCGACCTTCACCTTTGGCCACACCAATTAAGGTGGGCGCGCGATCTAAAGCAACAAATTTTTCATCTACAATTTTTTGCGCAATCCTTAGCTGTCCGATCCCACCGTCAATAAAGAGTATGTCTGGTGTTTTTCCGCCACTAGATACTTTATCAAAGCGACGTGTAATCGCCTGTTTCATGGCCGCGTAGTCATCACCAGGAGTAATGCCATTAATATTGTACCGACGATATTCAGCCTTGTTCGGACCTTCACGGTTAAATACAACACAGGAGGCTACAGTGCTTTCTCCCATTGTATGACTAATATCAAAACATTCCATTCGTTGTATTTTTTCACTAACTTCAATCGCTTCTTCAAGCATCAAAAACCGTTGTTCAACGGTATTTTTATGTGACAACCGAGTATTAACCGCATTTGTCGCATTGGTTAATGCCAAGCGTAAAAATTGGGCGCGTTCACCACGCACGAGCGTCTTAATGTCGACTTTACTTTGCTGAGCCGCATTAATTGCATCAGCGAGCTGCTGTTGCTCTTCAAAGGTTTCGCTGACGAGGATCTCTTTAGGGGTAATTCGTTGGCTATCAACATTGAGGTAAAACTGAAACATAAACGCGCGTAGTACTTCAGACAGCTCTGTATCCACTGGCACTTTGGGATAATAACTACGACTACCAAAAATTTTACCTTCACGAATAAACAGCAAATGAAAACAAGCGACGCCAGAAGCAAAGTACACTCCTATAACGTCCATATCACCAGAAGCATTAGATACCTCTTGCTGCTCAGCTATCCGTCTAAGTGCAGTGATTTGATCCCGATAACGGGCTGCGTCCTCGTAATGTTGCTCACCTGCTGCTTGCTCCATTTTTATGACTAACGCTTTACTGACTTGTTGATCTTTACCCTTTAAAAACAATGTGGCTAATGTGACTTGCTCTTGGTAGTCCTCCAGCGAGATATAATCAACACATGGCGCACTACAACGGCCTATTTGGTATTGTAAACACGGACGAGATCTTGACTTGTAGTACAAATCATCACATTGGCGGATTGGAAATATTTTTTGCAATAAATGTAAGCTGTCTCGTACAGCACCACCATTAGGGTAAGGCCCAAAATATTGCCCTTTATCTCTTTTAGGGCCTCGATGATAAGCCAGACGTGGGTGTTTATGGTTACTCACCAATATATAAGGGTAAGATTTGTCATCCCTTAGCAGTACGTTGTACTTAGGCATGTACTGCTTGATGTAGTCATTTTCGAGGATTAAGGCATCGGTTTCACTATGGGTTACAGTGACATCGATATTAGCAATTTTTGACACCAGCGCTTGTGTTTTAACATTGGTGATGTTCTTGCGAAAATAGGAAGATAAACGTTTTTTGAGATCTTTGGCTTTACCCACATAAATCACAACGTTGTTATCATCATACATACGGTAAACACCAGGGGACGATGTTACCGTTTTTAAAAATTCATTAGCACTAAACGCTTCAGTCATACGCTCTATAGTATCTATTTAAAACTGGCCAGTATCGAGCATCTTATACCGAATTGCTAATCGAGTTAATTCAACATCGCCACCAATGCCCAATTTGGCAAACAAGCGATAGCGGTAACTGTTTACCGTTTTAGGACTTAAATTAAGTTGCTCGGATATATCACTGACCTTTTCGCCACTGGTGATCATCATCATGATCTGCAATTCTCTTTCAGACAACGATGCAAAAGGATTATCTTCCGATGGATTAAATTGGCTCAGCGCCATTTGTTGAGCAATCTCAGGCGATAGATAACGCTGCCCAGCGGCAACTTGACGAATAGCCTGCAGCACTTCAGGTGAGGTTGCCCCTTTAGTTAAATAGCCTGACGCCCCTGCTTGCATAACTTTAGTTGGAAAAGGATCTTCAGTGTGAATGGTTAACACAATAATTTTTGCGTGCGCTTGAAACCGTAGAATTTTACGTGTGGCTTCTAATCCCCCCATTCCAGGCATGTTCATGTCCATCAAAATAACATCAGCTTCGTTTTTTCGACACCATTGAACAGCGGTCTCTCCATCTCCCGCTTCACCCACGACTTTAATGCCACGCTCGTCTTCTAAAATCCGTCTAATGCCGGTGCGCACAAGTTCATGGTCATCAACCAAATATACTGATATCAAAGCTGCTCTACCTTAAATTGGTCTGATTGGGATCAAAGCCTCTGACCTTATCCTTTTTGTTCAATGTAATTTAGCCCATATAGGTAAAATTATAAAGCAAAATTTAACATTAGCACTAGCTTGATTAACAGTGATTTCAATTAAGTAACAACAACTTACTGCAGAAAGCAAAAAGGCAGCCTAAATAGGCTGCCTTCTTTAATGTGGCGGAGAGATAGGGATTTGAACCCTAGATGGGCTACAAACCCATGCCGGTTTTCAAGACCGGTGCATTCGACCACTCTGCCATCTCTCCGAACGCCGCGAATAATATAGCGGCCGTTCAGTCTTGTAAAGCATAAATTTACAGTTTTTCGCTAGTTGGTGAATTTGCCGACAACCTGCTTATATTTTAACTATTTAGCGGTACATTACCTCACATTATCCCCCTAAGTAGTGTGCCGACTAAATAGAGCGTCAGCAACGCCGCTGTATTTATATTCTAACTATTTGAGTATCGGTCAGCACATGCTGAGTTCTTGTACGCCAGCGCTCAGAAAGGCTAAACATAATAGGTGCGTAGATCAGTATCGTTGCCAAAGAGAACAAACAACCAAAACTGAGGCTAATCACCATGGGAATAAGATATTGAGCTTGAGTCGATGTTTCAAATAGCATCGGAGCTAAGCCGATGGTTGTGGTTAATGTTGTGATCACCACTGGCCTAAACCGAGATAAACTGGCTTTCACCACAGCTTGTTCAATTGTAAGCTTGCAACGTAAACCTTGTTTTACCTCTAGCAACAAGACGAACGCACCATTTAACACTAAGCCTGATAATGCAATCATGCCAAATAAGCTCATCACACTAAAACTCTGGTTAAGAATGATATGCCCTAACATGGCTGCAGCTAGACACAGTGGAATCACACTCATAATAAGTAGAGCATCTATTAGGCTTTTAAAGTAAATACCTAAAAATGCAACCACCATAAACAGTGCCAGTATAATTCCGGTAAGAAGTTTAGCATTCACTTTACGTTCAGTGCGGGCGCTGCCACCAAGCTCTGCTATAACTCCGGGGTATTTAACCATAAGAGCCGGTAAAACAACTTCATCTATTTGAGTCATTATCAGCGCTACATTGGCTTCACTTCGAATGAAACTGGCACTGACTTCAACTTGTCGCTTGCCATCAACACGATCAATTTGAACGGCGCTAAGCACAGGTGTAATCTCGGCCACTTGTTTAAGTTGAACCTGTTCACCTGTTGGTGAAGTAATGAGTAGCTCCCCTAATGTGTTAGCCTTATATTGCTCATTACGGTGACGCATGACACGGATCTTCAATTCATCACCATTAACAATCTGCCTATTTACCTCATGCCCATAGAAACTGTGTCTAACTAAGGCACCTAGACTATCGCTGTCAAACCCAAGCATACTGCCGCGGTCGTTGACGGTTAAGGTAAATTCGCGTTGAGCATCAATCAAGCCACTATCGACATCAGTAACGCCTTGGATATTTATTAATTGTTGCATCAAATCTATGCTGGCTTGCTGCAATGCTAAACCGTTAGCCCCACCCAATTCGATAGACAGCTCTTTTCCCCCACCAGGGCCTACTTCATAGTCAAAAAATAGTGACTTAACACCTGCTAGTGGACCAATTTGATTGCGCCAAGTTTCTACAAACTCTCTGGCGCTGTAATCACGTTGCGTATCTTCGACAATTTGAAACGTTGTTGAGGCTGAACTTCCCTCTACTGACATCATAATATGTTTATAGCTATCCGCTGCATTCAATTTTGCAAACGCACTAACACCCGCGGCTTCGATGATCGCCATAGTGTGTAACTTGTCGCTTAGCGCAGTACCGGCGGGAAATTCAACCTCGGCGTCAATCCTTTGAGACTCAACCTTAGGTACAAACCCAGAATCAACACGGCCAGAGTTAACCCAAGTAAACGTGATCAACAACACCGACAAAAACAGTGCTAGTACGCACCAAGGTTGACTTAAACAGCGCTGTAACAGGCCTTTAAAATGCTTATCGCGCAACACCTCAAATGCGTTAAAACAACATTGTTGCATTCGCGCTAATTGGCTCAACTTCCTTGGTTTAGCTATTTGTCTCAAATGATATGGCAATATAAACAGAGCTTCGATTAAAGAAACAGTAAAAATGGCAAAAATAAGCAGTGTCATAGGTTGGTACATTACCCCTAATTCACCGGGCACAAACAGGAGTGGCACAAAAGCGATAATGTTTGTTACAACAGAAAAACACACTGGCAGTGCCATTTCCGCGGTACCTTGTTTAAGTGCACTTTCAATGGGCATACCTTGTTGCACTTTTTGATAAATGTTCTCGGCCACAATAACTGCGTCGTCGACTAAAATACCTAAGGTAATAATAAAGGCAAACAAGGTGACCATATTCAAAGGAATATTAAGCACTGGCATAACAGCTAAAGCACCGACAATTGAGATTGGGATCCCCATGCACACCCAAAAAGCCAAGCGTAAATCTAAGAAAAGTGCTAGCGCAATAATCACCAGGATCATCCCGATCACGCCATTACTCAGTAGCAAGTCGATACGTGTTTGATAGGCTTGAACTTGGTTATCAAGCACCGTGAGGTAAGTACCGCTAGGAAGGTCTTGTTCATACTCAGTGGCAAATTGTAAAATAGCTTCACTTAAGGCTATTGGTTTAGCCATTTCATTTTGGTAAATCATCAACATGATCCCCGCTTGCCCATTTACCAAAAATGGCGCTTGCGGCTGCGAATAACCATAAGAGATGTCTGCGATTTGCCCCAATGTAATGACGGCACCATTAGGCAGAGTCTTAACCTTAATCGCAGAAAATTGCTCAACCTGATCTTTGCGCCCTTTCGTTCGAATCAACACATCGCCGCTGTGAGTACTAATTTGCCCAGCGGAGACATCATTCACGACGGTATCAACTCTGCCACTAACATCTGCTAATGACAGTTTATATTGCTGCAAACGGGCTTCTGAAATTTCAATAATAATGTCAGTTTCAGCAATGCCGTGCAGCTCAACTTTTGCCAGTTCAAATTGGTTTAATAACGCATTTTTAAACTTTGATGCTTCAAGGCGCAACTGCGTGGGCGACAATTGTCCATAAAGGCCAAACTCAATCACAGAATCCAGTTCTTCAACTACAGCAATTTCAATTGGCTCCATGCTTGCTGGAAAATAATTGATAGCATCAAGGCTGTTTTTTATTTCAGCCACAAGCGCATTTTCATCAACACCATCATTAAGGGTTAGTACTACCTGTCCACTACCTTCAATAGCCGTGCTGCTAATTCTATCTATATGGCTGTTTTCGCGCAGACGGTGCTCAATTGGCAGTAAGATGCTCTGCTCAATTTCTGTTGGTGTGGCTCCCATAAAACTGGCGTTGATCTCAATTTCATGAACTTTAAATGATGGTGATGTTTCTTGCTTTATATCTGAAAAAGAGTAAAAGCCCATTACCACAATGGCTACCGTCAGCAAGTTTACCGCAATTGGGTTATCTATCATCCAACCAATAAAACGGCTCAGGGCTGAATCGTTTCCATTGAATGGAGTATTTGCTTTGGAACTATTTTCATTGCTCATTTTCATCGCTCCGTAATATTCACAATAAGACCCTGTCTTGGGGTATGAACTTTGTGAGTAATGAGCTGTTCACCAGCAGCAAAAACATTTTTAATTACAGCGCTATGTTCATCTTGAAACAGGACTGTAACGCTCTTTTGTTGTAATCGATGTTCACTATCAACCAGCCAGACACGAGCTTGGTCTATGGCCGACAGTGGTACTGTTATCGTGTTAGCGATTGGCGCAAAGTTAAACCTAGCTTCAACAAAATCCCCAATGATAACGTTTTCGCTCGGCGTAACCGAGGCTGAGTCAGGCGAGTAAGCAGCAAACACTTTTTGCAAGTGAATATTATTTTCTATAGCAGGAAAAACATGGCTAATGGTGGCGCGGACTTCAAATTGAGTATCAGGTTGAGACAGTACAACACTTTGTCCAACACTTACTTGGGCAGCTATATTGCGAGGTAGATAAATAGGCACTCTAAATTCATCAAGCTCAATAAGAGTGGCAATCTGATCACCTTTTTGCAGGTAATCACCCTCTGACACATATTTTGAGGCTACTAGATAGTTTTTAGGGCTGCTCCATTGGCTAAGTGCAAGGTCATTTTTTGCAATATTAAGTGCAGCATCAGCCAGACTAACTTGCGCTTTAGCTTGTGCAAGTTGAGGCTCTCTTAACAATAAAGCCAAATTGAGTTGCCACTGTTTTTCATCAAATTCTTGTTTCATCATTTGATAATCGTTGTCAGCAATCTGCTGTTCACCTAACTCTAAATCAAACTGGGCTTGTGCAATGGTCTTTTCTGCTTGCCTTTGCATGACAATATTTTTCAATACGGTCGGATCTTGTTGGAAAACTAACTCATCAATAGCAACAGTTGAGCCTTCAATAACATTGTCTGATAAGTAGGTAAGCTTGCCCTCGGCCATTGCTGTTAATGTTAACCTTTCTTTAGCATCTACTGTGCCATATCCAAGGTAGTGAGGTATAAACGGTTGCGGCACGACTTGCATTACCCTGACATTAATCGCTGACGGTTCAGAATCATTAATTTCTGGTTGTGGCGAGGTAGCCATAATCGCAAAACATATAATGCAGGTTCCCAACACCACCATGGTTGCTAAAATATTTGGCCGGTAAAAAAATGTCGTAAACCAGCTTAAAACGGGGGTTCTTTTAGTCTTTGGCATCAAAAAATCCTTCTTACAACTTTGCTTAACTTTTAGTAATGACTAATTACAAGATCGGCAAACCAATTTTGACTAATTGTACTGATACCAATGTGAATTTAATGTCAAAGACAGAATAAAGACTAGCGATTTCATTGTCAGTTAGCTTGCTAAGCCCATATTTAAAGATGAGGAATTTCATTATGAATGAAATATTACTAACTAGCTGACCTTAATAGTAAGCGGACGAATAAATAGCTAAACAAAGCTTTCTAAATAAGGCCTTTCTAATTATAAGTATCTATGTTTAAACAGCATTTATTATTGACAACTTATTACACAACTACTGTACAGGTTCACTCAAAACATTTAAAATCAACCGCTTATTTATTAAGTACTATATTGTAATTACAATAATCGTTGTTTAGCTAACTACCTTACAAACGAGTCGGCTTTATAGATTATTTTAATAACTCCCTAAAAAAGCAATTCTTACCAACCCATTTTTAGCATATAACTGATGTCGGTAAATATCGCGTTACGTAAAAGGAACCTAACACCTTTTATGCTCTAGCCAACTCGCCGCGACTATTTACTGTGGAGTATTCAATTGAAACAAAAGCAGCCTATATTAGGTAAAGCCGGTACATTAATTTTCCTGGTTCTTATCAGTGCATTTCCACCATTAACGACGGATTTATATCTACCTGCATTACCACAAATGGTAGCTGTGCTAAACACAACTCAAGCAATGGTTAACTTCACTTTAAGCATATATTTTGTTGTATATGCTATGGGTTTACTGTTTTGGGGGCCTTTAAGTGAAAAAGTAGGTCGCAAACCCATATTATTGATAGGCATTGCCATATATGTTGTTGCGAGTACTCTTTGTGGTTTGGCAAACAATATTGAATTATTGATTACCGCACGAATATTCCAAGCTTTTGGCGGTAGTGCTGTCACTGTCATTGCTACCGCAATTGTTAAAGATCTCTATGATGGCAGAGAGCGCGAACAAGTGATGGCCACCATCATGTCTTTAGTGATCATCGCCCCCATGATCGCACCTGTGCTAGGGGCTTTTTTGTTGAAAATTGCCTCATGGCACATGATGTTTTTCTGTTTGGCCTTTTTTGGTGTCGTATGTGCAGGGCTTTCTATGTGTTACCAAGAGACACTGACCTCACGTTATAAAGGTTCAATACTGCGCTCTTGGGGACGTTTAGCCGTCGTTTTTAATAATCCCCGCTTTATCACTTTACTGGTAATATTTTCTCTGGTGCCAATGGCAATGATGTCTTTTTTGTCTGCTGGTGCTTATATCTACATTGATGGCTTTGGTTTAACTGAGCAAGAATTTAGCTATGCATTTGCTTTTAATGCACTGTTTGCTTCGTTTGGTCCTGCAATATACATGAAACTGTCAAAGCGGTTTGCCACTCAACACATCATCACACTGTGCTTTATGATTGTAACCCTATGCGGTGTGCTCACTTTTACAGTCGGTGAACTATCACCTTGGATATTTGCTTTCATTGTAGCCCCAACTTCAATGGCGGTAATTGTTATACGTGTACCAGGAACCAATTTGATGTTAGATCAACAAAATAAAGATACCGGTTCAGCGGTGGCAATTATTCAGTTTGTTTCTATGATGTCTGGCGCCACCGGCATGATGCTGGTCGTACTAAACCCAGAGTCAATGATTCAAAACCTCGGAACGATTCAATTTATGACTGGGTTGATAAGCGGCGCCTTATGGTTAAAGGCTAAAAACAAACCTTTTATAACAGCAAAGCTAACATTTAATAATTAACTTTGTTTAGGGCTAAGATAGACCCTAATCTCAGCCTAACTTAGTCCAAAGTTTTCACTGAAAATGGCGCCAGTCAATCGCCTTCTTAACCGCAACTAAAACTAATATATAGTATTTCAGTCGACATAATATACATCGCTTTAGGCGAGCGATGTATGCAATTACCACTGCCCTTTTCCATAACAATTTGAAAAAATTTGTAGCAGGCTAGATAACCAACCTTATCGGCCAGCCAAGCACATTCAATACTATTGAGCTTCAGTTCAGTCGGCCGTGTTGAGAATAGCCATTAGCCAACCAAGGTTTAAAACCGACTGTTAATTAATATTACCAACAACAAAAACCACCACAAAAAATTTAACAAGCCACGCTTTTACCGAATAAAACAACCGCGTTTAAACACAAGCTAATTAACTGATATCTATAACTTTAACCGGTTAATTACTGCCATACAAAAATCATTTGTAATGAGATTGAGCTCACATTAACCGATTGAAAAATCCAACATTTTTTTTACCTTCCAGGTCGCTAAACAACCAATTTTGAGACTTCCTGCAAAAATTTAAAACGTACCACTTTGAGTGTTTAACCATAGGTCATACATTTTATGTAACCAAGAGTTACAGGGTTGCATTAAACAAGTTGTGACTCTCGTTTTTTAAACAAACTCGCTATCGCGAACCCTACTTTATAAAACAAGTAGAACACAGTCGCCCAATGCGTTATGACCGAGATAAGTGTCGCTGTAAAAGATGTTGTCTCCGCCGTGTACCGTGAGGGCAAAAGGAGTATTAAATGAGTAATGGCAATACGCACAAACCGAAAATAATGGATCCATACACAGCTAATGTCCTCCAAAATGGTATTTCACGACGTAGTTTTCTAACGCGCGCAGCTATTGGCTCTGGTGCCGTTGCATTGACTGGCTTTACAGGCTCAACGGTAGCTGAAGCTGCGACTAACAAAGATTGCTGTAATGCCGCTAAAAGCTCAGATGGCGGCGCGACACTCGACTTCATGCCAAAACCTAAACCTGTTTTAGACAAAGATATTGTGTCAACTAAAACGTTTGACGTTGTTGTGGTTGGAGCTGGGGCAGCTGGTGTGCCTGCTGCACTTTCTGCGGCCGAAAATGGCGCAAAAGTGGCGGTGTTACAAAAGCAAGCAATAGTGGTTTCTCAAGGCAACACCGGCTCTGGCCTTGATTTACCAAAGTGTGATAAAGCCGGTGTTGAAGCATTAGTTAACCGCTTAATGGCTGACAGTTCGCATCGTTGTAATCCAGAATTGATCAGAGAATGGGCATATAACTCAGGCGAAGCAATAAGCTGGGTTATCGACCGCGCAAAAAAAGGCGGCGCGTCAGTTGTTAATCAAGGCAGTAAGCCACAACATGGAACGCGCGGTGTAACGGAGCATAAGCTTAATTTTGTTACTTCCTACTTTGGCCCTAAGCCATACACTACCGGCGATGGCATGCGTGACTTGGCTAAAACAGCCGTTAAAGCCGGAGTTGAGTTCTTCTTCAACATGCCAGCTGAGCAGCTAGTGCAAGATGCGTCAGGTAAAGTGATTGGTGTGATAGCTAAAGACCGTGACGGCCAATACCACAAGTATATGGCTAAAAAAGGCGTGATCTTGTCTTCTGGTGATTACCAAAACAATAAAGCCATGTGTAACTTCTTTATTCCTGACTTAAAGAACTTTGAACGTAAGCAAATGGATCGTACCGGTGACGGTTTCTCAATGGCTTACTGGGCTGGCGGCGTAATAGAACCTGTTGGCCACACAAAAATGTTACATGACTTTGATGCTGGACCTGCTTCAATGTGTGATATGCCTTTCTTAGCAGTTAACCGCAAAGGTCGTCGTTTCGTTAATGAAACCGTTGAGATGTCACTACTCAATAACTATTTACGTGATGAAGAAAAT
Source organism: Shewanella youngdeokensis (assembly GCF_033180165.1). Classification (GTDB taxonomy): domain Bacteria; phylum Pseudomonadota; class Gammaproteobacteria; order Enterobacterales; family Shewanellaceae; genus Shewanella; species Shewanella youngdeokensis. The sequence continues at coordinate 2,444,125 of NZ_CP136522.1, forward strand.
GCGGGCCACTACTCACAAATTTTCGATTCAAACTACATGACCGATGCAGCAGATTGGCCAGGTAAGCTTTACTCTCCTGAAGAGATGAAGATCTACATGCCAGAAGATCCAACACCTAAAAAAGGAGTTTACCCTTCACTGACCAATACCTACGTCGCTAATACCATTGAAGAGCTTGCAGTAAAACTAGAGTGCGACCCTAAAACGCTTGCGGCCAACGTTAAGCGTTACAACGAGCTATGCGCCACTGGAAAAGATGACGACTTTGGTAAGCCTTCAAGCAAAATGCTGCCTGTTGTAAAAGCTCCTTTTTATGGCATTCACCGTCGAGTGCGGATTTCTACCCTTTGTTCGGGCATGTTGGTTGATAAAAACCATCAAGCACTCAATGCCGATGGCAACAAAATTGGTGGCCTATTCATAGTAGGTAACTTAGGTGGCGGTTTCTACGGTGGTGTTGATTACCCACTAACAGTTTTCGGTCTATCGCTTGGCCGTTGCTACACCTTCGGCTACTTAGCGGGTAAGCATGTTGCAAGCCTTTAAGCATCACTGCTGTTGACGGTTGCCAGCTCTCTGGGAACCTTTGAAATGAATTATGAAAATGGAATAAAAACAATGAAGAAATTAAGACTGCACAACATCATTCTTTCTCTTGCATTGAGTTTCTTTGTAAGTGGAGCAATGGCTGAAGATAGCAAGCTACTTGATGAAACTCACGCAGCAATGGGCATTACATGTAACGATTGTCACGTAACGGATAAACGTGAGCCAGTCAAAATGAATGTATGTACAGAGTGTCATGATACCAAAGGACTAGCTGCCGACACCAAGGACGTTCAACCAACCAACCCGCATGATAACCGACACTTTAGTACTGAGACCGATTGCATGAAGTGTCACAACCAACATAAAGAGTCAGAAAACTACTGTATCGGTTGTCACGAACGCTTCAATTTTGTTACCCCTTAGACAGGTGGTTTTGCCCAGTAACAAAACATAGGACAGCTGGAGTGGCAAATACTTAAACCAATATTTGCCACTTAGCTAACAGCACTTGCCACTAGAGCAAACTCAGCTCGTCCCAAAGTACCGAGTTAACAGTACGCGCCTAGAGTTCACCATTTTTGCCTTAAAAATCGATGCTTTAGATATAGATCACTAGCAGTAAACCAAACATTGTTCTGTATCTAGCGAAGGTCACTTGTGCATTGCTGTTAGCTATAAAAGTCGTTATTTTATTGATTAACAATGGCTAATTGAGTGTTTTTCAGAGTCATTTATTTCAAAGTATTGTGAAAACGCTTTATAACAGGGTATTAGGTGAACACATGAATATTAAGCGTTTATGCAGTGTGATTTTCCTGTTTCTTTTATGTGGTTGTGCATTCAGTGGTGCAGTTAAAAGTCATTATCTACTGCATGAAACCATTGTTGAAGAAAATTGGAGCAGCGACTATGAAGTCTATTTAAATTGCCCAGATGAATTGAAATCTATTTCATTTTCTCCTCTCGTTCCGCTTCCTCCAATAATACCTGTAGGGTTCATGAGTGAAGAACGGTCCTTGGTAATCGTGCACACTCCGCACAGCGTTTATGCTACTGCAAAAATACTGGACAAGAATAATAAGGAAGTCGATATTTCAATTGATATAGAAAAATGGACCGGTAGCAAATATGGCAAATCCGATAAAATAATATGGACATTTAGTGTAAATTCAAGCTGTAAAGATCTAGGAGGGAATATCTTGTGCCTTGAGGTAGTGGATTCGACAGACGAAAAGTCGACCGTAAAATACGACTTGAAATACGTGCCAGGTGCTCTCTCTACTGGAGCTGGATACATTAGTGCATAGGTCAAAGGTTATCAAAATCGTTCCAGCTAAACGACTACCTCCTCAGGACGCAGCCCAATTACGATTAGAAAAATCAAAGACTCCCCTTTTGCGAACCCTTAAGCTAATACACCTCGGAAACTGAATTGAACAGGAGTAATAATTGGGTTCGATTTATCCTTCTAAACCACAAATAGCAAAAAGCCCGCTATAAATAGCGGGCTTTTCTAATGTGGCGGAGAGATAGGGATTTGAACCCTAGATGGGCTACAAACCCATGCCGGTTTTCAAGACCGGTGCATTCGACCACTCTGCCATCTCTCCGAACGAGATGAATAATAGGCGCTTAAAGGGGTGTTGTAAACACCCAATAACTGAAAAAGTGTAAAGTAGCGTTCGACTGCTGAAGTTACAAACAATTTGGCTCTATATTGTTCAATATTTTGACTTGCAGCAATAATTTAAACGCCTAATAAGGCCTCGCAAGATATCTCGCTTCAGCTAATTAAAGCAAACCGCAATATTATGTTAATATTAGCCTAATAGATAAACTTACATGATAAATATGAACTCAAACATAATTCCCACTTCAGCATTAAAACCACAGTTCACTTTTACTGCGTCCCCCGCTAATGACTTTTCAGCTGACGCCCCTTTAATAGGCCAAGCTCGAGTACGCGCAGCTTTCAAGTTATTAACTCACACACGCGACCAACATATGTACCTCGCAGACTTCAATGGCTGTGACCGTAAAGGCATATTAAACGCACTGGTTAAAACTGAGGGTGTCATTGCCAATAAACAGCTTGTATTAAAAGATGATTCGACCTATTGGACTGCAGGTGATACTGACGCAGACAGTGTCTTAGCAAGTAAACAACACGATTATGTGTATTTATCAGGAACGATTAAAAAGCATGACCTTATCGGTCGGTACAATACCAGCAGCAACCAATACCAACCCGGTGCTTTAGCGAGCAGTCACTACCTGTTTGTTTGTGCCGATTCAATTTGGAAGCGTGAAGCGCTGTGGGAACTACTGCTTGAAATAATTGATAAAAAAGAATACCAAATACATTCTAGTCTGCCAGCTTTGGCATTAGACTGTAAAATTATTCTGATTGGTTCGATCAATCAATATGGTCAATGTTGGTTAGGCGAACCTAGCTTTTCTAACCATTTCCCTCTATTAGGCGAATCAGTTAATGAGATTGACTTAACTGAAACCAGTGTTGATGACTATAACCTTTGGTTAAATTTTATTATAAAACGCCTTGATTTAACCTTAGATACTGGTGCCAGACAGATTGTACTTGAGTACAGTGCAAGACTTGCGGATCATCAGCAGCGTTTGAGTTTGATGGCCGTGAACATTGAGCAACTACTTGCACAGGCTGCGGCTTTGGCACAGCAGCAACACATAGATGCCAGCGCCCTGACCCATTGCCTCGATATGTTCAGTCAACGTCATAACGCCTCAGAGAAGTTGTCGGCACAAAATTTTGACGACCTATTTATAGCTCTGCCCACCGAAGATGAACAAATTGGCCAGATCAATGGCTTAACCGTTATTGAGAATGCGGAATACAGCTACGGCGAACCAGCCAGAATAACCGCGTCAGTACATTATGGTGATGGTGAAGTTGCAGATATTGAGCGCAAGTCAGAACTTGCCGGTAACATTCATGCAAAAGGTATGATGATTTTATCGTCTTGCCTATATCGAATATTCGGTAAAGACGCACCACTACATTTAAATGCCAATATCGTTTTTGAGCAGTCTTACCAAGAAATTGACGGTGATAGCGCCTCGCTAGCTGAATATTGCAGCCTGATCTCAGCGATTTCAGAAAAACCAATAAAACAAAGCATCGCAGCCACTGGGGCAATTGACCAGTTTGGTAATGTGCAAGCTATTGGTGGCGTGAATGAAAAAATTGAAGGCTTTTTTAAACTTTGTCAACGTCGTGGCTTAACCGGACAGCAAGGAGTCATTATTCCTTGCTCTAATATGCAACAGCTCAATTTGCATCGCTCGGTTATAGAGGCCATTGAAAAAGGATTGTTTACCCTTTACCAAGTAAAACATATTGATGAGGCTGCAGAAATATTAATGCAGACTCCAGCAGGAATTGCGGATGAGGATAACCAGTTTCCTGAAGGCTCACTTTATGGTTTGGTACAAGAAAGACTAGATGCTTTAGCCGGTTATCAGGACGAAGAGAAATCTTTTTTTGTGAAATTGCGTGAAAAACTATCATTTTTCAGCTGATCGGAGTTGTTTAGCTTACACGTGTTCGCTAATCTGTCATCTCAAATTGATGGAGTATATAAAACAATGAGTAACGCTAACAGTTTTACAAAACGTGATCTAATTGCCTGTGGTTTTGGTGATCTTTTCGGACCTTATTCTCCGAAGCTACCTAAAGACAATATGTTGATGATTGACCGAGTGCTAACAATCAATGCTGATGGCGGTGAGTTCGGTAAAGGTGAAATTGTAGCGGAACTAGATATTAACCCTGACCTGTGGTTTTTTGATTGTCACTTTGCAGCAGATCCAGTGATGCCGGGCTGTTTAGGCTTAGATGCTATGTGGCAGTTAGTTGGTTTTTTTCTTGGCTGGGAAGGCGCTGAAGGTAAAGGACGCGCGCTTGGGGTTGGTGAAGTAAAATTTACAGGCCAAGTATTGCCTGATGCCAAAAAAGTCACTTATAAACTCACGATTAAACGCAAAGTATACCGCAAACTAGTCATGGGGATTGCTGACGCGACTATGGAAGTAGACGGACGCGAAATTTACAGCGCGAAAGATTTAAAGGTCGGGATTTTTTCAGATACATCCAGCTTTTAAACAGCTTATATCGGTTCATTTGCTGCTATCACTAACGCCCTCAAATACTTCGAGGGCGTTTGTTTTCTGCTTAAAACTATTTATTGAATAAGCCACTTAACCTACCGTCAATACCTTCTCGCCAACCCCCTAGCCATTGTGATTTCGAATCAAGTGTCGAATACGGACAAATTTCTTTAGAACGGCCCCCTATTCCAGCCTGAAAACCTTTCGAAAAAGCTCTGTCTAATCGATCTCTTTTCTGTCTCTTCATGCAAGCATCCTCTCTTCCATAACCATAGAAGCTATTGCTTCTGCATTATGAATAAAACTTTTTTTAGTAGAGATCAATCAAAAAAAACACAAGATAGAGTGTATATATAATAAACTACTGAGTTAAGTGGCAAAAATAAAAGTAAAAAAAATCGAGGCTAATTGCCTCGATTTAGTCTACCAATCTACAATTTACTTACGTCTGCGACGCAACCAAACCAGTGGTAACATCAGCAACCAAGCAAAACTTGCAGCGCCTTGTCTGACGTAGTCTTCACTCTCTCCAGCGTCGTCTACACAGCTATTGGCTGCCTGCCATTCATCAGTCAGTTCTGTACCATCAGTTGTGATCACAACCATACGTGGTAAGTAAGCTGTTACTGCATTACCATCGGCGTCGACTTCAAATAGTGGCAAGCCATTTTCGCCAATAATTATGTCACCATCGTCATCATATTGGTAAGCGGGTTTACGAATAAAAGCAGTACCAACAATTGTGCCGTCTTCATTGATGCTGTTAGCTTCAACAATTTCAATTTCGCTGCTGTATGATAACGTTTTACCTGAACCATCTTCAATTTGCACTTCGTGACGAACCCAAGAGCCGGTATCAGGGTCAATTTCAAAGCCTTTGGACTCACAGGTTAATAGATCGTTTAAGTTACTGAACTCGTCTTCGTCGATATTATACAGAAAACCGGCTTTAGGACGCGGCGTTTCTTTATCGTGAGTAGTTTCAATGTACCCTACAACTTGACCATTATTGTTAATATCTCTACCACGACTACTTAAATCTGATAGCGCATCGTAGAAATCATTCGGGGTTACAATTTCAGCATCAGCGTCATTCGTATCAATGTAGAAGAACTTGTCTCGGGTATAACCATCAATATATTTGTTGTAACTACCGACTAAAATCCCGTCATCATTGATATCGTAGGCAATAGATGAACGCACATCGCTAACGGTTTCAACATCAACCCAATTATACTCATAATCACCGTCAACATTTTGTATCCAGTAAGCAGCATCTAAATACAGTTCGTCAGTATCGCCGCCACGATAAACATGTGAACGACCTGCAACAGTACCGTCAGCATTTATTCCCAGGCCTTGACCTGTGAATACGCTTGAACTATCACCAACATCTAAACCAAGTGGAAGCAAAAAGCTTTCAGCAATGTCGCCAGCCTCATAGCGCCACACGTAACCACGCGTTTGGTATTGAATGTCGCTGTAACCATAGGTATTTGGAAACTGGTTGTCTTGAATACAAATTTCACTAGGTTCAGTTTCGCTGTCATTTTCAACGCACGAATCAATAATATCAGCACTGTTGTCGCTAATGTCGGTACTTGCGTAACCTGTAATTAGGTTATTTTCATTAATAGCCGTGGCACTAGAGTACCCCCCGATATTAACAGTTACATCACCGTCATCTTGCTCTGAAATATATTCATAGTAAGGGGGTAATATTGCAATTTCAGTATCATCGCCAGCTTTAACAAAGCCACGTTGTTCATATTCGCGATAATACCAATACTCTTGAGTATCGCTATCACCAGAATATGTTAACTGTTGCTCAGGTGCAGTCATTGCACCAACTTTTAAATTAGCATCATTGATACCGTAGAAAAAACTATCAACAGAGTTTTCTTCGTCATCATCGAGAAAGTCAGGTGCGACAGTACCGTTAATGCTTTCAAATGTAGGTAACCAAGGTGTGTCGGCTGCATTCTCTATGGCAGTAAAAGTGAAATTGTTAGCCGAAATTGTTGAATAAATAGAATAGCTAATTGTTTCAGAGTCAGCCACACCATCTTCGATGTCGATAATACCATCGTCATCTTCGTCGATCGTTAGGATCTTTTTACCTTTTGCAACACCTACAGCCTCATTATTATTGTTAACAGACATACCATACCCATTACGGGTATTAGTTAGTGTACCGTTAAGGTCATATGTATCTAGGTCTAGGTTTTGGATCTCATATACAGGTGCAGCTTGCACACCTTGAAGTACACTTAATACGCCTACAGCCACTAAGGATAGGGTTTTATCTAACTTAAACTTCATTAACTAGCTTCCCATTTTTATTTTTAGCTTACTTTAATGATTCGAGCTCTTCCCATCGCTCAAAATACTTCTCAAGTAGACTTTCTTTATCGGACAAAGTCTTTAGCTGTTCGTTAACGACTTTTTGTTCCTGACTGTAAAAATCAGGAGCACTAATAATACTTTGTATTGCTTCAATATCCTGCTCTAATTGTTCCATCATTGCAGGTAAAGAATCTAACTCTCTTTGCGCTTTGAAAGAAAGTTTTTTTACTGCCTTCTCAACAACTACTGGTTTTTTTTCTACAACTGGAGGTTCGACAACCTTTTGTGCTTGAGGTTCCTCAGAATAAAATTTAGCGCCTTGAGATACCGCATCTTGATAGCCACCAACATATTCACTCCAGCCACCGTTACCGGTGAACCACCAACTACTGGTGACAGTGTTGTCAATAAATGCTCTATCATGGCTTACTAATAGCAAAGTGCCTTTGTAGTCAGCCAATAATGATTCAAGTAACTCTAACGTCTCAATATCGAGATCGTTTGTTGGTTCATCGAGAATAATTAGATTTGCAGGACGAAGCAACAATCTAGCTAACAATAATCGGTTTTTTTCACCACCAGACAATGCTTTAACTGGTGTTCGAGCCCGCATTGGTGAAAATAAGAAATCTTGAAGGTAACTTAAAATATGTCGGTCTTGTCCGTTAATCGTCACCGTTTTTTTACCGTCACCAACGTTGTCTTCTACGGTTTTTTCAGGATCGAGTGCTTCGCGGTATTGATCAAAATAGGCGATTTCAAGCTTAGTACCAACTTTAACACTCCCTGCTTGTGCTTCTAATTGGCCAATCAACAATTTAACTAAAGTCGATTTACCACAACCATTAGGGCCAATCAGTGCAATACGGTCACCACGCATCACCGTTGTGCTGAAATTTTTAACTAAGTTTTTATCAGGCAGGTTATATTCAAGGTTTTCGATATCAAATACCAATTTACCAGAACGGTCGGTATCAGCAACGGCCATTTTAGCGCCGCCTTGTCGATTAAGGCGCGCCATACGTTCAACACGCAGTGCTTTCAGGGCTCGTACACGTCCTTCGTTACGGGTACGGCGAGCTTTAACACCTTGGCGGATCCAAACTTCTTCTTCAGCCAATTTTTTATCAAAATGGGCATTTTGCTCAGCTTCAACTCTTAACCACTCAGCTTTACCTGTTAGATATGCTTGGTAGCTTCCAGGCCATGAAGTGGCAATACCTCGATCAAGATCCACAATACGAGTGGCCATCCGGTCAATAAAGCCCCTATCGTGACTCACAAAAACAATAGCACCGCGGTAACTCAGTAAGAATTGCTCTAACCATTCGATGGTATCAATGTCCAAATGGTTGGTAGGTTCATCGAGTAATAGTAAATCAGGATCGCTAACAAGCGAACGAGCCAGTGCCACTTTTCGTTGCCAGCCACCTGATAGTTCGGTCAGCGCGGCATCGGGATCAAGGCCTAGTAATTCACAATTTTGATTAATGCGATTGTCTAACTGCCAGCCGTTTAAATGGTCTATATCTTCTTGTAGCCTTTCCATCTGCTTGAGCATGCGCTCCATATCATCCATTGATGCAGTGCCAACATCATGGGATAACTGGTGGTAACGTTCTAGTTTTTCACCAATTTCTTGCAGACCAGCAGCAATGTACGCATACACTGTGCCCTTTTCAGCTTTAGGTGGGTCTTGTTGCAAACGGCTTACTTTTACGTCGGTTGCAATATTAAATTCACCTTCATCGAGCAACACATCGCCGCTCAATACTTTCATTAGGCTAGATTTACCTGCACCATTACGACCTACAATACAAACACGTTCGCCCGGTTCAATGGTGAAATCAGCTTTTTGCAATAACGGGGTATAACCATAGGCTAAAGAGCCGTTATTAATACGTACTAAACTCAAGTTACGCTCCTAAAAATTCTTCTAATGCTTCGAGGTCAAACGGCCAATTTAGTTCACTATTACAAGCAGGGTTTTTTATTACCGGAATGCGGGTGCCATAAATATCAGCCAGTTGCTCGCTTTCGCAAATATCTTGAGCAACATAGGTAACTTGTGCTTTGTGCAACAAGTCTGCTGCGAGTTCACACAGATGGCATGCATCTGTGTGATACAAAATAATACCGTGTGCCTTACTCGGCATGCGTAATGAGCCAGGTATTATGGATCTGTGGGTTTCTTTTAAAATCAAGTGGTAACGTTTGGTTATCAATATTCTTTATTGACATACCAGCCGCTTCAAGATCAGCGATTTCCATCTTGAATTTACGCTTGTTGTTCGAGAAAATAATTTCACCACCTGGATTAAGCAATTTAATCAGGTTGGTGAGCAATGGCACATGATCTCGCAACACATCAAATGAGTCTTCCATGCGCTTTGAGTTCGAGAAGGTTGGCGGATCGATAAAAATTAGGTCAAATCGATCGTGGGTACGCTTAATCCACTGTAAACAGTTCGCTTGTACAAATTGATATTTGTCGTCATTAAAGCCATTAAGCGCAAAGTTTTCTTTGGCCCAATTGATATAGGTGTTTGACATATCAACTGTAGTTACCGATTTTGCTCCGCCCATTGCTGCATGTACCGAAGCTGTACCGGTGTAAGCAAAAAGGTTACAAACACTGCGACCTTTAGACTTTTCCCCAACCATTTTACGAGTTAGACGATGGTCTAAAAACAGTCCAGTATCAAGATACTCTTTAAGGTTAAGCTTAAACTTAGCGCCATATTCAGTGGTGATTAACTCAAGTTTGTTGGCATTCATCTTCTCGTATTGCGAAATGCCCTTCTTACGCTCACGGGTTTTCAATACAATATTGTTAGGATCAATACCAATCGCATGTGGCAGTGCTATCAACACGTCGGTTAGGCGACGCTTAGAAACAGATTCTGGGATTTCAGACGGTGCGGCATATTCATAAATAACCACATGGTCAAGATATACGTCAATCGCGACATTATATTCAGGCAGATCAGCATCATAGATACGGTAGCTGTCTATTCCTTCCTTCTTAGCCCACTTCTTTAACTGCTTAAAGTTCTTTTTAAGACGGTTAGCAAATGGCACAGCAACATCACTGACGTCTCCATCTACTTTAATATTGGCGGGATCAACACGACGTGTATTTTCGGCGTGGACAGTATAAAGATTAAAAGCACATTCTAATGCACCGTTATTCATCTTCATCTGTTTATCAGCTTTAAGTTTCAGCGCTGACAGTAGCTCGGCGTCGCTGTTAAGAATAGCTAGGTTCCAACCACCAAATTCTGCTTTAAACTTATCGCCAAGTTGGTAATAAAGTTGCAGCAATGAGGTCATATTACCGAGTCGTTCCCCGTATGGAGGGTTAGAAATCAGGTAACCCGTAGACTCTGGAGGAGTAATATTAAGTGCATTACATACACTGAAATCAATAAAGTCTAATACGCCAGCGTTTTCAGCATTGCGCTTAGCCAGTGCTACAATTCTGGAATCAATATCAGAACCATAAAATTTGATGTTACAGCGAGATTTGCCTAAAGATGCTCTAGCGTGTGCTTCATCGAGCAGCTCTTGCCAAACTTTTTTGTTATGCGGTAGCCACTTTTCAAAACCAAAACGCTCACGATGGATACCAGGCGCAATATCACAGGCTAACATAGCCGCTTCAATTAAAACGGTCCCGCTACCACAAAAAGGATCCAGCAACGATACTGGTGATTTTTTCCAGCCACTGCGCACCAACATATTAGCAGCTAAGTTTTCTTTTAATGGGGCTTCACCGGTCGTTGAGCGGTAACCACGTTTGTGTAGTGCAGGACCAGAAAAGTTGATCCCTAGTGTGATTTCACCACGACGGTAATGAGCATCAATTTTGTAGTCGGCATCAACTTTTGACACATTTGGACGAGAAAAGTCATCATCACGAAAGCGATCGACAATCGCATCTTTAATCTTCAAAGCACCAAACTGGGTATTATTGATAAAACCACCCATGCCATGAAAGTCAACAGAGAAGGTACTACGATTAGAGAATTGCATCTGCCAATCAATACCGTATGCTGCGTTATATAGCTGATCAGGTGTTTCACAAGGACCTTTATAGATCACTAAAATGATTCTGCTGGCTAGTCGCGACCATAAGGTGATCCGATAACCAAGTTCTAGAGAAGCAGAAAAATAAACCCCCGCAACACTTTCTTTGATATCTGAAGCGCCAAGCTCCGCTAATTCAAGCGATAGCGCGTATTCGTAGCCCCGAGGAGCAGCAGCAAAAAAATTTAACATCGATATATAGACACTGAATAAAAATATGGTGCTCATTATACCTGTAAGCAACAGTAAATGATAAAAAGATCTCAGCTTAAATCTGATTAAAGTTGTCAGACTGACTAAAAGTCCCCGTTTTTGTTATTTAAAGCGGAGCTCTACTCCATCAACAGAGCTTGATCCCTTCGGCTATGACAGAAAAACCAATCTAGCAAAGATTGTATGAGCAGCCATGCATACCTCCTAACTCAAAGTGTTGATATTTTATACATTTTATATGCAACATTTTGTAACCTTAAGTATTCCGCTGTTGCTCAATTTTCTTCACCCTGTAAACTGCCTACCGAAATAATGGCAACAACTCAGTAACACGATTATCAATGCCGCTTAAGTGGCTTTACCTATAACAATAAAAAAAGGTGCAGTATGAAACGATTTTTACCTCTTCTAACATGTTTAATCATTACCGCTTGTGGTTCAGGCTCAGATGATTCCAGCAAACCAACGCCGATAATAGAGCCTGAAGTACCGACTCTTAGCGCCGATGTTTGCTACTTAATGTCGACCACCAAAGGGGATATCAGCCTCGCCATCGACTTAACTAATACACCTATTACGGGTAACAACTTTAAAGATTATGTAGATAGTGATTTTTATGCTGGCACCTTGTTTCATCGTGCAATTAATAATTTCATGATCCAAGGTGGTGGCTTGACTTCAGGACTTGTAACCAAAGCAGCCAATGACCCGATTATAAATGAAGCCAGCGTTGGTATAAGTAATGAACGCGGTACCATTGCAATGGCTCGTACCAGTGCTCCTGATTCAGCTACATCGCAATTTTTTATTAATGTGCTAGACAATCCACATCTCGATGCATCTGACAGCTCAGATGGTTACGCTGTTTTTGGAAAAGTCATCAGCGGAATGGACATCGCAGATGCGATTAGTATTGTCGATACCCATGCGGTATCTGGAAGAGTTGACGTACCAGTCACTGAAATATTAATTACATCTGTCACTGAAATGAGCTGCCCTTCAATATAGCTCATCATCTGGCTACAAAACATTAAGTAAATGTGGGAATGAAAAATCATTCTCACATTTATAGTTCATAACGTTTTAACAAATCATTTAATTAAGTTGTGAGCAAGAACGAACCTAACTAAGTCGGCTCATTTAAATATTTTGGCTTTAAATACCGCTGTGAAAATGAAATCAAATAGCATAAAACACTAACCTAACTACCCAAGCATTGTTTCGATAGCTACTTTGATAAAATATTAATGATTAGGCACTATTTTTGACGATAAGCTCAACCGCTAAAATTCGAGCAGGAGTTTCTATCAGATTAGTAATTTTATATTTGGCTATAGATGATGTGTGGACAGAGTTAAGTCTTACGCTAACAATACAATTTGCTAGTGTGTAATTGCAAGATATGTCATAGCCAGTTTAATTTTACCTTTGGCTTAAAATTAGGCTATTGTCACTTGCGATAATAATGCTAGTACTGATCTGTTTTACGAGCTTATATGACCTTAATACATTAAGCGCTGTATTAACTAAGCAACGTTAACTTTATGTTCAATAGCCATTGGAGCTAAACGATTATGCATGACTTTAATGGTCTCAAACTGAGCAAGCACCTTACTCTCGCTCAAACGGCACTCAGGCGATATAATCATCATTAGTGATGCTTGTAACCCTGCTTCGACAACCATGGCAGATACGGTATGTTCGGACGTTTTAAGTTGGAATATCTTACCAACATCGCTATAAACACACTCATGGGATACATCAAAAAACCAAGATTTTGGCATTTGTGGCTTTAATAGGAAGTGAGCAGCTGTAGCATTAAGTGCGATTTGCACTATTTGCGGATCTTTTAGCGACAGTGTTTTAGATAAACGGTCAACTAATGCAATATAGAACTTAGCATGTTCAACGCTAAACTCTGTTTTTATTTTGGCATCTGGTATTAGGGACTTAAGTTTGTAAGGTGATAAAAACTCCATATCACAACCCAATGAAACCATTAACACACCATTAGTTTCATTATATTCCCATTGCCAATCCCTTTTTGGCATTAATAACATATCGTTTACCTTTATTTAGATACAATTGGATAATAGATGATAATTTCATCAATATCAAAATAAATTTATAACGGATTTCACACTTTATTAAAATAAAAAAACGATCACCAAGATCCTTTTATAGATCTAAATGATCGCTTTATGATCAATATAATATTTAACCAGTGTTTTGCTGTTATTTTATACGATACGCTTCTACGATATCTTTAATTAATTCTGGACCTTGATATATAAAACCAGAATAAATTTGCACCATTTCTGCACCGGCATCTAATTTATCAAGCGCATCAGCAGCGCAATCAATGCCACCTACTCCAATAATCGGAATTTTGCCTTTAAGACAATCTGCTAATTGCTTAATTACAACTGTAGACAATGATTTCAATGGCTTACCACTCAAACCACCCGCTTCATTTGCATTAAGTAGCCCACTAACACCATCACGGGTTAGGGTTGTATTGGTTGCAATAGCAGCATCAAATTCATTTCTGACCAGTGAGTTTGAAATTTTTTCAATCTCGTCACTTGAAAGGTCTGGTGCTATTTTTAATGCTATTGGTACATATTTACCATGCTTTTCAGTAAGATCTTTTTGCTTCTGTTTTAATGATCCAAGAAGATCATCAAGTAGATCACCGTATTGCAATGATCGTAAACCTGGTGTGTTAGGCGATGAAATATTAACCGCTATGTAAGCTGCGTAAGGATAAACTTTATCCATACAGATTAAATAATCTTCTTTACCCAACTCGACTGGAGTATCTTTATTTTTACCAATATTGACCCCAACCATCGCATTAGATTTAACGGCTTTAAGGTTTTCCACTAAACTATCAACGCCTTTGTTGTTAAATCCCATGCGGTTGATAATGGCTTTAGCTGGCTTTAGTCTGAACAATCTTGGTAGATCATTACCCGGTTGTGGTCGCGGTGTAACAGTACCAACTTCAATGTGACCAAAACCCATCGCATGAAAAGCATCAATACATTCACCATCTTTATCCATACCGGCCGCGAGTCCGACAGGGTTAGGAAAAGTTAAACCCATCATAGTCACTGGAGCGGGCTTAATATTCTGCCCGTAGAAGCAATTTAACGGAGTGTTTCCCGTAGCTTTTAATGCACCTACAGCAAAATTATGAGCCATTTCAGGATCCATCTGAAACATGAACTTTTGTGCGATTTTGTAAAACATGGTTTCTCCTAGACCTAAAAAAGCCCCAGCTAATGCCAGGGCTTCTGATTAATATCAGATTACTTTTGTCCTTCACAATGCAGGATCAAAAGATTAAGTTCACGTAAAGCAACCGAGAACTTTGCAAACTCATGGCTTTGCGAGGTTTTAAAGTCAGCTAACATATGGAACCAACGTTCTAATAAACTTTGGTTTGACTCTATCCATTGTGAAATGATCTGATTAGCATCACAACTTTCTGTGCATGTTCGCAACACGACCGAACTTAATGAACGTTGCTGCCAATCTAGCTCTTCTCTAAAGGCTGCTCTTGCTAATGCCTGCCAATGGTTTGATACCGGCTGTGCGCTAATTTGTTCAAGGAACCAATGCAAATCTACACTTGCACCTAACTTAAAGTAGGTTTCAGCAACTAATGCTACTGGCTTGGTTTCAAGATCACAAATTTGAGCTATATCTAATGCGGAGAATAATGTACTCACGTTAGCAACAACCATTGCGACGTCTTCTGGTACACCTTCTTTAATTAATGCATTAGACTCTGCGTGTATCGCTTCAACTTCATCGTTAACCATGTATTGATGTACATTAGCTTTGAGCTCTGTCAGCACTGGTCTGAAAAACTCTACCGTCTGTTCAATATTGAGGTTTCGATTACGATGACGCAAGAACCAACGGCTAGCACGACGAATATTACGTCGTAACTGATGCAGCATTTCACACTGTACAACAGCTGGAATTAGGCCATTGAGATCAGTAATAGATTTAGTTAATTCAGCTAAACCAAACACCTCGCGAGCCATAGTGTAACAGATGGCAGCTTCTGCGACTGAGGCACCTGTCTCATCTTGCATACGTTGAACAAAATTAAGCCCCATATCGTTAACCAATTCATTGGCTAACGAGGTTGCAATAATCTCGCCACGTAACGGATGAGCGACCATATTTGTTATATAGTTTTCTTGCAATTGTTGCGGGAAATACGCAACCAGTAACTGACTCAAGAAGCTATCTTCGGTAATTACTGGCGTGAGTAATTGCTCTTTTAATACCATTTTGGCGTAAGCAACCAACACTGACAACTCAGGACGAGTTAAACACTTACCGTTAACTAATCTATCTGCAAGCTCGTCTTCACTAGGCAAAAACTCTAATGTTCTATCCAACTTGCCTTCTTTTTCAAGGTGTTGGATAAATCTGATTTGCTCTTTTAGCTGCTCAGCCCCACGTACTTGGGTTACTGAAATAGAACGTGTTTGATCTTTACAATCTTGCAATACAATACGACTAACTTCATCAGTCATCTCTTCAAGTAACCGATTGCGCTGTTTAACGGTCATCTCACCGTCAGCGACAAGTGCGTTAAGCAATATTTTGATGTTCACTTCGTTATCGGAACAATCAACGCCACCCACATTGTCAACAAAGTCAGTATTCATCCTGCCACCATTGGCACAGTATTCAATACGACCTAGTTGCGTACAACCTAAGTTACCGCCTTCGCCAATGATTTTAGCCATCACTTCGTTACCGTTAACTCGAATAGCGTCGTTTGCACGATCGCCAACTTCTGCATGGGTTTCGTTTGTGGCTTTTACATAAGTGCCTATACCGCCGTTCCAAATCAAATCTACTGGCATTTTAAGCAGTTGTTTAAGCAACTCAAGTGGTGGCATTGATGCTTTTTGAGTGCCTAGCATTTTTTTCATTTCAGCCGATAGTGGAATCGACTTCGCAGAGCGCTTGAATATGCCGCCACCTTTGGAAATAAGTTCGGCGTTATAATCTTCCCAACTTGAGCGAGGTAGTGCAAATAAACGCTCACGCTCAACATAGCTAATAGCAGCATCTGGGTTCGGGTCGATAAATATATGCATATGGTTAAAAGCGGCCACTAAACGTGTGTGTTTAGACAGCAACATACCATTACCGAACACGTCGCCTGCCATATCGCCCACGGCTACACAGGTGAAGTCAGTGGTTTGACAATTTACACCCATCTCACGGAAATGGCGCTTAACCGATTCCCAAGCACCTCGTGCGGTAATGCCCATTTTCTTATGGTCATAGCCGTTACTGCCACCCGATGCAAAGGCATCGCCAAGCCAAAAGTTATACTCTTGAGCGATTTCGTTGGCAATGTCAGAGAATGTCGCGGTACCTTTGTCGGCAGCAACCACAAGATATGCATCGTCTTCGTCATGTCTAACGACGTTAGTTGGCGCAACCACCTCGCCATTAATAATGTTATCGCTGATATCGAGTAAACCGCGGATAAACAGGCGGTAACACTGTTGGCCTTCAGCAAAAAACGCTTCTCTGCCACCGTCTGTCGGTAGCTGTTTACAGACAAAGCCACCTTTTGCGCCCACGGGCACAATGACGGTGTTTTTAACTTGTTGTGCTTTAACTAAGCCCAATACTTCGGTTCTGAAATCTTCACGTCGATCAGACCAACGTAGTCCGCCACGAGCCACTTTGCCGCCGCGCAAATGCACGCCTTCTACACGAGGGGAATATACGAAAATTTCGTATTTTGGCAATGGCTTTGGCATTTCAGGGATCAATGCAGGCTCAAACTTAAAGGATACATAAGCTTTTTCACTCCCCGAACTTGTGACTTGATAAAAGTTAGTCCGGCTTGTGGCGTTAATAAGATCGAGGTAGCGACGAATAATTCGATCATCATCCAAACTTGAAACATCTTCAAGGCGAATATCAATCTGCTCAATAAACTTGTTTAATGTCCGCGTTTTAAGTTTAGGGTTGAACTTGCGGATGTACATTTTAACCAGTAAATCAGCAATTTGTGGATACCTTGCAAAGGTATCTTCAATATACGCTTGGCTAAATGTTGAGTCGATTTGACGCATATATTTAGCATATGCACGTAAAATAGACACTTCACGACCCGTTAAGCCTGTTGAGAGCACAAGGCGGTTAAAACCGTCATCTTCTAGCTCTTTTTTCCAAACTTGCGACAATGCGGTTTGAAAACGCTCTTGGCTATCAGCTAAATCGGTACTAGCAACCCCTTGGGTTGTCATTAAGAAGTCTAAAATCCAATAGGTATCACCAGCAGATGTAATGACTTCATAAGGCCTTTCATTAATCACTCGTAAACCAAAGTTTTCTAACTTAGGCAAAACATCAGATAGATGAATGGGCTCATCTTTGTGGAATAACTTTAAGCGTACTTTACTATTATTGAGCGCCGTTTCCTGAGGTTGATAAAATAACATGCCCAGTTTGTGGTCATCATCTAAAGCTTCAAGATGCTGAATATCTACCACCGAAGAGCTTGGTAATACATCTTCTTTATAGCTACGTGGAAAAGCATTAACATAACGCTTAACTAAACATGTTCCAGCTTCTTCACCTTGAGCCGTAATTAAAGCACTGCCAAGTTTGTCTTCCCAAGAGCGCGCTGCCTCAGACAAGTTATTCTCTATTGCAGCCACATCGACATCCATATTGTTGTTATCTACTTTGATAATATAGTGAGTTCTAGCCAAGGTTGACTCAGAGAAATACGTTGTAAATTCAACCGCCTCACGACTGTTAAAATGTTGCGCTAAAATACGTTGTGTGTCTTCTCGCAGCTTAGTGTTGTAGCGGTCTTTAGACACATAGACTAAGCAAGACAAGAAACGACCAAAACCGTCTTTTCTGACAAACAGTTTTAGTTTGTCTCGGTCTTGCATCTCTAGTACGCCGTGGGCAACACTTGCTAGTTCATCCACACTTGCTTGAATTAATTCATCACGAGGTAGCGTTTCCAAAATGTTCATTAACGCTTTGTAATCATGAGAGTGAGCCGTGAGACCTGAATTGTCTAAAACACGTTGCACTTTTTCAGCTAGTAGCGGGATTTCTCGTGGACTGCGGTTATAAAGATTAGATGCGTACAAACCAATAAAGCGGTCTTCGCCAATCACATTACCTTGTTCGTCAAATCGTTTAACACCGATGTAATCGACATATGCAGGCCGATGAACTCGGCTTTTCTCGCTACTTTTAGTCAGTATTAATAGGCTGCTATCAAGGGCTTCTTTCCGCGCACTTTCTGAAAAAGTAGACAACAACAAACCCGTTTCAGGCTCGTCTGATTTAGTCATTAAGCCTAAGCTTGTCGTTTTATCGGCAACCAGTTCTAAATCACCTTCTACTTTACGTAAATCATAACGACGGTAGCCTAACAAGGTAAAGTGATGATCATTTAGGTATTGAAGAAAACGTGTCGCTTCGTTTAGCTCTTCCTTTGACCCAGGATATGGACGGGTAGCAAGTTCGTCAATCGTTTGGCTTAGCTTCGCCGACATTGCATCCCAGCCATTAACAGAACCGGCAACATCGGCAATCACAGACTCTATCTCTTTGGTCAATGTTTTAATGTCAGCTTCGCTACTCTGTCTATCGATCTCAATCAAAAATACAGCGATGTTGTCGACATTTGCATGGTCTTTTGCACGGTAACTAACGTGTTTAACCACACCATCTTGGCGCTCAATTGCCATCGGTGTATGCAGCACCATATGAGCAGTTATACCAACGCGATTAAGAGCCATGCCAACTGAATCGACTAAAAATGGCATATCAGGTTGAATAATTTCAATAATAGAGTGGCTTGATTCCCAACCATGTTTCGACTGACTTGGGTTAAACACTCGAATATGCCCTTCACCAACGACGGTTCGATTAAGTGCATTCCATTGGCTTAAAACCGCACCATACAAATCGCTGTCATTACGAGCATCGAGATCGTCTTTCGACATGTGCGCATACAAACAAGTTGCGAACTGCTCAACTTGCTTTGCTTGAGAATGGGGAACTTTAGCGTGAATTAGATTAACTACATTTTCGAGTAGTACTGAAGGCATTGCATCTTTCAAGGCCATGTTGCTGTTTCCTTAGGGTCTATGGCAGCGCTTTTATAATTTATGAATGCTTGAAAAAGCTGACCAAAGCCTGTTTGTGTGACCTTAGTCATAGCGCGAAGTCTATTACTAAACTTAGCAGATTTCGAGAACTATTTTAGTGGTACAGCCAGCGAGAAATGCTGACTGATGCCATTTATGGCATCGAGGTGAAATATCAATCAATTATAGTGTTTTTTTATGCAAAAAAAGAGAAGCTTTCGCTTCTCTTTATTCGTTAATATATTCCTTTAACAGCTATTTATGCTTACGCCAAAATACAGCGGCGATGGCTGGCAGAATAATAATCGCACCTAACATGTTTACCAAAAACATAAACGTTAACAAAATGCCCATGTCCATTTGGAATTTAAGTGCAGAGAAGAACCATGTGCTCACGCCTATCGCTAACGTTAAGCCTGTAAATATCACAGCACTTCCGCGCTCTACTAACGCCTCATAATATGCCTTTTGTACTGGCATGCCATCTCTTAATTTTACGGCCATTGTCGACAAAATATAGATCCCATAGTCAACACCAATCCCGACACCTAAAGCAATAACGGGCAAGGTACTCACGGCTAAGCCAATATCAAGCTGAGTCATAAGGGCTTGAGCTAAAGTAGACACAACATACAAGGGTAAAATCACTGCTATTGTGGCGCGCAAAGATCTAAAGCTAATTAAGCACAATACAAATACCGCGCCATAGACATATAACATCATTGGCAATTGCGCTTCAGCAACCGCTTCGTTCGTGGCTGCCATTACGCCCACCGGGCCCGAAGCAAGCTTAAACTTAAGCTGTTCATTGTCCATTTGCTGCTGCAATTGGTTCACTTTATCAATGACAACTTCTATCGTTTCAGCTTTATGATCTTTTAAGAACAAATATACCGGCATTACTGAGCAATCACTGTTTAGTAATCCGGAAGTGGTAGGTACACGCCCTACCGCTTGTACAAGGCTTGCGGTGTTTCTTGGTAAAACTTGCCACTTAGGACTACCTTCATTAAAACCAGCGTTCACGCGCTTAGCAACAGAAGCTAGACTGGCAGTAGATTCAACCCCCGGCGTGTTACTGACCTGCCATTCAAAATTATCAATTTGAGTTAATACTGAATGATAAGTACACGCTTCTGGAAATGCTTCGACAATAATGGTCATCACATCGGTGGTAATTGAAAACTTATCAGTTATAAAAAACGTGTCTTGGTTATAACGTGAGTCTAAATGCAACGCTGGTGCGCCACCTTGTAGATCGCCAATTTTCATCTGATCTGCTTGCTGTAAACCAACACCATATAAACTGGCCGTGATCAACAATACCCAAAATGCATATTTAGGCGTGGCAAAATTTGACAGTTTAAGCCAAATTTTATTCAATTTTTCAGTGCTATTGCCTTTTTCAGCTTGCACACTAGTGTATGAGATAATCAGTGGTAGCAGCACAAGATTGGTCAAAATGATCACTGCGACACCTAGCGATGCTGAAATCGCAAGCTCTCTGATAATACCAATATCAATCGCAAGCAACGTCATAAAACCTATGGTGTCTGACAACAGTGCCACGCCGCCTGGAATTAACAAACTTCTAAATGCTTGAGCCGCTGCCGCTTTAGTACTGCTTCCGTCACCTACCCTGCGTTTAACAGCATTGATCATCTGCACACTGTGGCTAATACCAATGGCAAACACTAAAAAAGGAATGAGTATCGACATGGGGTCGAGCCCAAAACCGACCACAGTAAGTAAACCCAACTGCCAAACAACCGCGGTTAAACTACAGATCAGTGGCAACACAGTCAGTACGAGCGAATGTGAAAAAAAGTACACCATCACTGCGGTAACAAGAATTGCAATTAAGAAAAACAGCAATACCCCTTTGGCACCATCAGCAACATCCCCCGCCATTTTGGTGAAACCAATAATATGAATTTTAATCTCATCGGTTTCATATTGCGTTCTCAGCTCTTGCTCTAACTGAGCTGCAATCGCCAAAGTGTCGAGCGCCTCTCCGGTTTGAGGGTCAAAATCCATTAACTGAGCACTGACCATTGCAGCCGAGTAATCCTCGGCAATAAGTCGTCCAACAATACCCGCTTTTTCAATGTTACCCCGAACAACAGACAAGCCCCGCTCCGTTGTTGTAAAATCAGCCGGAATAACGGGGCCGCCAGCAAAGCCATCTTCTACTACTTCAGTGAAACGGGTCGCCGGTGAAAATAAAGATTTAACTTGCGCCCTATCAACACCTGGAATAAAAAATAGTTGGTCATGTACATTTTTAAGTGAGTCGAAAAAGTTCGCATTAAAAATGTTACCGCTAGTGTCTTCTACCGCAACCATAATACTATTGGCACCACCAAATTGTTTTTGATGCTTTAAATAGGTTTTCATGTAGCTATGATTTAGCGGAATATTCTTTACAAAAGCAGCATCCATTTTTAAGTTACTAGCTTGCAACCCTAAAAAAAGTGTTGTGATAATAAATAAGAAAATAACGTAACCGCGATGCCTAAACAGAAAGGATTCAATGCCGTTTACAATTTTATCTAACATAAGTCAGGTCCTTTTATTTTTGTTCTATCTTGATGAGACCTTTATTGCCTGCAACCCACAGTGCTCCTGTGGCATCATTAGCAATCGCGACAAGGTTTTCCCCCTGTCTCTGTTCAATCAATTTTGCTGCACCATTATCAGAAATATCAATAATGACACCAGCATTACCCACTAGGCGTAATGTAGAATCAGCCAAACTGATCCCAGCATTAATCGTTGAGTCAACAGGTAAAGCAATTTCCTGCCATACCGTTAGCTCATTACTCGACTTAAATACATGACCTCGTAGCCCCATAACATAAACACTGTTACCGACTACATTGGCATTAAAAAGTGAGCCTTCGTAAGCGAAAGGCTTTTTAGACCAGCTAATGCCTCTATCGTTAGAAACAGCAACGAGACCTAATTCGCCGACCATAAGCATTTGCTCATTTGAAATTGAAATAACACGGTTAAAATGGGGTAATAGGGTGTTACGTTCAGATAAATACAGCGCTTCGTCTTCAGCTTTGAGCTCTTCAAGATAAGCGACGTCTTCTTCAAACAATAGCTCTTGGTGATACTCATTTTGCCAGTTTTGACCGCCATCGGCAGTACGATAAAACAGACCATAAGCACCAATAGCAATGCCATTGTTTTCATCAAAAAAGTGTAGATCTAAAAATGGCTTATCGATGTCTGTCGACTGCATTTGTAACTGCCAGCTTAAACCGCCATCATCGGTGTGCACTATTGTCGCATCATGGCCAACAGCCCAGCCTTTTTCAGCTGATATAAAAAATACCTTGGTCAATTGAGCTGAAGTAGGAGTGTTAACTTGTTGCCACTGATGGTGATAAACGAAAGCATGGCCACGCTCTCCAACGGCGACTAGTTTGTCTCCACTTTTGGCAATATCAAGTACAAGCGACTGAGCAGCAAGAGGTTGGATTTGTTGTTCTAATTGTGTTTCTTTTGCGATTAAGGCTGATGAATTAAATAGACTAATTACAGTACATACAGTGATAAATCGAAGCATGCTAAACGACATACAAACTTCCTTTGAATATAAGAGGGGCAAACTGCCCCTCTTTAAAGTGGTTTAACGAATACCAGCACGTCTTAGCGCAGCAGGAGTGAAGTTACCTTCACTAAGCTTGGCATCAAAATCGTACATACGACCTTCATTATCTAGACCCATTGCGATATAACGACGAGATTGAAGATCATGGAACACTTCTAACGTGCTCCACGGTGCGGGGACTTCATAATAGTTTAAGCCATGAGCAACCGCGACACGGTATAGTTCGTCTCGATTATCATATAGATCCGCAACCGATACCTGCCATGAATCTTCGTCAATATAGAAAGTACGCGCTTTATAAATATGTCGCATCCCTTCTTTCAATGTCGCTTTAACTACCCAAACACGATGCTTTTCATAGCGGACGTACTCAGGGTTAATATGGCCAGGGGTAATAATTTGGTCATAGCTGAGCTTGTCAGAATGCAATTTATAATCATTGTAAGGGATGTACAGCTCTTGCTTGCCCACGAGTTCCCAGTTATAACGAACTGGCGAACCGTTGAACATATCAAAGTCATCGGTTGTTCTTAAACCATCAGACACTGTACCTGGGGTATCAAATGCCACATTCGGTGCTTTACGAACACGGCGTTGGCCAGTGTTGTATGTCCATGCTTGACGAGGCAATTTTTCTTGATCCATGGTTTCTTTGACAAGTAAAGCCGTCCCTGCTAGACGCGCAGGTTGAGTGACCACTTGTTTAAAGAAAAACAGAGTGTTTTCTTTCGCTAGCTTGTCCAAAGACATTTCTGGACGTGAATATTGAAAACGGATTTCCTCAGTCGTTTCCACTAACGTATAACTACCACCTGCCGTGGGGGCTGCTTGGCTTCGTGAAGTTTTAATATCAACCCCACGAAAACGTAATACATGGTTCCAAATAACTTCAAGGCCGGTTTTAGGGATAGGAAATGGAATACCAATAGAAGCACCTGTGATCCCATTGCCACCATCAATTAGTTCAGCGCGAGTCGAATTGACTTTGGTTGCATCGTAAACAAACTGGGGCACTGACGCTGTACGACGAGACTGATACACATTCATCTTGTAAGTGTCAGGGTACAATTCAAATAACTTGATTTGCCCATCACTCAAAAAGTCTTTGTATTGATCTTTATTAGCGTTAGTAATGGTAAATTCAATTTTGTCAGCTGGGAATGGATCCGGGTGATGCATACCTTTACTGTAACCGGCAACGGGTTCAGTAATACCGCCAGTCCATGCCGGAATAGATCCGTCAGCATTAGCCGCTTTTTCGGCACCTAGGGGAGTGAGTTCACTACCTAGTTTGGCAGCCTCTGCGTCTGATACTTTCGCAAAAGCGCTCGATGTACCTAATGCCATGATGATGGCAGTAGACAATATCGCAAGATTTTTCATAGTCAATGTCCTTGTGATTTAGATGGAGTACTTAACGTTGAACGACACATAGTCTCGATCAGACATCGCATTGGTTGTGCCCACACCACCAAAGAAACTGTTGTAAGAAACATCTGCTCCCCAACGGCTTTGGTAGTCAAATTTAACGCCTAGCGAAACTGATTTTCTGCCCTCAGTAAATAAGAACATTGGATCAGGCGTAATACCGTCAACATCATGAGAGAAAATGACTCGAGGTGCGATATTGACTCCGCGCCATACGTTGTTGTAATCAGCTTTAGCAACTAAACGGTAGCCCCAAGCAAAATCAGTTGGGAATGGGTTGGTTTCGGGGCCATTATGCACCGCCTCAATGATACCGGGCATATCAGGATTACCACCAGAGCGAGCAGTTCCTGGACCATTTAAACGCAATTCATCAAAGCTCGGCATGTCATGGATCCATACCCCACCAATTTCAGCCAACATAACCAGATTATCTGTACCCAGTGTTGGGCCAAATAGATGGGTAAAAGTCGCTTGTGCTTGAGTGGTATCTAAACGAATAAAGCCTTCTGCATATTCTCCTGGGCCATAATTTTGCACCTGTGAAATACCGTCTAGATCTGGACGCAGACCAGCATTAGCAAGCTGCTGAGGCATTGCAGCAAACAGCAATTCAACATCGTCAATTTGTAAAGGCTCATCTAAACGATGGGCAACTTCACCGGCAACAGAGGTATCACCTAACAATGAGTTAAAGCTAAAGCCCATTAGCTGAATGTCTTCAGGATAAACGATTTGTGCTTTTGAAAAAGTCTCAAGTGCTAGTAGGTCTTCGCGTGTCATCATTTCGCCAGACTGCGCTTTACCACCAAGACGCTGTAAATCACGGCCAATTGCTTCGGCCGTAAAATTAGCAGTTGTACCACTGATTAAAGGACGGCGACTGTGGTAATTCATGTAATACAATCCAAACTCAGTCTCACCGAGTTGTGGTGCATAATATCCTAATTTAATCCCCCACTGACCGTCATCACTTGCTTCTGAATCATCTTGCACCAAAGTAGACTTAGTCGGGTAAGCTAGGGCTAGAGCGCCTAAGGTTGCAGCATCAAATTGCCCAGAGCCTACCATAGCGGCAAGCGTATTATATTCAGATAATAAAAAGTCTAGGTTCATGTCTGGGTTTGAGTTAAACCCTAATTGCGCATTTTGCCCATAGCCGCCATAACCGGCAAAGTCGTTAGTTGCAAAACTAGAACCGGGCGTTGGTACCCAAATAGGTTGCCAATCATATTGATAAAAACCTTCTACTGATAAATTATCAGTTAAACCTAATGAAGCCCAAACCATACCTTGTGGCCTAAAGGCTTCTTTAAGCTCAGCACCTGGTGCGTTTAGGATATTTAGATCAACAGGGTTAATCACTCCTATCCCGTGGGCAATAAGCGTGCTCTCCCCCCAGGACACAACTTGATTACCAACACGAATAGACAGCGGATTAGTGCCACCATTTAAATCAAAGTCAGCGTAAACAAAAGCATCAAGTAAACGGATATCTTTACATTGGACTTCTGATGCTTTGTCGTCTTTACAAGGGTCAAATTCCTGCCCCGTCAACGGGTCAGTATAATCGTAACTACCATCATTAAGCTTGGTATCATAAAAATACATACCGCGGGCAAAAACACCAAAATTTTGATATTTCAGGGATAGTTCATGTAATCCCTTAAAAATCTCGGAGGTTGTATCGCCTTTAGAATAAAGCAAATTGCTTAAATCACCGTTACTTGAATACGACCCAGGTTGGGCCCAAATCTCGGAAGAACTATATTTTGTATTATTGAAAGCACTGTAACCAGACCAATCAAACTGTGGGTGGTTAACTTTACCAATCTGGTTATCCCAATCTCGACCTTCAACACGCCAGCTTGCTCCAGCGGTCCAAGTAGAATCGAACGTCCCTTCGATTTCTCCCCAGTTAAATGAAACAGCGTTTGCTGTCGTTGTCATGCCAAAACCAAGCGCCGCCACGATTCCTACTGCGATCGCTGATTTATTAAATCCTTTTTTAACCATTTTCATTTTAGCTTCTCTCCATAACCTGCTGGATTTCTTTTGTTATAGGAATTGATAACCAACATGTTGCTAGCCTACAGGTAACACCATTGTTACAGTATTTTCACGTATCGAGCAAGGGTGAAATATGGATAATAATCAAAAGAATTCAGACATTAAAAGCAATATCACCCCGGGATTAAAGGGCTGCATTTAAATCAGCTTTAACGAATATTAAGTAAGGCATGAACGAAAACATTAACTTGTTATTAAACAGTTAATTAAGGGTGAAATTCAAGAGGGTGTTTGCTAAGAATAGAACAGTTTTAAGTAAGCGACCGTTTTAAGTAATTACTCTAAATAATGCGCAGATTTATTAGGTTTCCTTTAGTGTCTACGACCATTTCGAAGTGAGCTCGGATCCCTGTGCGGCTAAAAAAAGGTCTAAAATGCCGAGCACTGATCCATAACGTCCTACCTTTGGTGTCAATAACTTCAACTTTGGTAGCCTGACCTTTGTAATAAGGTAAAAAATCTTGATAACTCATATTGAATGCAAATTGAAAAACGTGATTTGTTTGCGGCACTTCATTGTCTCGATTGGTTATAAAGCTCAGCTTAAACACCTATTGCTTAAGCTGAGGTAGAATTGAAACGATACTTAAGAAAGCGCTTTAGTGACCTTTTCATACAGATCTTTAGAAAGGTCATCGATAGCTAGTATTTGTTGCAGCGACGCTTTCATTAAGT
Source organism: Shewanella youngdeokensis (assembly GCF_033180165.1). Lineage (GTDB taxonomy): Bacteria > Pseudomonadota > Gammaproteobacteria > Enterobacterales > Shewanellaceae > Shewanella > Shewanella youngdeokensis. The sequence continues at coordinate 2,471,437 of NZ_CP136522.1, forward strand.
CCTGCCTCACTAAATCAAATTTCTTAAACTGGATCAGTGGCGTAATCATTCTTGCTGCCACCTGCGGGTTCACTTTATTAAGCTCGATGATTGCACTCGTTAAAAATTGGTAACCTTTACCATTTAAACGATGGAACTCGAAGGTATTCGCAGCCGCAAACACACCTATCAATGAGCGAACCCGGTTCGGATTCGACATACTAAATGCCTCATGTTTTAACAGCTTTTCTAGCTGGTCGATACAGCCAGCACTAGTATAAGTAGCATGTAGGCTAAACCATTTATCCATCGCCAAAGGCGTTTCAAGCCACTGCGATTCAAATGATGCGAGCACTTGTTCTCGCTCAGATGATTGTTCAGCGTTCAGTGCTGTAAGTGCGCCTAAGGTGTCTGTCATATTGTCTGCGGTTTCAAACTGCTTAACCGCAAGCGTGCGATGAGTGTCGTCAACTTTTAACAAAAGACTCAAACAGACATTTTTTAGTGCTCTTGCCTCAGCGGTACCTTGACTACTTAGCAAGCGGGTTTTGGTTAGCAGCTCATCTTCACAAGCCGTTGCGATTTCAAGCACCGCAAACTGACGTGCTACCTCAAGGTTATCTAGATCAACACTGTCGGTTTGTTCAATTAATGAGCCTGCACTAGGAAGTGTTAAAATCTCAGCCATTAAGGCTTCATTGAGATCATCAGCAAGTAAAATTCCTTTAAAACCATCAATAATTCGATTATCTATATACATGGTTTTATTATTTTGCAAATGGTCTACGCACTGCCATACACAAAGGCTGAATAACGAAACCGATGCTTCCCATTTTGCGACTTCACTCGATGCAAAGCGCATTAAATGCAACAGTTGTTCAATTGAGTAATCAAACTCCAATTTAACCGGCGCAGAAAAACCTTGTAATAGTGAAACAAACGGTTTGTGGTTAAAACCAGTAAAACTAAACTCTTGAGACTGTTGAGTAAAATCTAAAACCTGATTAATGACACTATTACCATCCGCATCAATCAACTCAATATCAAAAGGAATATGTTGCGGTAGCTTATCACTTTGACCTGGCGTATCCGGTGTAGATTGCTCAAGTGTTAGACAAAACGTACCTGTCGCAGCATCAAAAGACTCAGACGCAATGACTTCCGGCGTGCCAGCTTGGCTGTACCAGCGACGGAATTGACCTAAATCAATGCCGCTAGCATCTTCCATTGCAGCAACAAAGTCGTCGCAAGTCACCGCTTGTCCATCATGACGTTCAAAATACAATGCCATCCCAGCTTGAAACTTAGCCTCACCTAACAAGGTATGCATCATGCGAATAACTTCTGCACCTTTGTTATAGACTGTCACCGTGTAAAAGTTATTCATTTCTATCACAGATTCTGGACGGATCGGATGTGCCATAGGGCCAGAATCTTCAGCGAACTGTTGGTTCTTCATCACTTTAATAGCATGAATACGATTCACTGCTCGGGACCCCACATCAGAGCTGAACTCTTGATCCCTAAATACCGTTAAACCCTCTTTTAGACTTAGCTGAAACCAATCTCTGCAAGTAACTCGGTTACCTGTCCAGTTATGAAAATACTCATGACCAACAACAGATTCAATACCATGATAATCCGCATCAGTGGCAGAAGCCTTATCCGCTAATACATACTTAGTATTGAAAACGTTAAGACCTTTGTTTTCCATGGCTCCCATGTTGAAAAAATCAACAGCGACTATCATGTAGATATCGAGGTCATACTCAAGGTTAAACCGAGTTTCGTCCCATGCCATTGATTTTTTCAACGAAGCAATAGCATGATGCGCTTTGTGCTGATTGCCTTTATCAACAAAGACTTGTAATTTAACTTTTCTTCCACTTCGAGTAATAAACTCATCTTCGAGTAAATCGAAATCACCGGCTACCAACGCGAACAAATAGGCCGGTTTGGGAAAAGGATCGTGCCATTGCACATAATGAAGGCCACCTTCTAGCTCACCGCTATTGATCAAGTTGCCATTACTTAATAAGTAAGGGAATAAGGCTTTATCAGCTTGGATCCGTACCGTGTAAATAGCAAGCACATCAGGCCTGTCGAGAAAGTATGTAATGCTTCTAAAGCCTTCTGCTTCACATTGTGTGCAGTAAGCCCCATCGGACATATAAAGCCCTTCAAGACTGGTGTTAGATTCAGGGTCTAGCTTAGAGACCACCTCGAGTTCAAACTGAGTCAATTGAGTATTAATGCTCAGTTTGCCAGCGCTTTGAATGAAGTCAGCCGGTACACCATTCACTTTAACTGATTGTAATTGAATATTTTCACCATCAAGTATTAACGGCTCAGCGTGGTCGCCAACCCGAACCACTTTACTAACAGCGACTAAGCTTGTATTTTTGCCATTAAGCGAAAAATCTAAATTGATGTGTGATATTTGAAAAGCTGGAGCTTGATAATCTTTAAGGTATTTAGCTTGAGGTTGCGCCATGATTGTCCTACCAATTTGTAATTTTAAATTAAAAAAAACGCGCTAAAAGCGCGTTTCTAATTTGGTAATAACGATTATTTCGTATTCTTTGCCAGTTTATCTACATCCACTAAGTCCAGTGTGATGTAAGCAGCTTCATCGAGAAACGCATCCGTTTTTTCCGCTTTGTCTTCGATGTCATCTAATGATTTAACGACATCAAGACCTTCACGAACTCGGCGTTCGTTTACACGATCCAGCTGTTTTTTATCGTTATCTTCACGTTCGGCAAGACGTTCACTTTTTAATAATGAAACAGTTTTGTCATCGTGACTTTTTTTGTACTCTTCAATATCTTTAAAGATATAACCAAATTCGACGTCAGATTTAATTCTTTGCTTATGCTTACTATCAAGATTTTGAATTAACTGCGGATAAATCTCATTTAGCCTACCATACTTAGCAACCGGGACTTTATCCCAAGGTAATGCGTTTTCTTCTTCCGCTTCACCGTATTCCCCAGGCTCTAATGCACTCGGGAAAGCAATATCAGGTGTCACACCTTTTAGCTGAGTACTACCACCATTAATACGATAGAACTTTGCAATAGTGTACTGTACATGCCCTATTGGCTTTTCATACATATCATAAATGCGGCCAAGGCTCTTATGTTGCTGCACCGTACCTTTACCAAACGTAGACTCACCAACAATTAAGGCTCGCTCATAATCTTGTAAAGCTGCGGCAAAAATTTCTGATGCAGATGCACTATAACGGTCAACCATCACCGTTAACGGGCCATCGTATGTCATACGACCATCGTTATCTCTATTTTGAGATACACGACCATTGGCATCACGAATTTGCACTACCGGGCCTTGTTCAATAAATAGCCCCGTGAGTAAGGTTGCTTCCGTTAACGCACCACCGCCGTTACCTCGTAAATCTATAATCACACCTTCTACATTGGCTTCTTTCAGAGTCGCTATCTCTTTTGAAACGTCCTGTGACAGGTTCATATAAAAACCAGGAATTTGAATAACACCAACTTTACGATTTGCGTAAGGGCCTTCGGTTGGTTCAATGACTTTAGAGGTTGCTGCGCGATCTTCAAGGCGAATTTTATCTCGAACGATAGTCAGCTCAAAAGTTTTGGCACTTGAACCGCCTTTATTCGGTAATATTTCTAAAATTACCTTACTGCCTTTTGGACCTTTAATCAGTTCAACAACGTCATCTAACCGCCAGCCAATGACATCAACAATCTCTTTGCCTTCTTGACCTACACCAACAATCTTGTCTTCTGGTGATAATTTTTCACTGGTCGCTGCGGGGCCGCCTGCGACTAAACTTTTAATCACAGTGTAATCATCACTAACTTGAAGAACCGCTCCAATCCCTTCGAGGCTAAGGTTCATTTCCATCTGGAAACGTTCAGCATTGCGCGGGGAAAGATAACTAGTGTGAGGTTCGACGGTTCTGGCAAACGCATTCATCACACCTTGGAAAACATCTTCACTGTGGGTCTGACTTAAACGTTTAATCGCATTATTGTATCGCTTCGATAAAACGGTAACGATTTCGTCCCACTCTTTACCTGTAAGCGACAAATTAAGGGCATCATATTTGACTCGCTGACGCCAAAGCTCGTTTAACTCAGCTTCTGTTTGTGGCCAGACGGCATCTTTACGATCAAATTGGTAGGCATCACCCGCAATATCAAACTGTATTTCTTCATCTAGAAGAGACAACGCATAAACAAATCGCTCATAACGTCGCTTTTGAATAACTTCAAACATTTTATATGCTTGCTGTAAGTTACCCGTTTTCAACATATCATCGAACTGATTTGAATATGGCTTAAAGCTATCAACATCAGATTGCAGCAAAACATTTTTACGGTAATCTAACTGCTTTAAATAACGCTCAAATATTTGCTGTGAAAACACATCGTCCATTTCAAAACGATGGTAATGGGATCGATTGAACAATCCCGTGACGCGTTTACTCGCCACAGTGTGCTGAGGTTCCTGCTTTAAAGCGGGTAACTCGCTGAATTGAATAGTAGGGCTGACAGCCCAAGCCGAGAATCCTACAAATATACTGGCGATAGATACAGCCAGAGACATTTTCCGCATCAACAAGTTACTCCTTTAAATGCTTTAAGCCATTACAGCATGATGTGCTCTACTTTAACTTTCATCGTTAAACCAGAATCCAGTTGAACTTGAACATCATCTTTCTTGATGTCTAAAATCACACCAGCTACAGGCGCCTTACCTAGTTTGACATTCACGCGTTGATTCTTCTTCAACTCAGTCAAAACTGCAGGCGTTAAAGTGACAACCGGTGCTTGCTCTTTAGTTGGCTTAGCGCTAGTTGTGGCTTTAGGTTTTCTTGCAACTGATTTTTTAGCAGGCTTTTTAGCATCTGGCTTCGCTGTTGCAGCAGGTTTTTTACCCGCTTTAGCGATTCTTTTTGCTTTCGCTTTTTCCTGACTTTCTTTCAGTGTAGCTTGAGCATGGTCAACGTGCTCTTGTTCTAGCTCACCACAAGAATTACCTTCTAAATCGATACGGTGTGCGCCTGCTTTAACGCACTTAAGGTAACGCCAGCTACTTGTGTATCTTCTTAAAGCGATTCTGAGTTGAGTCTTACTGACTTTAGAATCATCAGCTAACCTTTCCGCTAAATCTTGAAACAATCCTATTTTTAATGGCTTAGTTTCACCTTCGGCAATAAAGCACAAAGGAAATGTTTCATATAAGTACGCAAGAATAGCGTTGGTATCGGTCAACTTTTCTGTTGATTCCATCTTTACTTCCACAGTTTAAAAAGGGACACCATCAAAAGAGTTTATATTTCTTATCGATTTACGTGTCGTTTATATTTGTCTGATTATGGCCAAAAAAACAAATTAATCATTATTAATTTCTGAATTTAGCGTCAAAATCAAACCTACCTTAGCAACAACCTATCATAAACGCTATTGCTTCGTTTTACCGAATAATGACGATTTAAATTATCACTGCTCAAACCGCTTATTATAGAGACGCAAAAAATGATTGCGACCACCAATTAACAAAAATTGGTCGTAGATTAACCAAATAGGCAGTTTTCGAGACTTTTAACCATATTTTCTATGCCGTGTTGGTCAATTTCATCAAATCTAGCTAACGATGGGCTGTCAATATCGAGAACACCAATAACAACACCTTCGCGGCGAAATGGAATAACCAATTCTGAATTACTAGCACTATCACAAGCAATGTGCCCTTCAAATTGATGTACATCGGCAATTCGTTGCGTTTGATTTTTTTCAACCGCGGTGCCACACACACCTTTACCAATTGCAATGCGTGAACAAGCAACTTTACCTTGGAACGGACCAAGCACTAATTGATTATTTTTGACTAAATAAAAGCCGACCCAATTTAAATCAGTGAGGTTGTCATTCAATAATGCAGAAAAATTGGCCAGCGCTGAGACAAGGTCATCCTCACCGGTCAACAGTGCTAACACTTGACGATTTAACGTGTCATACATCGACGCAGTCATACATATCCTTTACGGTTAAATTATTGTAATTGATTTTATACGTTGCATCTTAGCAACAACTCTCAAATTTCAAACAAATATATTTAAGCGTTCTAGTTTACCGCAGACTTTTTGGCATTTTTCTTTGCGGGCGCTTTCTTTTCAGCAGTACCGCCTTTTAATAATGATTGCAGCTCATCTTTGTGTTGAGCAAGATAAAAACCGATTTTTTCAATATCAGCGTCTTTCAATCCAAGCTCTGAATCACTCAAAAAAGGAATGAGATTGTCGGCGATATCAAGCATCTTATCGTAGGCGTCAGCCTCCTTTTTCGATGTGAAAGTCATCTTTTCAACCCCTTCTCTTACTACGACAAATTTGGTTATAACGGCCATCTTCAACCTCACACTGTTTTTATATACAGTAAAGAGTCTCATACATTGAAGTTCTTATGCAAGTTTTCTTCAAAGTCTGATAGTCTTAATGTGATGACGATTGTGTACGAATCAATTGCCTACGTGTAAACAGGGGCTAAATTGTTTTAAAATATTGAGCATCTCATTTTGAGCGGCTGCGACATTTTTATTAGGGTTATAAATACGATGCCAACGGATGCACTTGATAGCAGTGTTACATTATGTCGGTCTTGTGATCTCGTTATCAGAAAGCGAGCTCTCCCCACAGGAGTTAGAGCCCTTTGCCCACGCTGCAATACCGCATTATATGACACCCCATATTGCTCCATAAATGGCATGTTAGCTCTATGCCTTACTGCAATTATTTTTTTCTTTCCTGCAAATTTGTACCCTGTACTGGAATTAGAGTTTCTCGGCAGCATGCGATCCACCACGGTTTTAGAAGGAGCGATTGCGGTCTACCAACAAGGTTATTGGGTCGTTGCTATTGCAGTAATGACTGCAGCAGTTATCGCACCAGGCATCTTGTTATTTTCAATTTTGACTCAGATTTTCATAGTAAAGTTCGGACTTGAACACACTTTATTAAGATCAGTACTCAAACAAGCACTTAAATTACAAGGCTTGCTAACCCAATTGACCATGCTCGAAATATATGTCATTAGCTTTTTAGTCGCGGCCTTTAACTTGGCTGATTTTGCTACTGTGTCATTTGGGTTTGGTACGTTTTGTTTTACTATATTGTTTGTAATGAATTTATTTCTATTAAGAGAGTATGATCTAGAACATATGTGGAGTTTCCTTGAGCGATAATGAAAGCACTGCAACTTTAGGCAAAGAAATTGGCCTAACGTGTTGCCCTACTTGCCATAAAGTTACTTGCGCTAAATCGGAATGCTGTAGCCGCTGCGATACAAAACTTATCGTGCGCGATTATGGCAGCTTGCAAAAAAGTTGGGCTTTATTGATTACTGCTGCCATATTGTTGGTACCAGCTAATGTGTACCCTATTACCACGCTAACCAATCAAGGGCAGATAACTCAAGACACTATTTTTTCAGGTATTGCGCATCTTGTTAAAACCGACATGCTGCCGATTGCCATCATCTTATTTACCGCCAGTATTTTAGTGCCGTTGCTAAAAATAGTCGGCCTGACCATTTACTTATCTGCAATAAGCTTCAACCTTCCCATCAAGAAAAATCAATTGATGATGGGGTTTCATATTATTGAGTGGATTGGACGCTGGTCCATGTTAGATTTATTTGTCATTTCGCTTACCGTTGCGGTAGTGAATATGGGCCAATTACTTGACGCTAAACCCGCCCCTGCCGCGACGGCATTTGCATTAGTCATTTTGCTAACACAATTAGCTGCAAAAGTGATTGATACTCGCTTACTCTGGGACAGACTGGAATCAAAAAATGACTGATGTACAAGCACCTAATATTGTGAAGAAAAAACTGTTTTCGCCAATTTGGCTGCTGCCAATTATAGCCCTAGCGCTCGGCGCCTGGCTTGGTGTTAAAAGTATAAAAGAGTCCGGATTAGAGGTGCGGATTCATTTTCCGAATGCCAATGGCATGGATATCGGCAAAACGCTAGTTAAATACCAAGGTTTAACTGTAGGTAAAGTTGTAGATATTAGTATTGATGAACAGCTTCAGGGGGTCAACGTCGACGTTGTGATGGATTATCGCTCCTCACCTTTTGTAAATGAAGGAACCAAGTTTTGGTTAGTAAAACCTAAAGCCTCTATTACCGGCATTGAAGGTCTCGATACACTTTTTTCAGGCAATTATATTTCAATACTGCCAGGTGAAGGTGAGTCGCACTCTTACTTTGAAGCGGAAATCACTGCACCGGTGGTCATTCCAGGTGAAAGCGAGCTAATTGTAGACCTAAGCTCAGAAAGACTCGGATCTTTAGATGTAGGTTCACCTCTTTTTTATCGTCAGATCCCGGTCGGACAAGTTATTGGGTACCGTTTAGATGACGCTAATAGCATAACCATAACAGCTTTAATTCAGCATCAGTATGCAAACCTTGTCAAAGTTGACTCGCAATTTTGGAACGTATCAGGGCTCAGCGTTAACGCTTCATTGTCGGGCATAGAAGTGCACAGTGAAAGCTTGGCATCACTGTTAGCTGGCGGTATCAGCTTTAGCAGTAATGAAGCATCTGAACCAGCAAAGAATCAACAACGCTTTTCATTATACGATAGTAAAACAGACGCCTTTGGCGGTATTGAGTTTTCTCTGCTTACCGATGGTGACGAAGCCGTAGCCAGTAACAGCCCTATTATGTTCCGCGGGATCAAAATCGGTCACATAACCAATAAAGAACTCACCGAAAGCGGTGTGACACTGCAGGCCAAAATTGACAATAAATATAAAGCACTACTAGCTGACACATCCAGCTTTTGGCTAGAAGGTGCTGAAATATCTCTCAACGGAGTTCGCCACCCAGAAAGGTTATTAACTGGCAGCGTAATTAATTTTATACCAGGAACCGGAAAGCCTCGACAGCAATATGCATTGTTAACAGAAAAACCTGAACCACTTTCAGCCCAAAAGCTGCTACTCAGTTTACATTCTGATACAAACCCTGGAATTACGGCAGGGGCGGAGTTGCGATACAAACAGATAAAAATCGGTTCTGTAATCTCGAGTCAGCTCAATAGCGAACTCACCGAAGTGATGTACGAAATTGAAGTCGATGGCGATTTCAGTACTTTAATGACCCAAGATAGCTATTTTGTTGCTGAATCGGCATTGTCTGTAGAAGCCGACTTAAATGGTGTAGCGGTTAAAACACGAGATTTAAACACGCTATTGCAAGGTGCATTAAGTTTAGTAAAAAGTGAAAGTGAACAACTACTTAACAACAACGACTCATTGCATGTATTTGCAAGTCAAAGTGATGCAGACAATTTTTTTAGTAATAAACAATTAATTAAACAGCAGCTAACCAGTAAAGACGCTGCCGATGTGTCAAAAGGCTCGCCTGTCTACTACAAAAAAATGCAAATTGGACAAGTTGAAGCTGTTGAGTGGCAACGTGACCAGAACAACTTCTTAATTGATATCGGTATTCAAAAAGCTTTTAACAGCTTACTGACTGAAAAAACGGTTTATTGGCGTAACAGTGCTTTATCAATCAACGCAAGTTTAAGTGGTCTTGAGGTCGAAATGGCGCCATTAGAGGGAGCAATAAAGGGCGGTATCACCCTAGGGTTACTAGATGAGCCGGTGACTGATGGTGGACGGCATTTATATGACTCTAAATTCCTCGCTTTAAGTCAATCTAAAACGATATCGTTGACCTTTCCAGCTTCAGTTTCTTTAACTGAAAATGCTTCAATCAAGTATTTAGGTCATAAAGTTGGTGAAGTGCAGTCGGTGGAGCTCAGCAAAGATTTAACTAAATTAAATGTCTCTGCTTACCTTTATGGTGAGTACGCAGCCAATTTTAACCAAAAAGATGCTAGCTATTCTATTGTTAACGCAAAAGTCTCTCTTGCTGGTATTGAAGCGCCTGAGACGCTCATTACAGGGCCATATATTTCAGTAATGCCCGGCCACAGTACAGAGGTTACCTCAAATTTTGTAGGGTTAATCGACAAGCCCTTTCACAATATTGATAATGCGTTGACCTTTACCCTAACCGATAATCAACTCGGCTCGGTCAGTGTCGGCACGGCGTTATTCTTTCGGGGAGTAAAAGTAGGTCAAATCGACAGTTACCAATTACTGAAAGATGGAACAGGGGTAGAAATGACAGCCCATGTCGATAATCAATTTAGCCACCTAATCAATCAAACGAGTGTGTTTTGGGACTTATCAGGCTTGAAGTTTAACCTTGGTTTATTCTCAGGGGCGAGAATAGAAACAAACTCACTCGAGTCGATTCTTGTTGGCGGGATTGGCATTGCAACAAAAGAGCAAACCTCACCTAGCAATATGCTGACACCGCAACACACATTTATGATCCACAATAAACTCAAAGAACAATGGCTTGATTGGGCTCCAAAACAAACTGCAACTATTCAATAGTCCCAATATCGCGTGCTCAGTATAGAGCAATATTTAACAGACTGAGAGCCAGTGGTAGATACAATGGTTTTACCCTGTAACTATCGCTGGCCAAGCTAAGTAAAACCATAATTGAGATTTTAAACTAATAAATATTAGAATAAAAACCAATACCTCAACCCCTTATTTCTAGCTTCTCGTGACTGCGGTCGATGTCATAACCGTCAGCCACCGAGCTCTTGCTTAGCAAGCAAACTAAAAGGCCGCGGATTATGTATCGTCTGTTTGTAACCACAAATTTTAATAGCCAAAGTTAGCCATAAAATTGATAGCAAACAATAACCGCAGCAATAATCCCAGCTAAATCGGCAAACAACCCACACGCTAATGCATGCCTGCCATTACGGATCCCAACCGCCCCAAAATACACAGCCAGTACATAAAATGTCGTCTCGGTACTGCCTTGCAAAATTGCCGCAAGTCTTCCCGCAAAAGAGTCCACGCCATAATGCTGCATGGTTTCTAACATCATCGCTCTGGCTCCTGAGCCACTAAAAGGTTTCATAATGGCAGTCGGCATAGCATCAACAAAGCGTGTGTCACCGCCTGCAAAAGCGACTATTGTCGCTAACACTTCAAGTAAATAATTTAGTGCGCCAGAGGCGCGCAGTAACGCGATGGCAAGTAACATAGCCAGCAAATAGGGAATGAGCTTTATTGACTGAGAAAACCCTTCTTTGGCCCCCTCTATAAACTCATCATAGACCGCTACTTTACGTAGCCCAGCCACCAGTATAAAACTGAAAATGAGCAACAATAAAATACCATTGCCCATCGCTGTACTTACTTCTCCAACAGCACTTAGCGTCAGTGTTGATAAATAAAATATAATTGCTGATAACGTTGCAAATATGCCGGCCGCATAAGCTATCACTACTGTATTAAAAACAGATAACCGTTGCACAATTGCCACCGCCATAACCCCAGCTAAAGTCGATGCGCTGGTTGCTAACAAAATCGGTAAAAAAATATCTGCCGGTGCTGCTGCACCTTGCTGAGCACGATATAAAAACACCGTTACAGGAACCAAAGCAATTGAAGAGGTATTAAGGACTAAAAATAAGATTTGCGCATTAGTTGCCACGTGTTTAACAGGGTTTAAATTCTGTAAGTCTTGCATAGCTTTTAAGCCTAGCGGCGTTGCGGCGTTATCTAAACCAAGCATGTTGGCGGTTAAATTCATAGTAACACTGCCATAAGCGGGATGGCCGCGCGGCACTTCTGGCATCAAACGTGATAATAGTGGCTCAAAAGCACTAGAAAAAAAACTAACCACTCCTGCTTTCTCGCCTACCCGCATCAACCCCATCCAAAGACAAAGCACACCGATCAAACCGATAGCAATTTCAGCCGCCAATTTTGCACTGCTAAATACAGCATCAACACTCTCAGTGAGTACCGCATAATTACCACCCGTCAGCTTGATTAAAATTGCACCAAGCGCAATCACAAAAAAGCCAACCCATATCTTATTTAACACTGAAGTCGCATTCCTTTTCTAATACAAGTAAGTGCACACATATACATGACTCCCACTATATCGCTGTTTAGGGTTATAATCTGATTACTTTATCGCATTATCTTTGGCATATGGCTCATTTAAATCAGAATTTTATCAGTAGCATTGAACATGATCTTCCTTCTCACCTCACCATGGAAGACTTTATTCGTTATAGCAACAAGCCTTTACGCCTTTCTATACGAGTCAATACACTAAAAATATCTACAGCAGACTTTATCGCACTTATGCAACCAAAGGGATGGACGTTCACAGCCATTCCTTGGTGCGAAAATGGTTATTGGATTGAACAGGAGCATAAAGTTCAATTGGGGAATACTATTGAGCATTTGCAAGGGCTATTTTATATTCAAGAAGCCAGCTCGATGTTACCGCCAACCGCGCTATTTGCACAGGCTCATAACTCTTCGCAGCAATATGTACTTGATATGGCTTCAGCGCCAGGTTCAAAAACCACCCAGATCGCGGCGTTAATGGGCAACCAAGGCTTGCTTGTTGCCAACGAATACTCCGCTAGTCGCGTAAAAGTACTGCATGCCAACATCGCAAGAATGGGCGTTGCTAACTGTGCCCTAACCCATTTTGATGCCCGTGTTTTTGGCGAATATATGTATGAATCGTTTGATTCGATTTTACTTGATGCACCTTGCAGCGGCGAAGGCACGATCAGAAAAGATCCTGACGCATTAAAAAACTGGGACAACAACGACGTAAAAGGCATTGTCAACACACAAAAAGAGCTGATTGACTCTGCATTCCAAGCGTTAAAACCGGGTGGAGAGCTGGTTTATTCGACGTGTGCCTTAAGCCGCAAAGAAAACCAAGAAGTATGTCTGTATTTAAAACAACGTTACCCCCATGCTGTAGAGTTTATAAATCTATCCACATTATTTCCTGAAGCAGATAAAGCTTGTACTGCTGAAGGTTTTTTACATGTTTGGCCACAAATATATGATAGTGAAGGTTTTTTTGTGGCTAAGATTAGAAAAACAGCCAGCGTAGAACGACTACTGCCTGCACCGAGAACACAAAAGAACTTTCCATTTAAAAAAGCTTCAGCCAAACAAGTTACTGAACTAACACAATACCTTAAAACTGCATTTGAAATAACACTACCCAAAGAAGCTGATGTATACGTCCGTGATGCAGAATTTTGGCTATTTCCTGCTCTATTTCAACCATTTATCGGTAAAATGCGCTTTCAACGTATTGGCATGAAACTCGCTGATGCATTAAAAAAAGGCTTCAAAATTAAGCATGAAGCCATTTCAGCCTTAACAACACCTACTACCGTTGAGTTGTCAGATGCTGAAGCACAAGCATTCCTTATGGGCAGAGATATTGCGTTACTTGAAAAAGTCCCACCACGGGGCGAAACAGTTGTAAGTTATGCTGGTTGTTCTTTAGGCATGGTCAAGCACCTTGGGAACAAGTTAAAAAACAATCTTCCCAGAGACTTAGTAAAAGACAAGATTGCACGCTACCCAAGCGAGTAATATTTACTTACATTTAGGCAGCACGCTTACTAAAAAAAACAGGCTGAATCAACGATGCTCTACTACACTCAATTACATTAGTCATTACTGAGTTTGAGTAAACAACAGTTTCTAACCCTTGCGGTTAATACCAGTAGCGCACGGCTCCTTGAGAGCCATTCCCCTGGACCCAAAACAACTGGATAGTTTTGGGTCTTTTTTTGTCTAAAATTTGCCATCTCAGTAAATTCTAGCAAGTGTGAACCACAGCACGTGCAACGAATGCTGAAAATTACACGATTATAGAAGCGCCAAGCTATAGATGAAAAGACATCACCATTACAAAACAGCTATGCTCCTGTAAATTGAACAAATACAGTACTGAGCCTCATTAGTGTCAGTTAATATTAAGCCAAAATACAGCGCTCTAATAACATTAACTGATGAAAGAACACGCCGTAATTAATAGCAAAAAAGGGCAATGCTAATAGCATTACCCTTCTATGGTAGCAACTGATTTGGTCAGTTTTCATCGGCGCCCTAAACCACTAAAGCCTATGCTTTATAACACAATATAGCTTGGCTATTTTAATTAGAACCCATAAAGATGGATAACACTAGCGACCTGCTAAACGAGCTGCATCCTTAAACAGTCTAAAAAAGTTTTCTGTTGTGTAGTCAGCTAGGTCGGCGTATTTTTCAGCTCTTAATTGAGCAACAAACTCGGCAACATCTCTCACAAAAGCAGGTTGATTTTCTTTGCCACGATGCGGCACTGGCGCAAGATAAGGTGAATCGGTTTCAACTAATAATCTGTCTTTTGGTACTTTGCGGATCACGTTACGCAAATCACCTGCGTTTTTAAAGGTCACAATCCCCGACACTGAAATATAAAAACCTAAATCAATGGCTGCTTTAGCCATATCCCAGTCTTCAGTAAAACAATGTAATACGCCGCCAACTTTATCGGCATTACCGCGTTTAAGAAAGTTGATCGTGTCTTCTCTAGCATCTCGGGTATGGATAATCAGTGGTTTGTTTACTTTAACGGCGAGATCAATCTGTTGTTCAAAACAAGTTTGCTGCAGCAACTTAGTCTCATTGGCATAAAAATAATCTAAGCCGGTTTCTCCAACCGCCACAACTTTTTCGTCACGTGCAAATGACTCTATTTCTTCAACATTAAGTCCATCCTGCACATCTAGAGGGTGCACACCTGCCGAGAGAAAAATCTCATCAAATGCCGCCATTTTTTGCTTCATGTCAATAAAGCCTTGCTGCCTAACATTGACACATAGAAAATACGCAATATCACGTGCTTTGGCGGCATCAATAATTTGCTGTAATGTATCTTGGTCAGGGGCAGTTTTAAGGCGGTCTAAATGGCAATGTGAATCGATAAGCACAAGAAAGTCCTGCTAGCTAAAAAGAGAGCAAGTCTACCGAGCTACATTGTGCAGGTCAAATCTCCAGATGAAAGTACCGCAGAGAGTTGCTGTTCGATATGATGTTTATGTAAGTCGGGTTCAGATGATATCTTTACTCCGACTCCCGCAGGTCGACCACCAGAAGCACCCAGCGGATTTATCCACACTACAACGGCCTCAAACTGCATTTGTTCAACCGCGCCAGGTAATTGATAACTCACCGACAAACTTTGGCCAAGAAAATACACATCAGTGGTGTCGATAAACAGCCCAGCAGGTTTAATAAAAGGCATATAGGCCCTGTAAAGCTGGTGAACAGTTGTATAGTTAACGACGAGATTTGTCATAATATTTTAGCGGCCTATTAACTTAGTATACTCAATGATGAGCCCTTCAAATAACCCTAACGAATTTACGGTAGACATTACAGATAAACGCTTTTCTTGTTGCATAACATCGGCACAAAATGCAGCTAATGCAGTGCGTTTTAGAGGGTCTAAATTTTGATCTTTTATAAGCTTTCGATGTAATACCAAATATAAAACTTTAATAGCATCAGAAACTTGCTTTTCAGTTACAATTTGTAAAGTATCACAGAGATGACCTGACGACAAACTTTGCGCCCAGGCTTTTCTAAAATCTAAAAGTGTTTGATAACGTCCGCTCTCAACAGCAGAAACCAAGGCTAAAGGGCCACCCACAACCGGTAAGCACCAGCTAAAATCATCAGACACTTTTAACGCATCAGCCAACCAAGTTTTAACCTCTAGCCTGGTTGGTATTTTCACTTGAATACGCTGACATCGACTGCTAATTGTTGCCATTAGTCGGCTCGGCATATTGGCTTGTAATAACAACACAATATCTTTGCCAGGCTCTTCTAACGTTTTCAACAACGCATTGGCAGACGCTTGATTTAAGCGTTCACAATTGAGGATCACAGCAACTCTTCGGCCACCTTGCTGCGATGTCGAGGTCAACTTTTGACATAGTGTTCTGATTTGGTCCACTTTTATCTGGGAACCATCAGCTTCAATTTGGTAAAAATCTGGATGGCTATTAGCTGACTGTAGCTGACAACTTTTACAGTTACCACAAGCCCCTGACTGCCCTATTTGGCTACATAACGCCGCCCCAGCCATGTCTAAAGCTAACATTTCGCCGCCATAACCCGCATCTAAACCAACCAAGTATGCATGGGCAACCTGTTGTCGATTAAGCTGCGCAATAAAGCCGTCATGTGCAGCCTTTAACCAAGGTAAATTATGCATATCACCAAGCCTGATTTTGGAGTACTGCAATAATGTCTTTATGCACTTCCGCCAAGCTTTGGCTAGCATCAATAATCATAATTGAGTCGTCATTGTCGGCATAAGACAAGAATGTCTCACGAGCGCGATTAAAGAACGCTATTTCTTGTACCTCAATCCGGTCTAGCTCACCGCGGCTGGCTGCACGGGCTAAACCCAGTTTGGGGTCAATATCAAGATACAGGGTCAGATCTGGCTTAAAACCTTTTAAAGTTGCATCACTAATTGCTGATACTAATGGCATTAAACCACGACCACCGCCTTGGTAGGCAAGTGACGACAAATTATGCCGATCGCCAAGCACCCATTGACCTTCAGCCAGTGCAGGCTTGATTACATTTGCAATGAGCTGCGCGCGAGCAGCGTAAAAGATTAGACATTCGGCCTCGTCACATAAAGGGTCTGTCTCATCGGCAATTTTTACCAAGTCTCGCATTTTTTCAGCTAACGGTGTTCCACCTGGTTCACGTGTACACACAGGTGCCTGGCCTGTGTGTTTTTCAATAAAATCTCGAACCAGTGCTATGGCGCTTGATTTTCCCGCCCCTTCAAGGCCTTCGATCACGATAAACTGTGCGTTTCTAACCACGGTTGATTCTGTTTTCATCGGTTTCTCTGATATTTATTCACTGCTCGATTATGCTCAGACAGCGTTTTGGAAAAAATATGGCTACCATCATTTTTTGACACAAAATATAGGTATTCAACATCGGCAGGGTTTGCTGCAGCGTTTAAAGCAGCAAGACTTGGAGCTGCAATTGGTGTTGGTGGTAACCCGTTAATTCTATAAGTATTGAAGGCGGTTTTCTCACGCAAATCTTGACGAGTTATGTTGCCATTGAAACGTTCGCCCATCCCGTAAATCACTGTAGGGTCTGTTTGTAAACGCATCCCTTTACGCAGTCGATTGATAAATACCGCGGCAATCCATGGGCGCTCACTTGCCTGACCGGTCTCTTTTTCAATAATTGAGGCTAAAATCAAAAGCTCATAAGGCGATTTAAGCGGCAAGCCTTCTTGTCGAGTATCCCATGCTTTATTTAGCTCAGTCTGCATTTTAAGGTAACTGGTTTGAATAAAATGGTTAGCAGTTGCGTTAGCTCGGTAATGGTAGGTTTCAGGGAAAAACTTTCCTTCAACTAACCCCGAGTCATCACCATTATTTTTCAGCACTTCATTAAATACATTAAGGTCAAATTTAAGCCGCTGTTGCTGCGCTAACATTAGGCTCCATTCTTTGACTGTTTGCCCTTCGATTAAAGTGAACGAAAAGGATTTTTCGTCTGCACTAACCAGTTTTTCAAGCAAACTATTAACCGTATCTTGTGGGCTTACCTCATATAGGCCTGACTTAATGTTTGCTAAACGAGGTGTTAGGCGCACCAATAATTTAAGTTTCCATGCATCATCAATTAATGTTTTTTCAACTAAAATATTGGAAAACTGATTAAAAGAAGTCCCTCTTTTAATCTCTAAGTCTAATTTGTTTAAGGTATTTAACGGACTCTGGCCAAACGCCAGTATGGATTGGTAGCCCCAATAACCACCGACTGTAGCGATGGTTAGTAACGTAAAAGTCGTTACTAAAAAGCCAATAAAGAATTTTCTCATAATGTCAGGTTTAACTGCTCTTTTAATAAAGAAGTGTATGCCGCCTTTTTAAAAGGCTGTTGGTTTATTTTATTGATATCAACAACACCGAGTAAACTATTGGTCATAAAAACGTGTTTGACCATAGGAAGTAAATCAATGTGAAAATCGGTAATTGATACCTCAAATTTCATTTCAAGCAATTTATAAATCACTTGCTCTCGCATCATGCCAGCAACGCCAGCGTGTGACAATTTAGGGGTGACAATGCCAGTCTCGGTATGAAAAAACAAGTTGGCCATCGATGATTCAATTATATTACGTTGACTATCGAGAACTAACCAATCATCGGCTGTGTTGTCTAAACGGGCAGATTTGATTAACACCTGCTCGAGTCGATTACAGTGCTTAATTCCGGCTAAACGCGGTTGCCTTGCTAGCAAAACATCAGCTGTTTGTAGGTTAATACCGGCCTGTTGCCAATTTGCATAAATATCAGGTATCGGATGCACTGAAATAATTTCATTAATCGCTGGGTTCGAAGTAACTGGCATATAACCTCGGCCTCCCACTCCACGCGACAACAAAATTTTAATACAAGATTGAGGATGATCAGCGGCACATTGTAACAATCGCTGTTTCAATGAGGTGGATGGTTGCCATTGAAAGCCTAGGCGCAGCGCTCCTTGAGCTAATCGCAAAAAGTGAGATTCAATAAATTGAACCTCACCTTTGTGTACCCGCATGGTGGCAAAAAGACCATCGCCGTATGCTAGGCCTCTATCAAAGGGATTGATAAAGGCGTCTGCTTGGCCATTAACCCATACCGTTGGCATTTAACTGTCTAGCCTCTTACTAGCCACGCGGTTTTGTTTGCTGTTCAGTTGTAGTCCATTGTCATTAACTAACGAGCCTAAATAGCGATAAAAGCCACTAAGGTCTGTAAAGTGTCGATATTGTTCACTAACCGTAAAATCAACGCTTAGATGAGTAGGCATAACAAGGCTGTTATAGTCCAAACATTGTTTAATATCGATACGAATTAGACACATAGTTGTTAAAGTCCTTTATCACTATTAGCCACACATTTTCATTAGCAATGAAAAAGCACGCTTATTTAGCTAACAGGTGCTGAATACGTGCCTTTAATATGTCGGTGGCAATACGATTTTTACCACCACGCGGCACAATAATATCGGCGTACTGCTTAGATGGATCAATGAACTGTAGGAACATAGGACGTACTGTTTCAGTGTATTGAGACATCACCGATTCCATTGTTCTACCGCGCTCAGCAACGTCACGAGACAAGCGGCGCATGAAACAGATATCAAGTGGTGTATCCATAAATACGCTGGCGTCCATTTGATCACGTAAAGCTGGATCGGTGAGTAGTAAAATCCCTTCGAGGATAATCACTTTCTTTGGTGTCAGTGTTTCTATTTCTGCTGTACGGGTATGTTCAGTATAACTGTACACTGGAATATCGACTGACTCACCATTTTTAAGCTGTTGTAAGTGTTGACATAAAAGCTCATGGTCGAGGGCTTTTGGATGATCGTAGTTAGTTAAAACTCGCTCTTCCATCGACAAATGACTTTGATCTCGATAATAAGCATCTTCAGCAATAACACCGATTTGATCAGTGCCTAAGTCACGACATAACTCTTCATAGATAGTATTTGCAATCAGGCTCTTACCTGAAGCAGATGCACCCGCGATTCCAATTACAACACATTCTTTTGAATTCATTTTAAAACCTACTCATCGTCCGATATACTAATTGACACTTTAGATTGCGCTTGACATAACGCTAATTGAGCTCCGACTTTACGGGCAATTTCGCGATATATACTAGAAACTTGACACTCACTATCTGCTACAACTGTTGGCGTGCCTTTGTCGACATCTTCTCGGATATTAAGTTGTAAAGGTAATTGTCCCAGCAATGGGACATTATAACGTGTTGCCATCTTCTCGCCGCCATTGGCGCCAAAAGGATGTTCTTTATGACCACATTCAGGGCATAAATGGAAACTCATGTTTTCAACAATACCCAATACTGGAATATTCACTTTTTGGAACATGCTTACGCCTTTTTTAGCGTCAGCAAGTGCAATATCTTGAGGTGTTGTTACCACTACCGCGCCGCTTACCGGAACTTTTTGCGATAGTGTAAGTTGAATATCGCCGGTTCCTGGTGGCATATCGATAATCATGTAATCTAACTCAGGCCACTGGGTTTCGGTTAATAATTGCACCAGGGCACCAGCTGCCATAGGGCCACGCCATACCGCAGCTTGATCGCCTTCAACCATAAATCCGATTGATTGAGCTGTAATACCATGGGCATTAGCGGCGGTCATAATTTTACCGTCTGGTGAAACAGGCTTAAAGCTTTCAACACCTAACATCATCGGAATTGATGGGCCATAAATATCGGCATCCAAAATCCCGACACGGGCACCTTCAGCCGCTAGCGCTAACGCAAGGTTAACTGCTGTAGTAGATTTACCTACCCCACCTTTGCCAGAAGCAACCGCAATAATTTGTCGAATATTAGGCAGTGGCTCAACCGCACTAATCGCTGATACCGACTCAGGTTGGAAATCAATTTCACATTCTACTTCATCAATGGCATCGAGTACCGCTAACTGTTTTGTTACCGCCATAACGATATCTTGATATTGCGTTTGACAAGGATATGAAAAACATAGACCCAGCTGTAAGCGCTTACCTTCAATGGCAAGTTTAGTCACCATGCCAGCGCTTAAAAAGCTTTTGTTCAAATATGGATCTTGGAATGAATCAAGAATGGCTAAAACAGGACCGAGAAGATCATCGTTCAGATGATAGTTTGGGTGAGATGAAGACAAAATGTAGACCCCCTAAATAAGATTTGGGCAATTGTAACAGAATTTCAGCTAAACATTAGTCTAGATTTACCACAGTTACGCTTGGATTTAATGAAACTATCCACAGGATCGGTTAGTATCTATGCCATTCTATTTAGGTTCCCAGCGATTTCGAGAAAAGATGTCAAACACACAACGTAAAATCTTAGTCACTAGTGCACTTCCATATGCAAATGGCCCAATTCATTTAGGCCACATGCTTGAGTATATTCAAACTGATATTTGGTCTCGTTACCAAAAGCTTCGAGGGCATGAATGTCATTACATTTGTGCAGATGACGCTCATGGCACGCCGATCATGCTCAAAGCTCAACAATTGGGTATTACCCCTGAAGAGATGATTGCGCAAGTTCAACAAGAACATGAAAAAGATTTTGCAGACTTTAATATACAATTTGACAATTTCCACAGCACCCACAGTGATGAAAACCGTCAACTGGCTAGCGATGTTTATCTAAAGTTACGTGATGCGGGTTATATTAAAACCAAAACTATTTCACAGTTATTTGACCCTGAAAAATCGATGTTTTTACCTGACCGTTTTGTAAAAGGCACTTGCCCAAAATGTAAGAGTGAAGACCAATACGGCGACAACTGTGACAACTGTGGCGCTACATATAGCACAACAGACTTAATCAACCCTTATTCGGCCGTTTCAGGTGCAACACCTGTAATGAAAGACAGTGAACACTTTTTCTTTGACCTACCAGCATTTGAAACCATGCTTGGTGAATGGTTATCTTCAGGCTCACTGCAGCCAGAAATTGCTAACAAGCTAAGAGAATGGTTTGACCAAGGCCTACAACAGTGGGATATCTCTCGTGATGCCCCTTACTTTGGTTTTGAGATCCCAGAGCAACCAGGTAAATTTTTCTATGTATGGCTAGACGCACCAATTGGTTACATGGGTTCTTTCAAAAACTTATGTGACAAACGCGACGACCTAAGCTTTGACGAATATTGGAGTAAAGACTCAACCACCGAGCTTTACCACTTTATTGGCAAAGATATCGTTAACTTCCACGGTTTATTCTGGCCTGCAATGCTAGATGGTGCTGGTGTGCGTAAACCAACAAGCGTTTTTGCACATGGTTACGTTACAGTTAACGGTGCCAAAATGTCTAAATCAAAAGGCACTTTCATTAAAGCGCGCACTTACTTAGACAACTTAGACCCTGAGTATCTGCGTTATTACTACGCCGCTAAATTAAATAGCCGTGTTGATGATTTAGACTTAAATCTTGAAGATTTTGCTCAACGTGTAAATTCAGATTTAGTCGGTAAGCTGGTCAATCTAGCATCTCGCACCGCAGGTTTTATCAGTAAACGCTTTGAAGGTAAGCTAGCTAAAGTTAACGACATGTCGTTAACCGACGCCTTCTTAGCTAAACAGGACCTCATTGCTGAACTGTATGAAACCCGTGAATTCGGTAAAGCGATGCGTGAAATCATGGCACTTGCCGATATGGCGAACGCTTATGTTGCCGATGCTGCACCTTGGCAGTTAATCAAAGACGAAGCAAAACAAGAAGAAGCGCATCAAGTTTGTAGTAATGCACTTAACTTATTCCGTATTTTAGTCACTTACCTAAAACCAGTATTGCCTCAGTTAGCTGAAAAAGTTGAAAGCTTCCTGCAGTTAACCTTAACTTGGGACAATTTAAACCAAGATTTAGCAGGCCATGAAATTGCTAAGTTTAAAGCGTTAATGCAACGTATTGAAATGAAGAGTATTGAGGCGATTATTGAAGCGTCAACTGAAAACCTTCAAGTTGCAGAAGCCAAAGCCCCTAAAGCTGAGCAAGTGCAAACAGAACTTGAAAAAGAGCCGTTAGCACCTGAAATCACTTTTGATGACTTTGCTAAGGTCGATTTACGTATTGCACTCATTGCTAAAGCTGAGCATATTGAAAAAGCCAACAAACTACTGCGTTTAGAACTTGATTTAGGCGGCGAAACCAAACAAGTGTTTGCAGGCATTAAATCGGCTTATGCGCCAGAAGATTTAATTGGTAAACACACTGTTATGGTGGCCAACCTTGCACCGAGAAAAATGAAGTTTGGTGAATCTGAAGGCATGGTATTAGCTGCTGGACCTGGCGGAAAAGATATCTGGATTTTAGAACCACATGCAGGCGCTAAACCGGGTATGCGAGTGATGTAAGCTCCGCTCAATAAAGGCCGTTTTCGCTTATTAAAAAAGCCGCTCTTCGATTGAGCGGCTTTTTTATAGCTATCCAACAAGATCACAGGGTTAAACTGGGTTACTAATATCAACAAAGTGATGTGTAAGCTCAAATTTGTCAGCTAAATGCTTACCTAATGCCTGTATACCGTATAATTCTGTTGCATGATGCCCAGCTGCATAATATTGAATATTTTGCTCTACAGCGCAATGATAAGTCCGCTCAGACACTTCGCCACTAATAAATGCATCAATTCCTAACGACGCAGCAATATCTATATAATCTTGCGCGCCGCCGCTGCACCAAGCAACCGTTTCCACTAAACCTTGTTCATTACCAAGGTGTAAACACTCGCGCGACAAAGCATGCGAAATAGCCTGTTTAAGCTCTCCTGCGCTAGAGGGCACACTTAACTCACCACGCCACATTAAGCCTTGAGCATAACCTTCAATGACGCGTGCGTTATCAATACCGATAATGTTGCCTAGTTGCGCGTTATTACCAACATCTTCGTGGGCATCAAGCGGCAAGTGGTAACCCAATAAATTAATGTCATTTATTAGCAGCGCTTTTATCCGCTTTTGCTTCATACCAACAATGATCTCTGGTTCACTTTTCCAAAAGAACCCATGGTGCACAATAATAGCGTCGGCGTTTAACTCTATCGCTTTATCGATTAATGCTTGGCAAGCCGTAACACCTGTCACAATGGTTTTGATCTCGTTAGTGCCTTCGACCTGCAAGCCATTTGGAGCATAATCTTTAAACGTATCGATTTTAAGGTATTGTGCCAAGTACTGGCATAGTTCTGTTCGGGTCATTGCGTCACCTAAAATTGTCATTGTTTCATTTTGTATTCTCCCTTTTTATCCCTCAACAAGCCATTACAAGTTAAATAAAACGCCACTAACCTCATAATTTTGGGAGTTCAGAAACCTAGCGAGTAGTCGAACCTCCCCACTAACGGGTAAATTTAGACCACTTTATTGCTAAAAAATGTTCAGAACTTCATAAAAATGCACCGATATATGCTGAAAATTGGACTTTTTAGTGCATTAAACGATAAAATCCCTCCAAAGCTTCGTGTAAACACAAAACAAACAGGTTACTAATATGTCTAAACTGACCAAAGAACAGGTCATCAGCACACTTGAGGCCGCACTTGCAAAGCAAGAAGGTCAAACTGTTAAAATCGAACAGAAAGGTAGCTGGTACAAAATCGATGGCGGTAAATCATTACGCTTCAGTGATTTAGAAGCAATGTTAGCTGAAATTGGCGGCGATACAGCTTCTGTTGCAGTTAAAGCTGAAAAGAAAGTTACTGCAAAACCTTCAGCCAAGAAAGCCCCTGCTAAACAGGCGTCAAAGCCTGTAGCAAAAAACGGTGGCAAAACACCAAAAGAACTTTGGCGTGAAAAACTAGCGGGTAAAGGTCAACTTCCTCGCGGTTTCTAAGCCTTTACTTAAGGTTATTTAAGCCTCTTAGTTAATTAACCTTACTTAAGTGCTAAAAAACTCCATTACAATTGTGATGGAGTTTTTTTATTTTTGGGGGTTCTCGTCGAGAACCGTTTATTTGGCTCAATAATTAGCCAGAGTTTCTCAGTCAATTATCCTCCTTGCAACGGGCTTTGTCAGCTTGTCGCAACCAGCTCATGCTCATTAAGCCCAGCCACTTAAATTCGATTAGCACAATTATGTTGTATTTTTATTAATTTAAATCACAACAATGTATCAATCAGTTATAAACTAAGATTTGGTTACAAATACACAGATATATCCGAGTTATTTCCTAAGTTATAGGATTGGTAAAATGTGACTTAAGCGATAAAATAACGGCGAATATTTAATAAAAGCTTGAACTCTATCCTTTTAATCGAGCATTAGAGTGTGGGTTCTATCGATGAACCAGAAGCTCTAAAAGCAAATTTAACGAGGTAAGCTTGAACAACAGCATAAAGACCAACAATCAGCCCGGGATCCCCAACCTTGCATTATTGATCCCAATGCTATCAGCAATTGTAGCCATAACCCCATTGGCTATTGATATGTATCTGCCGGCAATGGCCGCGCTTGCAAGTACTTTTGATACCGGTATCACCTTGGTTCAGCAGTCATTGAGTATATATTTAGCAGGTTACTCTTTAGGTATGCTCTGTTTTGGGCCACTAGCTGACCGCTATGGTCGTCGTAGAATGGTGATTATTGGCTTAGCTGGTTTTATGTTGATTAGTTTTGCTTTGGCATTTGTGCAAACTATTGAAACATTTTTAGCACTGAGGTTCTTACAAGCTTTTATCGGCGCAGCGGCCACAGTTGTTGTCCCAGGTTATATCAGAGAGTTATACGGCAACAATACTGCCAAAGGCATGTCTTATGTCAGCCTCATGATGATGCTAGCGCCCCTTATTGCCCCAAGTATTGGTAGCCTTATTTTACAGCTAGGTGACTGGCATTTAATTTTCTTTATTCTGGCCTTCTACGCTTTTATTTTATTGTTTTTTGTTGGTTTAAAACTGAAGCTGCCAAGCGATACTGATACAACCCAACGCAGTAAAAAATCTTTTTTAGGTGCCTACGCTGCGGTGCTCACTAAACCGGGAGTTAAACTCAATATTGCCAGTGGCGTACTGACCGCATTTGCTTTTTTCTGTTATTTAACGGCCTCCCCTTTTGTCTATATGGAGGTATTTGGCCTTGACCAATCATTATTTGCGATTTTATTCAGCACCAATGTTGGTGCACTCATGCTCGCCAATGTTGTCAACAGCCGCATTGTAGGGCGCTATGGTTCTAGACGAATGTTGCGAGCATCTAGCATTGTAGGCACATTCGCCGCTATCGGGTTATTGTCAGTTAACTTATTAGAATTAAACTATGTATTTACTGTGTTGATGCTTCTCCCTTTAATGGCCTCTTTAGGGATCATGTCAGTTAATGCCGATTCAATTGTATTGATGCAGTTCCAACAAGAAACTGGCACTGCATCTGCCGTTATTGGCACATTAAGGTTTGGCTGTGGTGCACTGGCAGGCCCTTTATTGGCGCTGTTCTATAACGGCACCGCAGTACCTTTTGCGGGTTTAATGCTTAGCGCCATTATACTGGTGGGAGTCTGTCAATTTTTCTGTAAACGTGAACTCACGTAAATAAAGCGCTACAGTTTATCATCGCCACTAATGGATGCGTAACGGCTTAAGTTTGGGCTAGTAGCCTATTTTTGTTACTAACCTAAACAGGCTTTTCCAGCCTAAAATTTCAACGTTTGATAATCTATTCAAATCTTAGCTTTTGCTAAGCATTCCTTTCTACAATATTGAAAGTTCACAATTTAGAACGATTTTTGTGCAATTAGTTCTTGTAATCATTTGGTTATTTTATATTATAAATTTAACTTCAAATGAAGTTTAGCCCCATAGATGAAGTTACAAACCCTAGTTTGAACTTAAATCAACGGCAAACGCGAGTAAGGATAACCGTCCAAGCTTAATATTAGAGCGATTACCGTCGCTGTTGCGATTACTGCATAACAACGCGGTAACAAAGAAAGGAATTAATATGGAGAAGCTATCAGGCGCCAGTATGGTTGTCCGTTCTCTTATCGACGAAGGTGTTAAGCATATTTTTGGCTATCCCGGTGGATCAGTCCTTGATATATACGATGCGATGCATGAAAGTTCGAGTATCGAACACATCCTTGTAAGGCATGAACAAGCTGCCGTACATATGGCTGATGGTTATGCTCGAGCAACGGGTGACGTTGGTGTTGTACTTGTCACATCAGGTCCTGGCGCTACAAATACCATTACCGGTATTGCAACGGCATATATGGACTCTATCCCTTTAGTCGTTATTTCAGGCCAAGTGCATAGCGATCTCATTGGTAATGATGCCTTTCAAGAGTGCGACATGATTGGTATTTCCCGCCCAGTGGTTAAACACAGTTTTTTAGTCACTGATCCTCGAGATATCCCTGCTATTATCAAAAAAGCATTTTTTATAGCGTCAAGTGGACGTCCAGGCCCCGTCGTCGTTGATGTTCCAAAAGATTGTATGAACCCACAGATCTTATTTGATTATCAATATCCTGAAGATATTTCGATGCGATCTTATCACCCTACGACTTCTGGCCATAAAGGCCAAGTTCGCCGCGGCCTTCAAGCATTATTAGCGGCAAAAAAACCGGTACTCTATGTGGGTGGCGGCGCTGTAATTTCTGGCTGTGAACAGCAAATTCTGAGTCTATCTGAAAAACTAGGGATCCCGGTGGTTTGTACATTAATGGGTCTCGGAGCGTTTCCTGGTACCCACGCCAATAGCGTTGGAATGCTTGGAATGCATGGCTGTTATGAAGCGAATATGACCATGCATAACAGTGATCTTATTTTTGGTATTGGTGTACGTTTTGATGACCGGACCACCAATAACGTTGAAAAATACTGTCCTAATGCCACTATTTTACACATCGACATTGACCCTTCGTCTATCTCAAAAACGATTAAAGTTGATATCCCGATTGTGGGCTCCGCAGACAAAGTTTTAGATGAAATGCTAAAACAAATGGAAGCCAATGATGATGGCATTAATGATGCTGCAGCCAATGACCATTGGTGGAATGAGATTACTCAGTGGCGCGCGCGCAAAAGTTTGGCATACCAAACATCTGCCGAAAGAATAAAACCTCAACAGGTAATCGAGGTCATGCATAAATTAACCAATGGTGATGCATATGTCGCATCAGATGTGGGTCAACACCAGATGTTTGCCGCCCTTTATTACCCGTTTAATAAACCGCGTCGTTGGATTAACTCAGGTGGCCTTGGCACAATGGGCTTTGGCTTACCCGCCGCGATGGGAGTTAAACTAGCAAAGCCAGATGAAACCGTTATTTGTGTCACCGGTGATGGCTCTATTCAAATGAATATCCAAGAGTTATCAACTGCATTGCAATATGGTATTCCAGTGAAAATTATTAATTTAAATAATCACTTCCTCGGAATGGTGAAGCAGTGGCAAGACATGATTTACGCTGGTCGTCATTCTCAGTCTTATATGGATTCAGTGCCTGATTTTGCAAAAATTGCCGAAGCTTATGGCCATGTGGGCATGACAATTAGCGATCCAGCAGAGCTGGAGTCAGGCTTAGAAAAAGCATTTTCGATGACAGACAAGTTAGTCTTTGTAGACATTCACGTCGATGAAACTGAGCACGTTTATCCAATGCTAATTCGTGGCGGTGCGATGAATGAAATGTGGCTAAGTAAAACGGAGAAAAGCTAATGCGTCGAATTATATGTGTATTACTTGAAAACCAACCGGGCGCACTTTCTCGTGTTGTTGGGCTTTTCTCTCAGCGCGGTTACAATATTGAAACGCTAACTGTGGCTCCCACAGACGACAAAACGTTATCGCGTTTGACCATTTCAGTCAAAGCAGACGAAGCGGTACTTGAACAAATTGAAAAGCAATTACATAAGCTTATTGATGTGTTAAAAGTGTCAAACATTACTGAATCTGCGCATGTTGAAAGAGAAGTCGCACTGATAAAAGTCAAAGCGCAAAGTGATTTTCGTGAAGAGGTTAAGCGGCTTGCGGATATTTTCCGTGGACAAATTGTCGATGTAAATAAAGGCCTATACACGGTGCAGTTAGTCGGCACCAGTGACAAACTTGACGCAGGTATCGCTGCATTAGCCGATGTAACAAAAGTGATTGAAATATCTCGTTCAGGTGTTGTTGGCCTTGCTCGCGGTGATAAGTCGATGCGCGTTTAACAAACTTTCATCCCTAACGAAGTGATGAAATTTACCCACTAAAAAAGGAGTCATTTGACTCCTTTTTTGTTTAGCGCTTAAGCATCGCCAGGGAAACTATGTTTAATTGGCTTCCAGCGTGCGGCTAGCCCCTATTTCTATCTTTCGCGGTTTTAAAGCTTCAGGGATCTCTCTTTTAAGATCAATGTTGAGCAATCCATTTTCAAGATCGGCGCCAATCACGGTAACGTAATCTGCTAGCTGGAATGTACGTTCGAATCCACGCTCCGCAATACCTTGATACAAGTATTGGCGCTCAGCGCTTTGTTCTGCTTTTGTACCTTTTACTAATAATTTATCGCCTTCGCTGGTGATATCAAGCTCTGCCATGCTAAAGCCTGCCACAGCCATCGTAATACGATAACGATGCTCATTAAGTAGTTCGATATTATAAGGTGGGTAACCGGTATTGCCTTTGTTCGACGCGGCATGTTCAGCAAGTTGGGCTAAACGGTCAAATCCAATGGCACTGCGGTAAAGTGGTGTTAGGTCGTAATTTCTCATGGGTATATCCTTGTATTAAGCAATATAAAAGTATGTAGCCGACATTTGTCGCGCTGTTTTTACCCGCGATTACCCCGAAGGCGTAAAAGCAAGTATTGGTGTAGAGACCTCGTTGAGCGACTCTACAAATAGATATGAGGACGACTAAATATTTTTCAAGTATCAATGCAATTAATTTATCAAAGAATGTGGTTGTTGCAGCTATTCCTCAGCATCTACAAATAAAAACAGCCTCTAGATAGAGGCTGTTTTTGGAGCTATAACTGTAAGCTAATCAATATGATTACTGTAATAGTTTATTGATTATCTTCAGGTTTAATAATTGGATCATCAATTTTATAGTCGGCTGGTGCAATAAAAGTTAAGCCAGTTGGGATTTCAACCAGTTGCTTACCTTCTGCAGTTAGCGCCTCAACATATTCAATCATTGACTCATTATCAATAAAGCCTGAAAGAACCACTTCTGACTGCTTCTTGGTATCAAAAATGTCGTAACCATCTTTACCGCCGGCAATGTATGCGTTAGTCGCTACCTTATAAACAGTATCGTCTTCAATTGCGCTACAGTTTCCAGCAGCTACGCCTTCAGGACAAATATTCAAACTTTCAATTTGCTCACCAACAGTTGCTAAACCATTGTAAGTAAACTCAATATTTGCAAAAGTTGGGAATGAACCTGTTGATGTGCTCATCGAGTAGTTAATGGTATCTTCAAGTAACTGAGTAATGTCAGCACCCTTAAGCTCAACGACGGCAAGTTCATTACTAAAGTAAAGTAGCGAACCTAGCACGTAACCCGCTGTTAGCCCGTCAGGCCCAGCAACGATATTGTTGCGTACACCACCCGTGTTAGTAATAGCTAAATCTACACCATAACCCAATGTATTTAGCTTCCACACCATTGACGTTGCGACTTGAGCGCCCGCTTCTGAGCCTGTAACCGGCAATGAAGCGCCATTTCGTGCTACACCCGGAATACGAACATTATCTAATGTGCCCGAGTCAACTGGGTCATTCGCATCAAAAACCTGGCCAATGACTAAGCCTTCATATGCTTCAATAAGTGGTTTGTAGTCAATGTCGATAATGCTACGCAATAATGCATCTTCTTCAGTTAAAGCGATATTGTGCTGCTCATTGACAAATGCTTCTGTTGAGGCTTGATCTTCTTCTGTAAGTGCAACTCTGTTCTCGCCGTCATACTTATGCTGAAAATCGTTATCAATCAATAGGGTGTTATTACCTTCACAGGCGGTTACTTGGCCATTTTCGAAACTAACGTCAACCTGTCCTACTGCTTGAGCAACATCGCCAGCCTGTACGATACAGGTTTTAGAAGTACCGTTCGGGTTAGTAAACATTTCAGCGTAGCTCGCAACTGCTGAACCATTACCATTACCTAGGTTGGTAAAATCACCCAATAAAGTATGAGAGTGGCCACCTACGATAACATCAACACCATTTACGTTTGAAGCGATCAAAATATCACGATCTAAACCAATGTGGCTCACCATAACAACTTTATCAACACCAAGCTCTTTTAAGGCATCAACGGTAGCTTGAGCGGTTTCAATCTCTTTATTGAATACAAGATCTTCACCTGGAGATGAAATACTATCCATATCCTCTAACACTAAGCCAAAAACACCTACTTGCTCACCATTAAACTCTTTAATCATATATGGCATGATGTTAGCCACATTAGCCATTTGAGAGTCTGCAGAGGTGTCTAGGTTTGCAGCTAAAAGAGGGAAGTTCACTTTGTTGGCAAATTCGATTAATGGTTCATTGCCCAAATCAAACTCATGATTACCAATCGCCATGCCATCAAGTTCCATTTCACGTAACAAGGTTGCATTACCAGCACCTTTTAATACATTGAAATATAAAGATCCTTGAAAAGCATCACCGCCATGTAGCGCTAAAAATGGCTTATCAGCATCATCTGCTGCTGCACGCGCGGCTTTCAATGCTGTCGCAACGCGCGGGTAACCACCAGCAGAAGTACGAACGGCAAAATCGGCTGAATCAATTTGTGCAGTAAAATCAAAATCTGTTGGGTCAAAGCTAGAATGTGTATCGTTAATGTGAGCAATAGTTAAATTAAACTTATTGAGTGATGAGTCATCATCATTTCCACATCCTGTTAACGCTGTTACAACAGCAGTGGCTACGAGCCCTTTTATTAAAGCCTTATTCATTAAAATCAACCCCTTGATTATTATTTGTGTTTTCTTATTTGTATATTTCGTCAATTCGAATAACCCTATTCAAACCGCAAACTATATTAGCAAACTTTCTGCTACTACAGTGCCAGCGAAATAACCAACCACTTAAGTAAGTGGTTGTTTTATAGACACTTCGTTTCAGGCATTTTATACCTGAACGAACAAGGAAGTTCTAACAATAAAAAAGGGGCGTATCAATAACAGTAAAGCTAATAACACCTAAAAACAAAGGCAATCATTTCAGTCAGTTAAAACTCAAATTAATTTTAATAGATTGTTTCCAAATACAAACACACACTGTATTCACAACAGCGCCTCAGTGTGCAAAAAAACAACCATTAGAACTTACTAATTCTAAGTTAGTACCTTTTGTAGCCAGGTTGATATGTCATGTAGCTGTTCAGGCAGTACATTATGTCCCATTTCATAAGATTGCCACTGGCTAGCATACCCATTTGCCTGTAAAAGCTCGAACGCAGATTGGCCCGCACTAAGTGAAACTACCTCATCTTGTGTACCATGTTGTTGCAAAATGGGTGTGTTTTTATTCTTGTCGGCCAAATCAAGGGGTAATTTATCCGCCGTTGGTAAATAACATGACAGCGCCATAATTCCAGCTAATCGCTGGTGAAACCTCAAACCTGTAAACAAACTCATTACACCGCCTTGGCTAAAGCCGGCTAGAACAATATTTTCTGCCTCAATCCCTGATGCGATTTGCTCTTCAATAAGCGCTTTGATTTGCAGCTCACTTTGCAACACTCCAGACATGTCAGCACGATCATGAAGATCCATGCTCTTAATGTCATACCAAGCGCGCATGATGTAACCGGCATTAATAGTGACCGCTTGCTCTGGTGCATGGGGGAAAACAAATCGAATCGTGTGCTGCGGCGGTAAACCTAAAGCAGGTACAACTGGTGCAAAACCCGCACCTGAGTCACCCAAACCATGTAACCAAATAACACAAGCAGATGCTGCAGTGTTAGGTTCAACGACTATTTTATCTAATGGCTTATCTAGCATGGTGTTCCTTTTTAAGCGATATTGATTTTATCGCCATAATATCAGCCATTGAGCAGACATCCTATTTTCACAAAAAATAGAAAGGTTCTAGCAACTAAATGCGCTTAACTTAAATTTCGTGTAGACATAAGCTGTTGTCATAGACTAATCAGAAATAAAAAGTAGGAACAAGAGAATATGGGTTTACTGCATAATGGGAAATGGGTTGACCAATGGTACCCAACAGCTGAAACCGCGGGAGAATTTAAACGTACGCAATCCTATTTTAGGCATTGGATCACTCGCGACGGCCAACCATATAAGCACAACAGTATCAGTTTTAAAGCAGAAAAAAACCGTTATCACCTTTATGTATCATTAGCGTGCCCTTGGGCTCACCGCACCTTAATTTATCTACAACTAAAAAACCTGCAAGACATCATCGGCGTGACCGTGGTTGAGCCGCATATGTTAAGCCAAGGCTGGGAGTTTGCTGGCAACAATCAATCTAGTATTGCTCAGCACATTGCGGGAGCCCAAGCTGACTTAATTAATAAAGCCGATTTTCTTTACCAAATTTATCAAAAAGCGGACGCAAACTATAACGGGCGAGTGACTGTGCCTGTACTGTGGGATCGGCATACTCATAGTATTGTAAGTAATGAGTCAGCTGACATCATTAGAATGTTTAATAGTGAGTTTAATCATTTAACCTCTAACCGTCGTGATTTATACCCCAAGGATAATCATCAAGAAATTGATAAACTAAATGCTGAGATCTATTCAAATATTAACAACGGCGTCTACAAAGCAGGCTTTGCTACTAGTCAACAAGCTTATAACCATGCCGTTGACTCATTGTTTAACGAACTCGATAAGCTAGAGCTGCGGCTTAGTCATCAACGCTACCTTGTTGGCGCTCATTTAACTGAAGCCGACATACGCTTATTTACCACTTTAATAAGGTTTGATGCCGTTTATGTTGGCCACTTTAAAACCAATAAAAAACGTATAGTTGACTACCCTCACCTGTTTGCTTATGTACGTGACATTTATCAACTTGAAGGGATTGCCAGCACCGTTAATTTTGACCATATAAAACAGCACTACTTTTTCAGTCATGACATGATAAACCCGACAAGAATTGTTCCAAAAGGCCCGGTTCTAGACTTTACAGCGCCACACAACAGGCAACACTTATAGTCAGTTTTCCCAGTGGTACTGAAACAATTTAATGGGCTGAAACATAATTACATGATGCCAAGTTCAGCTTTAATACTCTTAAGTTGGTCGCTGTCATCTAATTTTAAGCTCCAACGCACAGCACCAGCGTCGGCAACCATCATGAGTGCGTCTGGGTGAAACTTTATATCTTCGACCATGGCAAATAACTGACAATGATTATTCAGTCTTACTTGTACTTCAAATGGGCTGAGTATGATTTTTCCACTACTTATTTCAATGACCATTGGTGCTCTCTGACTGACTTGCAACAAAAAAGCCCAAACAATGTTGGGCTTTTAATAATATGTTAGCACCTTTAGTGCTGGTGACCACCTTTACCATGGGCGTGCCCATGTGCAATTTCTTCTGCTGTAGCATCGCGAACGTCAGCAACCTCAAGGTCGAATGTCAATTCACGGCCCGCAAGTGGATGGTTAACATCAACTGTTGCCATAAACTTACCTACTTTAATAATGGTAACTTGGCGTTGCCCTTGATCGGTATTAATTAACGCACGCATACCCGGCTTCCATACTTTGGCGCCTTGTAAGTGCTTCACCGATACGCGTTGCTCTGCGTCATCATTACGAATTCCGTAAGTCTCACTTGCAGGTAGCGTCACTGAAAACTTAGCGCCGGTATCTTTGCCCTCAAGTGCCTTTTCGACACCAGGCATCATGTTGTCATGACCATGAAGATAAGCAATAGGGTCGAGTCCTTCATTTGTCTCTAGTACTTCACCTTGCTCGTCACGTAGTGTGTAATTAAACTGCACGACAGAATCATCTTTAATACTCATGGTAATCCTTAACTCAAATTTTGTTGCGTGAGCTTATCAAAAGTCACTCAAAGCCTCTAGTGTTATCTTAAACTAGCCGTTAGCCCCAGGTACAATGGCAAGGTGCTCAATTTGAGTCAGTACTTGATGATTGGCTAGTGCTAATTGACACACGCCAGAACTAATTTGGTGCTTAGCCGAGCAATCAACACTCCATTGGCGTAACAAGTAACCCGCCAATGCTGCTCGGCAAGTTAGTGTGAGTGATTTATTCACCATTTGGTAATCAAGCTCGATGGCTTCTGGATGGACTAACGACGGATGCGGGATCAGCACTAACGATAATTCAAGTTGCCAATACTTATCATGCACCTCAGTTTCAAGATACTTAACACTGGTATCAGAGCCCACCGCCGTTTTGATGCGCGTAACCACAAAATCGGTAAACACTTTATTGGCACGATCAAACGCACGTACATGCCAACGTTGGCCATTGTTAACTAAAGCATGAGGCACTATTTCTCTGCACTTACAGCCTGAAGACATCGACACATACTCGACCGCTAAAGCTTGCTTTGCTTGAATAGCACGCATTAATGCGGCAATAATATTAGTATCAGGGTGGATTAACTGTATGGCATCAATACAAATACCACTTGGTTTCACCGGCTGCGACAAACCATCACCAAACCCTTTAGCAAGACCATGTAAAATGGCGCCCGGCTCATGGGTAAACAAGGCCTTAAACTCCGGTAAACGGTGGTAACTCTTAGTCTGGTGCACTAAGCGCATATTATTGGGCGCTAAGGTTTTATAGCTTTGAAAATCACGAGTTGCGGCCGCTAATCCCGTAGCAAATTTACTGATTAAATCTTGACGGGAAACTTGACCAAAATACTGCAAACTAAAATCGATAAATGCTAAACGCTGACGTTGTGCGTGAGAAAGATTGTCCATTTATTTATGCCATTAGAGTCAATAACGTAATTGATAATTCCAATCTATGCCATCAACAAAAAAGATGCAATCGTATTGATTGCATCTTTCTGATTTAAATAAAAAATTGCTACATAACACCGTTAAATAGAAATAACGTTAAGTGAGCGCTACTTTACTCCTAAAGCAGAAAAAGTCGCTTCGCTAGGAAACCCATCAGCCACTAAGCCATGACTCTTTTGAAAAGCTTGTAAGCCTTTTACCGATTTAGCCCCCAATACACCATCGGGTTTGCCAACATCAAAACCTAAAGTATTCAGCTGAGTTTGTAATTGCTTTACCCGTGCTCGTTTCAAATTAGCCATTTTAGGAGGCTTAACGCTTAGTCCCGCAGCGCCGTTTATTCTGTCAGCCAGGTGACCGACGGCAATGGCATAAAAAGTTGAACGGTTCCATTTCATAATCACATTAAAATTGTCATAACCTAAAAATGCTGGCCCGGTGTGCCCCGATGGTACATATAAAGCCGCTTGCATATCAGGTGTACTGAGGCGATTGCCATTAGCTTGCCTTAAGCCAAGTTCAGCCCAAGTTGTAAGTGGTTGTGCTTGAGAGCGGCCCATATATTGGTAACTAAAATCAGCCGGCAAGGTGACTTCTCGGCCCCAGCGCTCTTCCCTTTGCCAGCCTAAGTTTTGTAAGAAGTTAGCCGCAGACGTCAGTGCGTCAGTGGTGCTGTTCCACAAGTCTGCTTTACCATCTCCGTCACCATCAATCGCATACTTGGCATACGCAGATGGCATAAATTGAGTGTGCCCCATTGCACCAGCCCACGAGCCAACCATTTGCTTTTCTTCAAAACCATAGCGCTCTTTCAATTTCAAAGCTTGCATCAGTTCAGTGGTAAAATATTTGCTTCTTCGCGGATCACAAGCCAAGGTAGCTAACGAGTTCAGCACTGACATTTTACCTTTATAGGAGCCAAAGTTCGTTTCGAGCCCCCAAAATGCCAACAAGTATTGCGGCGGAACACCGTATTGCTTAGCTAAGCTTTGCAGTAATTGTTTGTGTTCTTGGTACAGCTTACGCCCTTGCTGTACTCGCCAGTCGGTGACTCGTTTAGTAAAATAGTTTTCAAAAGTAGAGCTAAATTCAGGTTGTTTATTATCGAGCTCAATCACTCTCGGCACATACTTCACCTGCGCTAATGTATTATCGATAGTGCTTTGCGACAAACCTTCGACTTTGGCCTGTTGTTGCAAGTTAGCCACGCAGGTCGGCCAGTCAGCAGAAGCAACTGAGGCTAAGGCTGTTGAACTGGCTAAGATAAGCGTTGTTGCTAGGGGGATTAATTTAAACAATTGAAGGCTCCCAAAAAATGAATGACGCTAATGTATTACAATGATGTTTACAGATTAAGCTTACCTTAAAAACTATCAACTAATGGATGATTTTTAATTCATTATTGTCAAGGTTGCAACGACGTAACTCGTGTTATTTACATCCTGCCGCACTAATACAGGCTAAATCAATGTTGTTATATCAGTTATGTTAACTGCTGTGATTAACTGCTTACTTTTCATCCGGCTACCAACGATGCAAAGTTGTCACAAGAGACGTACTGAAGCTAAAACCATTAAATAACTTGCCAAAAGTAGTCCGCAGTTGCAGACTAATACCTATTGAGATAACTGATATCTTTCATTAACAAAAAGAGATTAATCATGACTGAGACTACTCCCGCTTTAGAAAGTTTTATTAATAACGTAAAGCAACATCAAGTAGTTTGGGGCCTGCAAGATGAAACAGGTGAAGGTTGGGTTGTCTGTGACTCTTCCGAATTTGAAGCTACAGATGTGATGCCATTATGGTCTAATGAAGCGCATGCTAAAAGCCATTGCACTGAAGAATGGCAAGGGTACAACGCCGTTGCAATTACACTGATTGATTTTTTAGAGTATTGGGTCAGTGACCTAAACGATGACGGTGTATTAGTCGGTGTTGATTGGGTTGCTGAGCAAGAGTGCCTTGAAATCGACCCGATTGTATTAGCCACATCTTTGGTGAATGTAGAACAAGAGTAATTCATACAACTCACCTTAGTAAATGCTGAAAGCGCCAAGCCATTGTGCGCTTTTTTTTATCATTGTTATCAGTACTTTTGTTCAACCATTGCAGTAGAGTAAATATCTTGTCCGAATTAGCCCCCTTAATTGATGTCCCTTTCAATCACCGTAATATATGTTGGTTTTGTGGTGAGCCGAGCAATATGCAGTTTTGTTACGACAAAGACGCTTATACCCCACACCCGTCTCTCATGGTCCCGTGCTGTGAAGAATGCTGTAAAATTGCTAAACAGCATCGACTCACTTCGATTTGGGATTGTAAAATGGCGGTCAAAGATGAGCTCATGCGTATTTATGAGAAGCATCTGGCTATTGGTGTCAATTGGACAAAACAAGAGCTAGAAGAGTCAGAATTTGAAGACCGAATATTTGGCGGCTTTAAGAAAAGTGGTTGGATGATGTATGAAATAGCTAGAGATAGAGTCAATTTTTCAGGTTGGCCAATCAGCATTAATGGCATCGTTGTTGATGACTATGGCTACAGCGCCGATTTTAGTTTTGATGGGGTAAATTACAGTTCAGTCACACAAGCTATCAACTTTTACGCTAAACAATTTGTACTTGATAAACGCTTCTTAGAAAACGTCATTAGTATCGTTGGTAGAGAGCGGTTTGGATTTGCGATAAGGGTAGCTCAAATCAATATCGCTTCAGTACCTGAACTGAAGCGAGAAGTGCTCGAAGACCTAAAAGAAGAACATCAACAGTAAGATATTTACATTGTTTGGCGCAGTTTATCTTGTACAACTTCAACCAGCAGGTCTGGTTGAAATTTCGAGATAAAACGATCACAACCGACCTTTTCAACCATCGCATGATTAAAACTACCGCTTAGAGAAGTGTTTAACGTAATATAAAGATCACACATGCGGCTGTCGTTACGGATCTCATGCGTCAATTTATAGCCATCCATTTCAGGCATCTCAGCATCTGTGATCAACATCAACAGGTGCTCGGTCACATCAATACCGCTGTCACACCATTGCTGCAATTGCCTCAATGCCATTAAGCCACCTGAAACTTCAATCACTTCAAGCCCAAGCTGTTGTAGAGTTTCACGCACTTGTCGTCTAGCTGTCGCCGAATCATCGGCAATAAGCACCCTTTTCCCCTGCATTAAGGGGAGCAACTGCTGATCTAATACGCCATCAGACAAACTAATATCGTAGTGGATTATCTCAGCCAACACTTTTTCTACATCAATAATTGAAACCAATGCTTCATTTTTTTGGTATTCAATTCGAGTGATAGCGGTTAAATAGTGATTAGTGCCCACGGTTTTGGGCGGCGGCATGATATCGCTCCAAGTAAGGTTAACGATATGCTCAACTTTATCAACGATAAACCCCTGCACAGAGCGATTATATTCAGTGATAATTAAACTACTGTTTTCATTCACAACCGATGGACTATAACCTATCGCCATTCTAAGATCGATGACAGGAATAGACAGCCCACGAAGATTTGCGACTCCAACGATGCTCGGGTGGCTGCCAGGTAATGCACTTAAATGCGGAACCTTAACCACTTCCTTCACTTTAAATACATTAATCGCAAATAACTGAGTAACACTGATCCTAAACAACAATAATTCTAATCGGTTTTCACCAACAAGCTTTGTACGTTGATCGACACTAGCAAGCACTTTTGCCATATAACGTCCTATTCCACCGATTTTAAAAGGATTATTATAACGGCTTCTCACATTATAACGCTAGCGTAATAAATACTCGACATTGTGATCTTCCCTCATAGTTCATGCGTAATTAATCGGCAGAAGCATTACAACTTGATAGTTGTAATGCAAACAAAGAGTGATGAAAATGCAAAATATTGAGTCACAATGTGTACAAAATCGTTATGATAAGGGCTACATCCTCTACACAAAGCCTTTTATGGAAGAAACGAATGCTGATGTACAAGCCCTGCAGTTAAAAGTGCAGCTGATGAATGTTGCTGCAAATCGCAGTCAACAAGACTATGAAGCGCTGTTTCATTTCTTTGCACCTAAAATACTAGCTTTCGGAAAGCAACGATTGGCTACCCAAGGGCTGGCAATGGACTTAGTGCAGGAGACCATGACTACTGTCTGGACCAAAGCTCACCTTTTTAACGCTGATAAAGGTGCTGTCACCACTTGGATTTTCACCATCATGCGTAACCGCTGCTTTGACATGCTACGTAAGGTTCAGCACAACAAAGAAGACACTATCAGTGATGATATTTGGCCCCTTTTTGATACGGCAGACCACACCGAACCTGATGACCACATGTTCACTAATAAGTTGATGAAATACGTCAATGATTTACCCATATTGCAACAACAAGTTGTACGTGGCATTTATTTACAAGAATTAAGCCAGCAAGAGCTGGCCACTAAATTAAATGTGCCACTTGGAACTGTGAAATCAAGATTAAGATTAGGCTTGGTAAAACTTAGAAGTATTTTGGAGAAACAACATGATTAATTACCATCCAAATAACGACATGTTAATTCAACATGCTAAGGGTTGCCTCAGTATTGCGATGGCCACAGCAGTATCTGCACACTGTGAGCTTTGCCCGCAGTGTCAAAAGTCACACTCTGAAATGGTACAACAACAAGCAGAACATACGTTAATCAGTACCGATCCCACTGAATCAAGCTTAGATGTCAGCATTGAACTTGATGATATGTTAACCACCATTATGCAACTTAAGCCATCAACCTCGGCAGTTCAACCACTAAGCATTGAAACGGTTAGTATAAAAGGGTTCGAATTTGATTTACCTCGCGCCTTTAGGCAGCAAAGAAAACAGTCTTGGAAGGGGTTTGGCAAAATTCATCGGATGCGATTCGAAAACGACAGCCCAACTGAACGAGCAAGTTTGCTGCACATTGCTGCAGGGGGAGAGATCCCAGAGCATACTCATCAAGGCAATGAAATAACACTGCTTTTAGATGGCTATTTTGAAGACGAATATAATTGCTACGGTCCAGGGGACTTTATCATATTGAATGCTAACCACCAGCATAAGCCTAAAACATGTGATGGTTGCTTATGTTATACCGTTGTCGATTCACCATTACATTTTACCCAAGGGTTAAGCAAACTATTTAACCCAATTGGCAATTTGATTTATTAGCCTCTGTATTAGCTTTTGTAACATAGGCTTAGGCTGGAGCACTCATTGTGATCATAGCTTAAGCCTTTTACACAACCCTAGCCACTGAAGGCGTCGATGTAGCGACTACACTTTTTACCATTAACACAATAATTGACGTCACGACGCAGTGTTAACGCTTAGGCAAACACAAGTATAACCTCGGTCTATGTTTTAAAGGTTGACAATAAAAGTTTGCTGGATATAATTCAGGCAGTTTTAGAGATGTACCTTTTATTGATATACTTTCACCGCCTTCTGTAAATCCACGATTAGTCGTTTGATCCCCACATTAGCGTTATCACAACTGGTTCTATCATCATTTTGACAGTCATTGTATTGTCATAACGGCATGCTTTAATAAGTTTCAACAGCCAAAAAGTGTTGTTTTTGTTAACTACAATTATGATTGTGGACAAGAATAACCAAATTGTCTTGTATAAGCGTGCAAAGATGAGTAGTCTCAAATTGAACTTAAATTAATCTTTCGCACAAATGCTAAGGATATTCTATTGTTAAAACCCACTACCTATTGGTAGTTTAAATTAAAGGAGTGTGGCCATATGTCATACCTAGTAAATGGACACGAAATTACAGTCAACTTTCCCGTCGATTCAATTTCAGTAAACAAATCTTCAATTGTCTTCACTGACAGTCAAGGTAAAAGTAAACAGACATTTTCAAAGCGCACTGAAGCGTTAAAATTTATGAATTGGTTATTGTCTAGCAGTAAGTAAAAATCAACTCATCGATACACCCCCTCTCACACGTATCGACAGTTTGGCTTCCTAGCCAAATAAATAGGACTGAACCATTTTCAGCTATTGAGTTACCTTCATTTGGTTTAGGCCTCTCTCCTCACAGAGATGCCTAACCAGGTGAAAAATTTCAACTCTTCACCTGCTACTATATTTTCTTAACTTGCTCATATTTACGCTGATATCGTGGCAACATCGTTGCATTACCCAGTAATCCACCTTGATGAATATACAGTACTGTTGTGTCTGCATTATTCTGCAAATATTGCTCTACACATAGCCAGCCCTTTGGATCATATAGCAATTCAAACTCTATTCCTTGTTCGCCGACCTTTTTCCATATGTCATAAAACGCTTTGTATAACTTGCCAAAATGGTATTTCTTGGCCGTTTTAATCACAACTGGATGAAATTTAGAGTCTTCAATTAACTCACTAAATTGCTGTTCAAGGTAGGCTTCACCTCCCACACAAGCGCATGTCATCACATTAATATTATGATTGTTCAACACAAAGTATTCATTCAAAAATAATGCCGTTGTTCCTGTGCCAGAAGGTAAAAAAACCGTCAGCTCAGTTAACTCCTGGCTGGTAAACCAATCAACAACCTCTTGAGCCAGCTGATGCACACCGTCTCTGGCATATAAACAGCGACCGCCCTCAGGAACAAACAAAGCACTGGGCTCCTCAAGTAGCACAACCTCCTCAATATATTGTCGACAGCTTCTATCATCACGATCGGCTCGTAATGACAAATCAATCACATTGGCTCCATTTTTAATGGCCTCTGCATAGTTTCCCACTGAAGAGCTTAATACCTGTGTTGCGATATGGTCAGTATAAAAATCTAGCTGCCAACCTTTTAACTTAGCTAATGCTGACATCGAATACAGCGAGTTGGCTACTGGCGAGCCATAGCCAATTAATCGAGTAACACCCGGAAATTCATTGTGTAAAAAATAAGCAAATTTACGTGCTTTGTTGCCCGAAAACTCTTTGTGTAGCAGGTCATCTCTTTTTACATAAATTCGGTTAGCATTAAAGT
This sequence comes from Shewanella youngdeokensis, assembly GCF_033180165.1. GTDB lineage: Bacteria > Pseudomonadota > Gammaproteobacteria > Enterobacterales > Shewanellaceae > Shewanella > Shewanella youngdeokensis. The sequence continues at coordinate 2,513,918 of NZ_CP136522.1, forward strand.
CAATCCAATCAACAGGAGTATCGGTAAACACAAGCATTCTCACTAAGTCATTTACGACAATTGTACACTTTTACGGTTTACGATTGATATTTTCAATGTGATTATTCACCAACTTTTAGTCTAAATACTCATGCACCCTATTTCCAAAAACAATAAAACCGATATAAAACAGCCAATTAAATATTGGCACGATTATCGCTTATATCAATTACAGCGCTCTATTTGAGTAGTATATTTTTATAAGGATTCTTAATGGCTGTTTTACGATTAGTGTTTAATATTGCATGGTTTGTGCTTGGTGGGTTTGTAATGGGTTTAGCATGGTGGTTTGCAGGACTACTTTGTTTTATCAGTATCATTGGCATCCCATTCGGACGAGCTTGTTTTGTTATTGGTGAAATGGCATTTTGGCCATTCGGACAAGACTCGGTTAATCGTCGGGCATTAAACGGCCTTGACGACATCGGGACAGGTACTCTGGGGTTGGTTGGCAATATAATTTGGTTTTTAGTGTTTGGGATCTGGCTAGCTATTGGTCATATAGTGCATGCGATCGCCTGCGCTGTGACCATTATTGGTATTCCATTCGCAATACAGCATTTTAAACTCGCAGTTTTATGCCTAACACCGATAGGGCAAACCGTTGTGGTCAGAAATTAATTCGGCAATAACAAAGCCACTAGCGTCGGATTGATAAGATAGGTACAACAGGTGCGATTAACATTAATCGTACCAGTTGTCTTTTAGGATCTGTTCAACATCTATTTTTGTTAGCCCTAAATTAAACAGATCACGCCACTTTTTGCCTGCTTCATTATTTTTGAAAGCGATATATAATTTTTTTTGCGTCAGTATTTTTTTGTTCAGCTGTACACGATTTGCAACAGACTCCATACCTGGTTGCGCTAAAAGGTAATTGAGCACATGTACGTCAATGACCGCAGCATCAATACGACCGGAGACCACCTTTTTAATGTTATGCATATCGGAAGTCACTGTTTCAACAGGCTGGATCCCTTGAGCAATCATCAAATCGAGTTGGTCAGTATTAACGTAACCTTTCACCACTCCAATATTGTATTGGTTCAGATCAGATTGATCAGACCAGCTTATAGGATGACGCTTTTGCTCAACAAGACCCAATGCGCTACTGCCCATAGGTTCTGAAAACAAAAAATTATCTGTTGGATACGCATATTCAGGCAAATAGCCTAGATATTTTGAGTCATCACGGGAGACCATTCTAATAGCACGGCTCCATGGGTAAAAATCAACGTTTACGTTATGGCCAACCGCGGTAAGTGCAGCTTTGGTAACTGCTATAACTGCACCCTCATTTTTGAGCTTACTGCCTGCATAAGGCGGCCAATGTAGAGAGGTTAAATACAGGGTATCGCCATGCACACAGGCTGACCCAATCAGCATCGCAACTGGTACGCTCCATAAGAGCACCTTTTTGTATAGATGCTTAATGCGTTTATGAGTCGTTAGACCGCAATACATAATGGTGACCTCCTGCTATTTAACGCACTGATAGTTGGCACAACCCCAAAAATCGATGTCTATAAAACGTATTAATACCCATTAACCATAGTCAACAGCAGCAATTACACCAAACCTACGTTACAGAACTGAGATTAAAACGGAAAACCACACAAATGGCTAAAACGTAGTACTTGTTGAGATTAAGGGGAGCGGCGCACCCTATGGGCCCATTAACTATATTGAGCAAGTAGCGGGCTCAATAGTTGGACGTTAAGGTAGGCTTTACCATTGAGACAAAGTCTAGAACTTAGAACATCACCGGGATATAAAGAGGTAAATATGATCAAAAAAATCGTTATCACCATTGTAGGTGGCTTGCTAACAGTAGCCGGAGTCGCACTGATTCTTTTGCCTGGGCCAGCCTGGCTTTTGCTACCTATCGGCCTAGCAATATTAAGCCTTGAATACCCATGGGCGCGTTGCTGGCTTAAAAAAAGTCAGAAGCAAATGAGTAGCGCTGCTCGCAAGCTTGATCGAATGCTATTGCTGCGCAAACTTAAATAAGCACTAAGTGACTTGTAACAATAAAGCGATAAATATCATAAAATTAAATGAGAAAAGTAAAGCAGAGCTATACCAACTGTTATTGACTAATTCGTTTGGTCGATTTACTGCGACCAAGATCGCAATAAACTAATCAAAAATACCGATAGTCTCAATCTAAACAAAGCATTACCTGTTAACTTACTCACGCTTTAATATAGCCACCTATAAAACCACAAATAATGTAAGCTTATTAATGTCTTCGATAAAAATTACAGCAACTGCACTTGCCGCTGCTATCACCACCATTTTTGCAGCATCTTGTTCGGTAGCCAAAGAGCCAATTCAAATCATTCCTGCCGCCGTCATTACTAACCCTGAGAAAGTCGAACTGGGTAAAATGCTATTTTTTGAGCCTAGACTGTCTAAATCGGGTTTCATTTCCTGTAACTCTTGTCATAACCTGTCGCTCGGTGGTGTTGATGCCCTACCAACATCAGTTGGCCATAATTGGCAGCAAGGCCCGATTAATTCACCTACTGTGCTTAATGCCGAGTACGCTTTAGCGCAATTTTGGGATGGCAGAGCAAAAGATTTAAAAGAGCAAGCTGGAGGCCCAATTGCTAACCCTAAAGAAATGGGCTTTACCCACGAACTCGCCGTCGAAACGATTAAGTCAATACCTGCTTATCAAGCATCTTTTGCAAGCGTATATCACACTGACAATATCAACATTGATCACATCACAGATGCTATCGCTGAATTTGAAAAAACCTTGGTAACCCCAAATGCTCCATTTGACCAATACTTACTGGGTGATAAAACTGCAATTAACGAAGATACTAAAGCAGGCTACCAGTTGTTTAAGAATCGTGGCTGCGTGAGATGTCACAACGGTCCAGCCGTAGGTGGCACCATGTATATGAAGATGGGGCTAATTAAACCTTTCCATACAGATAACCCAGCGCAAGGCCGAATGGCAGTAACAGGCAGAGAGTCTGATCAGTTTGTATTTAAAGTACCGACCTTAAGAAACATCGAGCTGACCTACCCTTACTTCCATGATGGCAGCGTATGGTCACTTGCCGACGCCGTTAACACCATGGCGGATCTACAGTTAGGCCAAGCATTAACTGAGACTGAAACCTCGCAAATGGTGGCATTTTTAAACTCGCTAACTGGCGAGCAACCACAAATTGTTATGCCAATTTTACCGCCTTCAACATCTAAAACGCCAATACCGGTTCCATTTAGCAAATAATTGTTATTACAGCAATAAAGTCGCATTGCGGCTTTATTGCATTATAAAACACGATATTTTTCGCCAATTCCCTTTCAATATCTAAGCCCTACAATGACAACACTTTAAATCGCAATGCAATAGCATTGAGTACTCCTTGACGGCGCATATTACTGAGTACGCCAGGACTAAAGCGGTCTAACCGTGCCATCGCAGTCACCAGTAACTGACATTCGTATAATGTAGCCTCGGCTATATACTCAGGGCGATCCACCATATAGCTGTTGCTATACCATTCATCCCATTTAAATGTCTCTAAAATCAGGCCTAAGCTGGCTAGCTCAGCCACATAGTTTTGAAGGCGTTTATCAGACACATCATGATCACCGCTTACCAGATCGTGTGCATACTTATTATACAAGCTAGCTGAATGCCCATTTATCGATGCATTTTCCATAATAACCTCCGTTGTAAACTCGTAATTGCTTCCTTGTGTTCAACCAATGACATAACAAGTGATGCAAGATACAGTAGAGGTTGCATAAGCTGTACCAGCTTACTTATGCGACTGATAACGCCTCCTAAAACTGCTCGCAAGCAGAGCAAATTTAACCAAGAAATAGCATTTAACGTGTTGTATAACATCAGCTAAAATTAATAAAAATATTTTATAGTGCTTAAGCAAAAAAAGGGGGGAGACTGGATAACTAACAAATAAACGTAATGACTACCTTGCTAAGTTGGCCTTTGATTTACATTCGTAGCAAAATGCATTTGCAAATCGCAAACGCCTGAGTCATTGCATTACAGAGGTTAAATAGGCTAACTAATTATATTTTAAATATCGTATAGCGAGCAGATGATCTCAATTAAGTGTTTGATGTACATAAATCAAGCTTTGCTCACAACTCACCGGCAACACAGAGTACAGATCCACCTTCATAGTGGCTAAGTTTCATCGCCATGAAACTCTTCCATAATCAGCTGTGTAAATAAGCGACCAGCTTTGCCTAACGGACGTTCAAGCGTTGAAACCAATTGCGGAGTAAAGCTGTAACGACTGCCACCACTAAAGTCAACTTCAACGAGTTGACCATTGGCGAGTTCATCTGTAATTAAATAGTCCGGCATCCAGCCAAAGCCTAATCCCATCAATAGCGCATCTTTTTTCATCAAAAAACCTGAAAGATAAAACACCTTGTCACCACCAAACTGTAACTCATCCCGATAATCGATTGCAGGAGAAGAGTCTTCAATGGTTAATTCAACGTGTTGCTGTAAATCAAATAAGCTGAGGTTTTCTTCGCATGCCAAAATATGGCTACTAGCAACCACCAAAATGCTAGTAATAGTGGGTAAAGCCTGCGGCCGATAATTTGGCCCGGTTCGGTAATCTTTAACCAACATTAAATCTGCACGACTACGCTCAAAACGTGCCTGCACCCCACCTAAAAACTCCATGTTTAATTGTACTTTAGTGGGAATTAGCTGATCAGCCATCCGTTTTAACGCCCGCATGACAGGCTCCATGGGTAATGCACCATCAACGACTAACTCTAACTTTGGCTCCCATCCGTCGCTAAATCGGTTCGCTAAATGTTCAATATTTGCCAAATGCTGCAGTAATCGTTGGCCTTCCGCAAGGATAACTTTACCCTCAGGGGTTAATTCTGCACGGTATTGATCACGACAAAAAAGGTTTACACCCAAGTGCTGTTCTAGCTTTTTCACTTGGTAGCTCACCGCAGACTGAGCTTTGTGCAATCGCTCTGCAGCCTTAGCAAAGCTGCCCTCTTCAACTAACACTTGCAGTACTTTAAACGCCTCAACATCAATCCGCATGTAGCTCTCCTAGCGTAAAGCTCACAATACCATCTAAAAAACAGATGGAGTTAGGTTAATTATTATTCTTTTTATTGTGCATTTAAGCAACTAAATTGGTTGCTAGATCACATTAGCACTTCATTAAGCACCGTACGCACCAAAAGGGAGGCCAATATGCCATTTTATGTCAAGCAAGGGAGCATTCCCGCTAAACGCCATACCATATTCAAAAAAGACAATGGTGAGCTTTACCGAGAAGAGCTGTTTTCAACGCATGGTTTTAGCAATATTTACTCCAATAAGTATCACCATAATATGCCGACTAAGGCATTAAATGTATCACCTCACTCGTTAAGCCACGGTGAGTGCTGGCAAGACCCATTGATTCAAAATTATAAAATCGACACTAAAAAAGTTGACCGCAAAGGCAATTTTTTTGGTGCGCGCAATAAGATGTTTTTCAATCATGACGTGGCAATGTATACCGCTTGTGTCACCGAAGACACCGAATCGTTTTACCGCAACGCCTATGCCGATGAAGTGGTATTCATTCATAAAGGCGATGGTACTCTTTACAGTGAATACGGCACATTAGCCGTTAAAAAGTGGGATTACCTAGTGATCCCAAGGGGCACCACATACCAGCTAAAATTTAACGATTATAGCGCTGTGCGGCTATTTATCATTGAATCGTCAACCATGATTGAAGTTCCTAAACATTTTCGTAATGAATATGGACAAATGCTTGAATCCGCGCCCTACTGCGAACGTGACATTCGCGCCCCAATACTGCAAGACGCCATCGTTGAGCAAGGCGAGTTTTCATTAGTGTGTAAGTTTGGCGAAAAATACCAAGTCACCACGTTAGAGTGGCATCCATTTGATTTGGTCGGCTGGGACGGCTGCGTCTACCCGTGGGCGATTAATATTCAAGAATATGCGCCTAAAGTTGGCAAAATACACCTGCCACCGTCAGAACATATTGTATTTAGCGCACACAACTTTGTGATCTGTAACTTTGTGCCACGCCCCTATGATTTTCACCAACATTCAATACCAGCTCCCTACTACCATTCTAATATCGACAGTGACGAGGTGCTTTACTACGTCGACGGCGACTTTATGAGCCGCACAGGCATTAAAGCCGGTTATATGACATTACACCAAAAAGGGGTACCTCATGGCCCTCAACCTGGACGTACTGAAGCCTCAATCGGTAAAACCGAAACCTACGAATACGCCGTGATGGTCGATACATTCGCCCCGCTAACACTGACTGAACATGTACAGCACTGCATGACCGATGACTACAACCGCTCTTGGATTGAAAGCTAAACCTTAACCAAATACTCGCCGTCATCGTCATTGCGGGTTAAAACGATAAAGGACAACATCATGGCTAGCAAATTAAACCCACTGGGCTTACTCGGTATCGAATTTACTGAGTTTGCGACACCTGAGCAAGATTATATGCACCAGGTATTTATTGATTTTGGTTTTTCATTATTAAAAAAAGCAAAGTCAAAAGAGATCCTTTACTACAAGCAAAATGACATTAACTTTTTACTTAATACTGAGCGTAAGGGGTTTTCAGCTGAATTTGCTAAAAGCCATGGGCCTGCCATTTGCTCAATGGGTTGGCGAGTCGAAGACGCTCAGCTGGCCTTTAACGGTGCGGTAAGTCGCGGCGCAAAACCCGTAAATGAGCAAGATAAAGACATGCCGTATCCCGCCATTTACGGCATTGGCGACAGCTTAATTTATTTCATCGATGTTTTTGGCCAAAGCAATAACATCTATACCACCGACTTTGAAGACTTAGCACAACCGGTAATAACGCCAGAAAAAGGGTTTATGGAAGTCGACCACCTTACTAACAATGTTTATAAGGGGACGATGGAGCATTGGTCTAATTTTTACAAAGATATTTTTGGTTTTACTGAAGTACGATATTTTGACATTAAGGGTTCTAAAACCGCACTGGTATCATACGCCTTGCGCTCCCCCGATGGCAGCTTTTGTATTCCTATTAACGAAGGTAAAGGTAACGACCGCAACCAGATTGATGAATATTTGCGTGAGTATGACGGCCCTGGCGTACAGCATTTAGCCTTTAGAAGCCGAGATATTATCAGTTCATTAGATGCAATGGAGGGCACTTCAATCCAAACGCTGGATATTATTCCAGAGTACTACGACACCATTTTTGAAAAGTTACCTCAAGTAACAGAAAACCATGACCGCATTAAGCATCATCAAATATTGGTTGATGGCGATGAAGACGGTTACCTATTGCAGATTTTCACTAAAAACCTGTTTGGGCCTATTTTTATCGAGATCATTGAACGTAAAAATAATCTCGGCTTCGGCGAAGGTAATTTCACCGCCCTGTTTGAATCGATTGAACGCGATCAACAGCGACGTGGCGTATTGTAATAAGGTTAGCCACAAGCCTTAAAGGTCAGCCCTTTGCGACCACTAACCTCACAAAACCAGCTTATGTAGCATTTGGTACTCAGCTGGTTTTTTATTAGCGGTGCTTCTAAATTTTGCCCCTGTCTTATATCTAATCCCTAACGTCTTCTCTACAATAACGCTTTAAATATGATCCCAGCCATCATCTGCAGCCACAACTTAACGTGACAATTTTATACTAATTACGAGACAACAACTTCATGCCTGATATTGCCTTATTCGCTGTATTTTTACCGACCTTCTTTTTTGTTTCGATTACCCCCGGTATGTGCATGACTTTAGCAATGACATTAGGCATGAGTATTGGCGTTCGCCGCACCATGTGGATGATGCTCGGCGAATTAGTCGGTGTGGCACTGGTTGCCGTTCTCGCGGTAATGGGCGTTGCAAGTATTATGCTTAACTACCCAGATGTGTTTGCCGTACTTAAATGGATCGGCGGTTTATACCTTGGTTATATTGGCGTTAATATGTGGCGTTCTAAAGGTAAAATGGCCATCATTGAGGGGCAATCAAGCACCAAAGTGAGTGATCTAGAACTCATCACACAAGGTTTTATGACCGCCATTGCTAACCCAAAAGGCTGGGCGTTTATGGTGTCTTTACTGCCGCCATTTATTAATGTTGAGCAGGCTGTTGCACCTCAAATGTTGGGTCTACTAAGTATTATTATGTTTACCGAATTTACCAGCATGATGGCATATGCCACTGGTGGTAAAAGTTTAAGGATCTTTTTAAGCCGTGGCGACAACATAAAATGGATGAACCGCATTGCCGGCGCGTTAATGGTTGGTGTTGGCTTGTGGTTAGCACTTGGCTAATCCCCCTTACAATTAAGGCTGCCGAAAAGGCAGCTTTGCGCTTAATTGCTGCATATAAGTCTTTATATTTTCGGCTTCTTGCAGAGTAAAGCTATGAATGGCACTGCGAAACTCCGGATGCGCGATCTCGTGGGTCGAATATGTAGCTATTGGCTCAAAGCCTCTTGCCACTTTATGCTCACCTTGCGCGCCGGCATCAAATACCGCCAAGTTATTAGCAATGCAGTATTCAATACCTTGGTAATAACAGCTTTCAAAGTGCAAGCCCTCAATCTCAACTAAGCAGCCCCAATAACGACCGTACAGATGCGTATTTGACTTAAAATACAGGGCACAAGCCAGTACCACTCCATCAGTATTTTTAACTAATAATAACAATATGTTGTTAGGCATGCTTTTGGCTATAGATTCAAAAAATGCCAAATTTAAATATCCATTGTGCCCCGAACGCTTAGCGTAGGTTTGCTGATAACAAGCATAAAAAGTTTGCCACATTGCAGGCGTTACGACCTGTGGTTCTTTAAATTCAAACTGAAGTTCATATGTAGCCAACTTGGCCCGTTCTTTATTAATGTCTTTACGCTTACGCGAGGTTAAGCCCGCTAAAAAATCATCAAAATGGCGGTAGCCTTTATTGCGCCAATGAAACTGCGTACTTAATCGGCTTAAACAATGCCCTGCGCCAGCAGCAACTGCCGATAGCTCAACAAACTGCTGTTGAGTTTGAAATAAACAGTGCCAGCTCGAAAAACCTTGCTTAAATAAACGAGCATCTAACGCTTGTTTAACTGCAGCCCATACCGCGGCTTGGTTAGCAAAATCATTCGCTATACCCAGACGTTTACCCGTAACGGGTGTAAAAGGGATCGCCGACACAAGTTTGGGATAATAAGGGACTTGATGCTTGTCGTAAGCTTCGGCCCACGCCCAGTCAAAAATGTATTCCCCGTATGAGTGCAGCTTTATATACAGCGGCATAACGGCAATCGTTTGCGATGCGTGACGCACTCTTATGTGAAAAGGGATCCAACCAGTTTGTGCCTTTACGCAACCGCTTTGCTCTAACGCTGCTAAATAGGCATGTTGAATAAACGGATTAACGTCATCCATCAACGCATCCCAAACACTGGCGTCAATCGCACCAATCGCGTCGACAAATTCAACTATCAATTCAAGATCATTGATATTACTAGAGCTTGATTTTACGACATGTTGCTCCAAAATCTAGATGACTCCCTTCTTTTAAGCTGCTGTGTTTATACACCCAATTTAGCGATGAAGTGCTTTGCACTTGTGGCCTATTCCACGCCATGACCGCAAGACTATTGCATTTAATATCGATTAACGGCACATTGCTAAACAGACATATCCAGTTGAACTCATCATCGGCTTTATTAGCTTAAATTCGACCAATATACATAAAACGAAGGACTGATAATGGGCTTATTCAAGCACTTAGCATTTGCCGTTTCCATGGCAATTCCACTCACGACTCTAACATTAACCTGTGGTACGTCGCTATCGGTTAATGCCGCTGAAGTATCCATATACAACCATATGGCAACGGCGCAACCCATTTGGGCTGAGCATGGCATGGTATCAAGCCAAGAGGCATTAGCCACTCAAGCCGGAGTCGAGATCCTCAAACAAGGTGGTAACGCCGTTGATGCTGCCGTTGCAGTTGGCTTCAGCCTTGCTGTCACCTTACCTAGAGCCGGTAATATTGGTGGCGGTGGGTTTATGTTGGTCCATTTAGCTGAGCACAACAAAACCATTGCAATTGATTACCGCGAAATGGCTCCCGCTAAAGCGCATAAAGATATTTTCCTCGACGAACAAGGCAACCCAGTTAAAAAGCTTAGCCGCGAACATGGCTTAGCTGTGGGTGTGCCAGGCACTGTTATGGGGATGGAGTTGGCACTTAAAAAATACGGCACCATGACTATGGCACAAGTCACCCAACCGGCAATCTCTATGGCTAAAAATGGCATTGTGGTGACCCCAGATTTGTCGGCCTCATTAACCCGTTTAAAAAAGCGTCTGTCACAATGGCCTAGCTCAGTTGAGGTGTTTTACAAACCCGATAACAGCGATTACCAACAAGGCGAAGTACTTAAGCAGCCGGCGTTAGCTCACTCGTTATCGCTGATTGCCAAACACGGTAGCAAAGGCTTTTATCAAGGCGAAACCGCCGTAAAAATTGTGGCGGCAGTCAAAGCGGCTGGCGGCATTATGACACTTGATGATCTTAAACATTATCAAGCGATTGAGCGCACTCCCGTGTCAGGCCAATACCGAGGCTATACCGTGGTATCAATGCCGCCCCCCTCCTCTGGTGGCGTGCACATCATTGAAATGCTTAATATGTTAGAGCAATACCCTATTAATCAACTGGGACACAACACTGCTGCGACTTTGCACCTAATGACGGAGTCGATGAAAAGAGCCTATGCCGATCGCAGTGAATATTTGGGCGATCCTGATTTTACCCGCGTACCTGTCGCAGCATTAACCAATAAAGATTATGCTAAAAACTTAGCTAAAAATATTGTACCTAACAAAACAACGCCAAGTAGCGAAATAAAACCGGGTAACTTAGCGCCCTATGAAAGCGACCAAACAACCCACTACTCAGTGGTTGATAAGTGGGGCAATGCGGTATCAAATACCTACACGCTCAATTTCAGTTACGGCTCAGGCCTTGTTGCCAAAGGGACGGGGATTTTACTGAATAACGAAATGGACGACTTTTCAGCGAAACCGGGCACCCCAAATGGTTTTGGTTTGATTGGCGGTGAAGCCAATGCCGTTGAAGGTAAAAAGCGGCCACTCAGCTCAATGAGCCCAACCATCGTGATGAAAGACGGTAAACCCTATATTGTAACTGGCAGCCCAGGTGGTTCGCGAATAATCACTACCACGTTACAGGTGATAATGAACGTCATCGACCACAATTTTAACATTGCCGAAGCGACCAATGCCGCCCGTATTCACCATCAATGGTTGCCCGATGTATTGCAAATGGAGCATACCGTTAACGGTGATACCCGCAAGCTACTTGAAGCAAAAGGTCACCAAATTAACACGAGCCGTGCAATGGGCTCAACACAATCGATTATGGTTACCGAACAAGGCGTTTTCGGCGCTTCCGATCCGCGTCGTTCAGGCAGTGCAACTCTAGGCTATTAATCTGAAATTGGCGTTGATAATGCCAAACTCAGCTCGATTTAGGTCGGCGTTTCAACTCCGTTGTAACGCCGCCTTGGCTCAATGTCACTGTCAATTAACGTTTTAATATTTATTAAAACCATTCATCGCATATGTCGTAATGTTATTGATTAACAATGGCTGGCTTATTTTTTTGCCAGCACTGGATTAGTGGTCGCGCTGATTTCTCTATACAAGAGCTCAAGACGTTAACCTCTGAATTTATCTTCTAACGAGTTTTTGCCCGTGCTAGGCATCGATAATTTTTTAACATTTCACAAAATCTATAAAAATCAGCACTATGAAAAATGTTAAAAAGTGATACACGGACCCATTGAACACCCTAGGCTCTCTTTCTCCGCACTCAACAAGGTAATTTATGCTGCCTGAATTTAGAAATTATCTATTTGCAACAATACCTTAGTAGTGGTAAGTTGTTAAAAAGTTAACGAATTGCTCGGAACGTTATCGAGCGACTAATGAATAAGCTGTTATGAGGAGATGGAAGTCCAGTGGCATCATCAACAATAGTTGAAAAAAGTTGTTACTTTATTAGTAATGTATCTTGCTACGATGTAGCAAAAGATTTTGCTAGTCCTTTGCTAGCTGCACTTGCAGTAATAGCTTCTGTTTTTATTGCGTTTAAGCAATTATCTAAACAACACCAAAACACCCTAGATGCTCAAAAAGAAGAAGCGAAAAGAAATACCAGAGTTGAGCTATTTAAAGATATTAATATTCTATTAGATCAATCCACAGTAGCTATTAGACAGGTTAATTCTTATTGTTTTGGTAAAAAATATTCTAACTTAGAAATGAAAGCACAAGTTGACCACGTTGAATATTTAGAGTTAATGAAAAACTTCAGCAACGCTCTATTAGCTGTTGTCACCAAAGTAGAATCGCATGAAATCGTTAACCTCAAATTGTTTAGAGTATTTAGGTTCGCCTTACAATCCATCCATCATGATTTGTTAGCTCTGCAAACTGAAAAAGATCGTTTTAAAGTTTTGGAAAACATTATTGAATTGACCAATGACTCAATAATGTATTTCGGAGATTTCCAAGTTTGCATGCAAAACATGGCTTATGGTGAAGTATTTGATGCTGATGTGCCGTTTAGGGTTCCTGCTGATAAAAGGTATAAAGTCATTACAAATTGCCCTAAAAATTTAGACGAGCTACATGATTACTTTTGGCGAGAAACAAATTGGGGCAAAAACTGCATTAAGTACGAAAATGAGGCAAAGGAAAAATTCTCCTCATAACAAGTTACTCAAAAGGACGCAAAACGCTTGGCTTGCGCTCCTTCGTCGCTAATTTTAGCCAAGCATTGTGCGCCCATTAGTAAGGCGTTATAACGATAAGGTGCATCGGTGCAAACTTTAACTAAAAAGAATATTCCGTTTATATTTCTTGCAGTTATTTCTGTTTTCTGGGCTTTTTACTATCAAAGCTCCAATGCCCTTAATGGATATGGTGTAGAAAAATCAGAATGGCTTTTGCTAATCGATGGTTTAGTTGTCTTACCTATTTTATGCTTTTGGTTTGTTAAAGATAAGAAAGAAGCCGCTATCAAAGCGGTTGCCTACAGCTGTTTAATTATTTTGCTTGGCAGCTTTGTAATTCCTGAAAGTTCAAAGGTTGTATGGCCTTATCTTGAATCATTGCGCTACCTTGCTATAGCTGCGTTTATCGTTTTAGAAATCACCACTATTTTGACCGTATTTTTTGCTATCAAAGCTTCTCTTACCAAAGAACAAGATCCAGATTTGGCTATATCAAAACCAATTGAAAATATTTTAGGTAAAGGTGCTATAAGCTATTTACTCTCTTTTGAGGCGAGAGTTTGGACATACGCGTTATTTTCTAAAAAGATAAGGCAACAAAGTTTTACTGGATATAGTCATTTTAGCAGTCATAAAAAAGATGGTGCTCAAAGCAATCAATTAGGCTTTATTTTAATCATTTTATTTGAACTACCCGTAATGCACTTGCTGTTACATTTTTTATGGTCACCGTTTGCGGCTAATTTCACAACGGCTTTAACTCTTCTTGGTTTAGTGTTTTTTATTGCAGAGTATAAAGCCATTGCAATTAGACCTATTTCAATTCTTCAAGACAGCATTATAGTGAGGTATGGTGTTTGGAATCCATTAAGGATTGCTTTAACGGAAATTGCTCACGTTCAACCTAATTCAGTTTCCATACGTCGGTAGGTAATGTTAATAGATTCAATTTGGCTGGTAATCCAAATATTGAGATCAAGCTTAATTCGGGTAAGTTCATATATTTAGGCGTAGATTCACCCAATGAATTTCTAATGACTATAGAAAAATATCGAGAAAAATCGTTATAACAAGCTGTTTAACAAGGACAAAATAATAAAAGAGTTTTTAGAAAACTCTGCATTGTACTCTTGGAAAGAATTCTCCCAACCAGAGAAGTCAAGGTTAAGCTTATGGATACCCGAAATCGATGATTTTTGTGAGGTTTGTGAGGTTTGTGAGGTTTGTGAGGTTTGTGAGCAAATAAGACCGTAATTACATAGACACCCATCATTAAATGGCACACCTAAGGAAAGTTTGGCATGAAGCTAACCATTATTTCACTAATCACTTTATTCTTACTCGGCTGCGCTGCGGCAGGAGTTCCATATACAAACGATCCTATGACCAAACTTAATTACGCATATCAGCTAATGGGAACGCAAGGGCGAGGATTGGCGGCTGAAAAGCTTGGATTAGAGGCGCTCGCTGATCTTAAAAAATCAAAAAATATTTATGGCGTGGCTGAAGCTCATACTTTCTTAGGGTTGTTTTATAAAAATAAAAGCTATCGCGAACACAAAGTCTTTTATATAAAACACAATGAATATGATCCTACTGCATCAAAATCAATTAAACACTTTGAGTTAGCCGCTAAAGCATTTGAAGAGGATGGAGATTATTGGGGTGTTTCAAAAGCTCTATTTTCTATGGGCAATGCCTACGGCACAGATAATGATTATGTAAATGGTTGTATTAAATTTAAAGAGTCCCTTACAGTATATAAAAGCGATAAAAATGTGTTTAAAGGTCGTACTCACCCTCACAATCCGGCGTTTAAGTCATTTGATGCAATGATTGAATCTTTTATCTCGAAATATTGCGGAAGCGGTGTGTAACAAGCTAATTAATAAGGACAAAACAAAGTGAAATGCAAAGACACCTTCATTAAATGATTAACTATGGCTGGCTTAGTTCTTGATTAACAATGGCTGGCTTAGTGTTTTCATTCAGACCTGTTTAGAAAGCACATAAGTAAAAAGGACCATTTAATTAACAATACAGGGGCAAACGTGCCGCCCCTGATATTTTAGCAATCCAATTTAAAAGTCTTCTTCTCCTTTTATCACTTCAGGAAACCCACAAATAGCTCGAGAGGTTTGCATACCGGCCATCGTAGCCGCTTCGACGCAGCTGGCATTAATGCCGGTTTTAATCCAATCTCCGGTGACAAAAAGGTTATTAATACCGCAGCCATCGGTGTCGATGCGATACTGAGTACTACCCGCTACCGACATTACATAACGCTCCGATGGGTCAACATTGGCTCGCCAATACTGGCTATCAAACCGCCCTTCTCCATGACTATTTTTCTCGGGTGACTCTGACTGCTGATGTAACCAATGCCACGGGAATTGGCCGCTAACTTCACCATCCGTTGTAATTATTGGTGTAGGCACATTATCCCAGAGCTTGTAGATTTCATTATTTAGCTGGTTAATTGCACCTTGCTTAGCCTGCTGATATTTCCGCTCAATAAAATCAGTTTCACTTGCTGGCGGATACTGCTCTACCGGTAATGCGGAGCAAAAATAACTGGCATTTTTAGGTTGCACGCCTGACCAATCTTCTTTGTCAATAAGGTGAGTTAACGACGCCCACGTATCATAAGGTTCAGTAAAAGCTGACAAAACAGGCTCTTCCCCATTGTCAGGCTGAATTGGCCAGCCCATATCGGTTAAATCTTGGTTCAACCATAACTGGTAAGCTTGAGTGGCAACGGTTTTCACTTTTTCAACACTCAGCCTAAGTGCTTCACTTTGCGCCATAACCTCGCTAGCCACATGGGGAACCGAACCAATTGATAACCCAAAAATTACCTTATCGAAGTCTTTACCTTTAACTAAACGCTTCTTCGGCAATGCGCGCCCGAAATGCTGTTGGTACACCTCGTCCCAGCGACTCCAAAAATGTTCCAGGTTAATGTCATGGTCTTGTATCAATTGCGCTTGCTCTGGCTCCAATTGTGAATACTTTGGCTGACTCGGCCAGCAATCGAGTCCTTTTACGTCTACCAGTGGTGAATAACACGGTAACCCTGCTTTAAGCGCGACTTGTTCGGTGATCTCTATCGCTTCAATACTGGCATTTCGGCATTCAAGGTTGTCGACTTTATTGAAAAAATGAAAATTAACGCCACGGCGCTTAAGCACCTCATAATAGGGGGTAAACACTGTATCGCCCATACCGGCTTGCATCTCCCACATCACGCCACCTTGGTAGCAAAGTGCAATACGCAGCATAGAGCGGATAATCGTGCCCGCTTCTAAGTTGGGTTTGCCAAAATCACCTTTTTCATAGGCAAACACGAGGTCGTAAAAACCGCGCACAGGTGCAGAGTTTACGGTAAACGTTTGATTGGCGCCGTGTTTAATTAGCCACTCTCGGTAGTCGTAATCATTAATCGCATCAAACCCTTGTTTAAAAACATCGTCAACAAACATGCCTTTTAAAATAGTGAGTCCTAAGTCGGCACCAATATATAACCGACGTAATTCATCATTAGACTCCAGCTTATGCACAAAACGCTCTTGCAAACGCGCTCTAAAGGCATCAACAGCGGACTCTACAAAGCCGCCGTCGTCTTTAGTATTATGTGTATGCCCTTCACACTCGCGGCCTATCATTTGATTAAAATGACATTCCAGTTTCTCCGTTAATGACGACATGTCTTCTTTGGCATCTTCAATTGAATCTTCTATTTTGTCGTTTAACTGCTCAAACCATTCACGACTAAACCAGTGTAGCGGCTTAGCTGACTCTTTAGCTTGTAAATCCTGTTTATCAAGCAGGTTGTCCATTTCAGTTATCCAATGTCGGATCCAGCTAAACGCCGCTTTAACAACTTTCCATAGCGTTAACACCTCGGTACCGTCACCGGGTAAACCACTGCGCTGTGGAAATTGGATTGGCCAACTGTCAGACTCACCACCCACATCTTCTTGCAAAACAATAAAATTATGCGGTTTAAATGCCTCTAAAAAAGTCGCTAATGGCGCCCCTGCTGGTCGATCTAACTCTGCGTATGCCTTGCGCATTAAATTGAACGCATTTTGATAAAAGCCAAACCAAATATGCAGCCCATGCTCTTCTATCCGCTGGGCTTTTTCGGCATTACGGCCACTGGCCCCTTTACCACCAATGCGCCAACCCATTTGATAAATGTCGATGTCATAGCGGTTTTGCCAACCTGGTTGCTCCGTCAAACAAACTGCAGCCGTTATGGCTGCAACGCCACCGCCCAAAATGGCAATTTTCTCTTTTTTAATAATCGAATTATCAACCAACACCTCGCCTTGCGGCACTTCAAAGTCAAAATTGATATGGTAGGGTAAAAACACATTTTGCTCGCCAAGTTCAAGCCCTAATGAGTCTTTAAACGAAAACGAGGCATTGTCGAATACCGTGGCAAGCAGGTCATTGTTTAACAGTGAAACAGAATTCACTTTTCTTACTTTTGCTGGCGCGGCGATAATGGCTTGATACACCGCTTTTTCACCTGCGCTGTCGGGAAGCTGTTTTAAAAACACCTGATCAATTGCCGGTTTAAACAGCAAACCAAATAGCTGTTCTTCGCCAAGTTTATCGAGATCGGGGATAAAATCCGTTTGCGCTTTAAATAAATCCCAAGTTTGACTGATGGCTTCAAATGAGCTGAGTTGCTGCTCTGGACGAACCTCGCAGTTAACAGTCAACAATGGGTGGTATGCCAGCTCCGTGGCTGCAGTAAAAACCTTAAAACTCTTTGCTGATAAGCTTAACTTAGTCAGTGGCTCACCAGCCTCTGGCATTTGGTGTTCACACATATATTTGGGGTAGCCATATAACTCCCGGCCGTTGATCAGCGCCATCGCATCGTTAACAAAAATATGTAATGGATAAAAATACACATGGCTGATCTCATCGCTGTCACGGTGGTTTTGTCTGCCAACCATTACCCAGGTAACAATATCTGTTTCTTGGATCCAACCTTTATCTCTGTCTTCTGGGTAGGCTGAATACGCCTTATCGACTCGAGTAAAGCTGGTTAAAACATAAGGCGATAGCACTTTAAAATACATCGCACTGCCGGCAACTTGATTTAGGCAGGTATCGATAGACTTTTGTAGGTTTACCATTTTCCCCTTTAAGAAAAAACCGTACATATCTGCTTTGCTTAATATCAGCGGTGAGTGCATTAACATCGAACCGGGTGGATAGATAAAGTCAGGGCGTAAAGCGTCCATTGCTAATTCCTGTGTAATCAAAAAACATTGTTAAGCTATTATTTAAACAATAAAAACTTTGCTGCACAATGCTAATAAATGCTTGCATTTATAACACTACAATCTGACTTAGTATCATTTTTGAATATCATTTTGCCAATAAAAAGCGCAGCCATTTGGCTGCGCGTAACACTCAACAATTTTCAGCTTAGCTGGATTTAGTCACCAAAGTCATCGAGAAGAATATTCTCAGGTTCAACCCCTAAACTTTCTAATAGATTAATGACAGATGAGTTCATAATAGGCGGGCCACACATGTAATACTCGCAATCTTCTGGTGCTTTATGGTCGCGTAAGTAGTTTTCAAACAGCACATTATGGATAAAACCGGTATATCCGCTCCAGTTATCTTCTGCTAGTGGTTCTGACAAAGCCACATGCCATACAAAATTGGCATTTTCAGCGGCTAGTTTGTCAAAGTCATCTTGGTAAAACACTTCACGAGCTGAGCGGGCACCGTACCAAAAGCTCATTTTTCGCTGCGTTTTTTTACTCTTTAATTGGTCAAATATGTGCGAGCGCATCGGCGCCATCCCCGCACCGCCACCGATAAAGATCATTTCGGCGTCAGTGTCTTTGACAAAGAACTCACCAAATGGGCCGGAAATAGTCACCGTGTCACCCGCTTTTAAGTTAAAAATGTATGAAGACATTTTTCCCGGCGGGACCCTATCATTAGGTGGCGTAGCAATACGTACATTCAACATGATCAGCCCTTTTTCATCGGGGTAATTTGCCATCGAATAAGCGCGCAGTACGCCATCATCCACTTTAGACTTTAACTTAAACAAATCATATTTAACCCAGTCATCTCGGTACTTAGTTGGAATATCAAAGTCGGCATAATTAACCGCGTGTGCAGGAGCCTCAATTTGAATATAACCACCCGCTTTAAACTTTACATCTTCACCTTCTGGTAATTTCAGCAGTAACTCTTTAATGAACGTGGCGGTGTTGTTATTTGAAATAACTTCGCATTGCCACTTTTTCACCCCAAATATTTCAGCTTCAACTTCAAGTTCCATGTCGGTTTTAACCGCCACCTGACACGCTAAACGGCAACCTTGTTTCGCTTCTTTTTTACTTATGTGATCTCGTTCTGTGGCTAAGATATCGCCGCCACCTGATTTTACCGTTACCCGGCACTGACCGCACGTACCACCGCCACCACAAGCTGAGGGTATAAATATATTTTTACTGGCTAGTGCACCGAGTAATTTATCACCTGCTGCTGTTGTAATACTTTTTTCAGCATCATCATTAATACGAATATTGACATCGTTGGTCGAGACCAACTTACTTTTGGCGTACAAAATTACCATCACGAGTACACTGACCACAGTGGTAAACATACCTATACCAATTGCCATTTCCATCGAATTTACCCTTTGTTTAATTCGTTTTCATTAAGTCGCTTTTATTGTTCCGACTTAAATAGAAATACCTGAGAAAGCCATAAAACCTAACGCCATCAAACCGGTGGTAATAAACACAATACCAATCCCTTGTAGGCCTTCAGGTATTGCGTGGAATTTCATTCGCTCTCTTAGCCCCGCTAACAGCACAATGGCTACCGCCCAGCCAAAACCCGAACCGGCGGCAAATACCACTGACTCGCCCAAGGTATAGTCGCGGTTTGCCATAAAAATGACTCCGGCAAAAATGGCGCAGTTTACCGTCAGCAATGGTAAAAAAATGCCTAAAGAGTCGTACAGCACCGGAATGTACTTATCTAAAAACATCTCCAGTATTTGCACCAATGCGGCAATAACGCCGATGAAGGTGATCAACTTTAAATAGCTTAAGTCTAGCGCTGGGTATCCGGCCCATGCCAGCGCACCTGGGGCTAACACATTGGTATAAATAAGTTGGTTAAGCGGTACGGCTAATACCATAACCACGATGACCGCAATCCCTAAGCCAAACGAGGTGGAGACTTTTTTAGAAACAGCCAAAAAAGTACACATGCCCATAAAAAACGACAAGGCCATGTTGTCGATAAACGCAGCCTGAATAAACAGATTGATATAATGTTCCATATCGTTTATTTACCTCGTTTACGTTGAATAACATTGATTGACCAAATCATTAAACCAATTAAGAAAAATGCACTTGGTGCTAACTTGAACATTTCATTAGCTAAATACCATCCGTCATTTTCAACGGTTTTAAGCACGACATGACCAAACAAGGTGCCACTACCGAGTAACTCACGAACAAACGCCACCCCCAATAAAATCACGCCGTAACCCATGGCATTACCAACTGCGTCCACCAGGGCTAAATGGGGAGGGTTTTTCATGGCAAACGCTTCAGCTCGTCCCATGATGATGCAATTTGTAATGATCAACCCGACAAACACCGACAATTGCCGCGAGAGTTCATAGGCAATATCTTGCAGCACCATATCAACAATAATCACCAGCGATGCTATCACCGTCATTTGTGCAATAATGCGTACGCTATTTGGAATGAATGAACGAATGCTAGAGATAATCAGATTAGAGAACACCAACACAAAGGTGACCGACAGTGTCATCACCAATGCGGTTTGCAGCGAATTACTCACCGCTAGCGCTGAGCAGACTCCCAGCACTTGCATAGCGACTGGGTTATTGGTGAATATAGGACTGGTTAACAGTTCCCGAGTTGATCCAGCTTGAGTACTCATTTACTGCCCTCCGCTGCTTTTAGGTTATTAAAGAACATTTCAAAACCCTCAGCGCCAAACCAAAATTTTACTGCTCGTTGCACGCCTCGCCCGCTCATTGTTGCGCCACTGACAGCGTCAACACCATGTATGTCGCCAGGCTTTGCGCCCCCTTTTACCACTTTAAAAGCCACTTTCCCCTTTGCATTAAACAGCTGCTTACCATGCCATTGGGCGGTCCATTGCGGGTCATTGAGAAAGTCACCAATACCGGGAGTTTCGCCATGCTCATAAAAAATGACATTTTCAATCGTATTTAAGTCAGGCTGCAACGCGATGTAGCCATAAATAATTGACCATAAACCTTTGCCATAAATAGGCACCACCACACTGGCTAGCTCGCCCTTGTCGTCAAACACTTTAAACACCCGCGCTTGAGCTGCTCGGCTTTTAATTTTTGCGAGGTCTTTTTTAGGTGGGCGTGAAGTGTTGGGGTCTATCGCTGCAAGGCGCTCATCAAAATCTAACACATTGACTTGTGGAGCCTCTGCGCCGGTATCGAGTGTGATCAATAACGGCTTGACCTTTTGCTTAAAAATTTCACTAAAGTCTTTATCGGCAATATCAACAGCAGCCGCAATTAATACATTACGTTTTAGCTCATCACGTTTTTTTACTAATTTACGCTCTTTAAGTAATTCGGCAGTACCGGTGATCATAAACGAGCACAACAAGCACAGGGTCACGGTAAAAATCATGGTGCCGATAAATGAATCTTTCTTAAATACCATTGCGTTTACGTCTCCGCTTTATATTGGCTTGAGCCACAAGGTAGTCGAAAATCGGCGCCCATAGATTGGCAAACAAAATGGCCAACATTATGCCCTCAGGCATTTTGGGGTTTACCACTCGAATAAGCACGCTCATAAAACCAATGAGCAATCCATAAACCACTTTACCGCTGCGGGTGTATGAGGTTGTTACCGGGTCGGTTGCCATAAACATCATCGCTATTGCAAAGCCTCCCGTAACTAAATGCCATGTCCATGGCATTGCAAACAACTCATTTTTAGCGGAACCAATAACGTTAAATAACGTTGCGGTGATAATCATGCCCATCAGCACACTGAGCACAATGCGCCAATCAGCTAAGCGAGTGAGCAGGAGTAAACCACCACCAATGAGTAATGCTAAAGTACTGGTTTCACCAATCGCTCCCACCGTAAAACCTAAAAAAGCATTCCACCAGTTTGGGTCGGTAAACGCTTCATACCATGGATATTGTGCAAAGCTAATTTTACCTGCTGCAGTTTGCATTAAGGTTGTTGCGCCTGAAAAGCCATCAACAGCGATGAGTTGGCTCACCGCAGTCACTTGAGAGGGGTAAGCAAAATAGATAAACGCTAAACCTGCCAGTGCGGGGTTGAGGAAGTTGTACCCCATACCTCCAAACACTTCTTTGGCCATAACAACACCAAAAGTAATGCCGAGCGCAACAATCCAAAGCGGAGTTGATACCGGTAAAATGAGCGAGAACAACAGCGCTGTGACAAAAAAGCCTTCTTGCAATTCTTGGCCACGTACTTTTGCAAATACGACTTCCCAAAACAGGTTCACCCACAATGCGGTCAAATAGATTGGCGCGTAGAGACTAAAACCATATAAAAATAACCCAGCAAAACCTGTTTGTGCGGTGAGCTCGCCAAAAAGCACATTAAACGGTATTAATTGCCAAAGATCTGGCGGCACCATTCCCGCCCCAACCGCTATTTGAGCTTGAAGCCCAATATTGTACATACCAAACAAGATGGCAGGCAGTAAGCACAAGCCCACTATCGTCATGGTTCTTTTAACATCAATCGCATCACGTACATGCACTTTACCTTTATTGCTGCGACCATTTGCGACAAGTAATGAATATAAGTAGCCTTTTACTGAATGACCTGGTGCATAGTAATCGGCATGTAAATCCGGTTTGTTACCTTGCTGATCCATCACCCTTCCCTCTCAATAATGTCTAAGCAGACCCGTAACTCTTTACCAAAATCGTGCTTACTGGGGCAAACAAACGTGCACAAGGCGAGATCTTCTTCATCCAGTTCAAGCGCTCCGAGTGCTTGCGCTTCATCGGTGTCTTTAACGATAAGATCTCTGACTAAAAGCGTAGGTAGGATATCAAGGGGCATTACTCTATCTAATTGTCCAAACGCCATCATGGCTCTAGCAGAACCGCCAGTATGAGTGCTGAAGTTAAATAACGCTTTAGCCCCTTTAAAAGTCGATGTCACTGCTCGAGTGATAGAAAATTTATTTGAACCACCTTTGACCCATGGCAATAATTGATGTTGAGCATCTTCTTGCAGCGCGCTAATTTGATTATGAAAACGGCCAAGAAAATCGTGAACAGATATTGCGGTATGCCCTGAAAGTACCGAGCCAGACACCACCCGAGATTGACCTTGTTTCAGTTCACCCGCCACGATTTCAGATAAACAAGCCCCAGTTTGAACGGTAATTAATCGAGGTTGTTTTACATCTGGCCCAGCCAATGAAACCACGCGTTCAGTATAAATCTCGCCCGTTAAAAATAATTTGCCATAGGCGATGACATCTTGATAACCCAAATGCCAAACCGTGCGCTCGATACTTACTGGCATAATAAAATGAATATGCGTGCCGACAAGCCCAGCGGGGTGCACGCCTGTAAAGTAGTGGTTACTGACATGGGCTAAATCACTACCGGGCAAATGTAGCCCCGGCGCTTGACATAAGTGCACTTTACCACCGGTTAAATGGCCTAGTACTGCTAAACCTGCTGCGAATGCGTCAGCTTGCTGCGTGATAACAATTTGAGGATCTGGCGCAAGCGGGTTGGTGTCGATGGCACTGACAAAAATGCCTGCGGGCACAGTGTTAAGTTGAGGTATGCGGGAGAATGGTCGAGTACGTAGCGCTGTCCATAAGCCACTTGCAACTAATTTTTCAGTCACAAATCTTCGGTCAAGAGATTGAATATCATCATTAATGCCAAAGTTAATCCCAGGTTTTTGATTACATTCAATCACCAAAGATTGTAACCGCCTTCTCGTACCGCGGTTGATTGCGACCACCTTACCACTGGCTGGGGCGGTGTACTTGATGCCGATGTTTTTTTTATCTTCAAAAACAACCTGCCCCTTTTTTACCACATCTCCAACCTCGACTAGCATCGTCGGTTTTAGACCAACATATTCCTCTCCAAGAAGGGCAACTTGGGAGCAGGATTTACGGGGTTGGATAACTTGCTTCGGTTCTCCGGCAATAGGCACGTTGAGGCCTTTTTTTACCGTTATAACTGGGTTTGAGTAACCTGTCATTACAAACATCAACCGTTAATAAATTGGATAACTCATATTATTTGTTTGTTAATGGACATTCTTTGTTCTACATCACGTTTAACTCTTGCGGTTGTAACAAAAGTACGAACTAGCTGATAATCAACACCTAGCATTACTATATTTAGTAATTAAATGCATGCGACGGCACTAAAATGTAATTTTATAACGAATTCACCCTGTTGTAATTCAAACAAAAATGGCAATTTCAAGCATATCTGGCGCTATACACCATAGAGCCACATTAACCACTACGCAGGCAACAAACCATAGTCAATCTGACTACTTGGGTACACAGGAGAGCAAACTGAGAAAATGAAAGTGTGATCAGCAGCGATTAATATGGATACAGCAGATGGGCAGAGCAACTAATCGAGAGTAAAGCTCAATTAGCTAGCTATATTTTACGCGGTCTAAACGAGGATCCCGCAGATAGACAACCCTGCAATAAGCACAAAAACCAGCCATTGAAATATCGATTTAAATGGGTTGGCTAATTCACTGCTAACACCAATGTATATTTGCCAAATTGCGAATAAGCCAAAATTGAGCGCGATAAAAGCAATCATCCCAAAACTATGCGTAGAAGAAACTACGGTAGAAGCAGAGCTGATAAGAACGACGGTGGAAAGGGCTATAAATACGGAAACATAATGGAACACACAATGCATCATTACTTTAGCATTAGGCGTTAATTCAGCCTCTAATAGTGGCTTTAAATAATGCTTTCTGCCATAGGTTAAATGACCAATAAACGTTATGAACGACATCAAGCCGGCGGCTAATAGGTAATTGTTCATGTTAAAACTCCGACATATCGTGACAATATCTGTTAATACCGTTTGGGGTTCATCAATAGTGCCAGAGCCATCTTTGCTCACTGTCGACAAACAACGAATCACATAGTTACCATCACCCAGTAGTCAAATCGACTTTCTGGCTGACTGATCACCATTTTACATTTTTCCTTATATTTTCCCATTAATGGTCCTAAACCATTCGTGTTTGGGAGAGAAGCCAAATGTTGTGCTTTGGCGTCCAAAACAGCCTGATTAACGTTCTCAACACTTTGGTATTGATGGGCTATTTCAACGGCTTTTTCACCTGATAATGCTAATCTTTCACCCACTGCTTGCATTTGCGGTGCATTCATTGAAGCTATGGTATTGGCTGCGATTTGATAATACGCAGCACATTCTGCCAGTTCTTTGCTAAATGCGTCTTCAGCTTCGCCGGCAACGGCATTAACAGACAGCAACCCTATCGATGAAACCAGCATAGCTTTACCAAAGTGGCGAGCAAAGTTGTTTGTTTCAGTAAGCACAGACATATACATCAACCCCTATAAAGTATGTAGACCTAATAACTGTAGCATTTTTTTAACATACAACGCTCTACCGCTAAAGTGATACATCACCAGCTATGGGTAAGATACAATTTAAGCACTATGCAGCACAAAGCTAGAAATATTGATGAGATTAAAACGATTTGCTATAGCTGCAACAGGTGCGGGGAGCAAGAGCCGCTCCCGCGGAGTTTTCACCTTAAAGTGATATATTATCGATAAGTCGGCGACGTAAATTAGACTTAACCATAGGCCACTCAGAATCGATAATAGAGTAAACCACCGTGTCTCTTATTGTGCCATTAGCCATGATTTGATGGTTACGCAAAATACCATCCTCGTTGGCCCCTAAGCGACAAATCGCCAGCCTAGAAGCTTTATTTTGAATGTGTGTGCGAAATTCAACCGCGATAACGTCTAATGTTTCAAAAGCATAAGTTAAAATAAGTAACTTAGTTTCGGTATTAACCGCTGTGCGCTGCACACTTTTAGCATACCAAGTATGACCCACTTCTAAACGGCGATGCTGTTGCTGCCAATGACAAATTCGCGTACTCCCCACAATGGCACCAGAATGGCGATCTCTAACTGCAAATGCTAACGCCTCGCCCTTCGACTCATCGGCTAGCGCTTGAGTGATATAGGCGTTCATATCATCAGGGTGTGGCACCTGAGTAAACCACAACTGCCATAGTTCACCATCACAAACCGCAATGCTCAACGCGGGGGCATGCGCCATGGTTAACGGTTCAAGCACTACATGCTCACCGACCAATATATTGTCCTTTTCTTCTGCTGAGTTCACCTGACCTCCTGATTGTCTTTTGACTAACTTAGCATGTTTTTTAAGCTGAAATAAACTAATGGGAATTCATTCTATCAACTGCCAACTCCCCATATAACCAGCCTTTACGGGATTAAAACAATGAATAAGCGCGTTTATTCGCCGTTATAAATATCGCGCAAAGCCCATTCCCTCTTTTATCGGCTTAGTATTGACCGGTATCGCTGGTGTGCCTATATATAAAAAGCCCACGATTTGGTCGCACTCTTTCAATGCTAGTTGCTGGTGAACATATCGGTCAAATGCTAAGGGGCCAGTACGCCATATTCCCCCTAGACCCTGTGCAAATACAGCTTGCTGCATTGCCATTGCCGCGCAACCTGCTGCTAGTTGCTGCTCAAACGCCGGTACCTTTGCATGCTGCTTTACTTTAGCCACTACGGTGATAACCATTGGCGCTCTTAACGGCATGCTTCTGGCTTTATCTATTTTCTCTACTTCATCGCTGTTGATTGTTGTCGCTTCAGCAAAAATATCACCTAGTTTGTGTAATCCATCGCCTGTTGCGATAATGAACTCCCAAGGGGTTAGCCCCGCATGGTCTGGTACTCGAATAGCAGCATTGAGTATATTGGTCAATTGCTCTTCTGTTGGAGCGGGCGCTATCAATCTCGGAGTTGATTGCCGAGTCAGTAACAATGTTAATGCGTCCAATGTATTATCCTTAATAAATTGAAATGATTACTAAATTCAGAGTATCAAGCTGGCATTAAAAATCCCACCTATTTGGTGGGAATTTTAAGACCAAAATTAGAACCTAACCAAGCATTTTACATGTTCAATTAATGCCGTTTTTCTTTGCGATGTAGTAATCAAGGCTGGTGTATCGACCACCGCCCATAAACACTAACGCCATCAACATAAATAGATAGGTAATGGCAAATTCGACACCATTATTCAGTACCACAATATTGCCTGAGCTAGTTAGCCATTCGTAATTACCATGTTGCTGCAAAATCTCTTTGGCTTTATCGAGTTTTTCTAATGATGCCAATACCTTATCGTTGGCTAACCAGGAGCTTGAATCTGCAATGGCTAACCATCCATTGTCCCAGTGAACTGCAAAAGCGGCGACTAACATGGTGACCGATAAAGGAATTGCAATCAATCGGGTTGCTAAGCCTAAAATCAGGAGCCCGCCACCAACAAACTCACTACCTGCAGCTAATGCCACCATCAGTTCTGGAAAGGGTAAACCTAAGCCCCAATCGGGGTTACCAAACCAAGCAGCGGTATCACTAAAGTGCGATAACTTATTATATCCAGCCTGCATTAACACAGGGGCAAGATATAGCCTTAATGCTAATGGAGCTATGCCCTCTCCATAGCGGATTATATGTAGAAACTTTTGGTATAGTTGTCCAATCTGCATGTTATTACCTATTTTTTGTTCTGTATCCATTAGACCTTAAATACTCGACTCATCTTTCAAAGATCCGTAATAATCAACTATGTCAGCCGTGAAACTAAATCGGACATGTCATTTCAACCACGTTGAATATGGCACTATTAAAAGTGTATTAAACTTTTATACATCGCGCTGTTTTTGTCGGTCATTAATTAAGTTATTTAGAACAAGGATACTTGGAAAAACAGATTAGAGAGTGCACAAGATCAAGCCTTGTAATGATACAAAATGGAGATTAAAACACATATTATCAATCAATTAGGCGCATTATGGTTAGATGCAATCAACAGCGTAGCAGCTATACAATATGTGTAATAATTGCTGCAATCGGCTGTTTGTTATTTTGCTGACCTGATTAGGCGCTGGTACTTCGCAGCGTAATTAAGATATGAGCTCGCTTTTGAATTGGATGACAGCTTATCTGGGTGATTAAGCTCAATAGCATCAAATGCCATTTGTAATGCCCAGCATACAGCAAACACCCAATATAGATCGACTGCGGCCGGTACGGCATTGAGCGCATGGTGATTAAGGTTACTATGTTGCTGCAAATAATGCTTAATAAGCCATTGCTGCTGTTGAGATGATAAAGCATGGCTGGCAAGCACCGATGCTAAATCACACAATGGGTGGGAACTACAGGCATATTCAAAATCAATGCAGTTAAGTTTATTTTGCACAATTAGGATATTGTGAGGGTTTAAATCTCGGTGGCTATATTGCAATTTAACCAAACAACGCTCTAGCGTTAACAGCATTGTGTCGATCTGGCGTTGCTGCTCAATCAGCGTATTAAACTGCTGTAACCACACCTGACTATTTGGGTAGCAGAGCTTTTCGAGTTTGACTAACCGCTGCTGCATATTACATAAGCGAGTGTAATAAACCTGCCATTGCTTATCGACTCCAATAATATTGCTAGGTGCAGGCAGCTGCTTTAACCCTTGTAACAAATCAAGCAATAATCGCTCAGCCCCTGGCTTCACCGCTTCGTGTAAACGACTTTGGTTAGCCCCATTTTCGCAGCTCAAGTCGCCCCAGAGGTTATCTGGGTTTTGCTGGATATACTCACTTAAATAAATGTCTTTATCCGGGCTAATATATACCACTTTAGGTGCAAGGTTTGCCCTACATGCAGCCTGCCATGCAAGTGTTTCGGCGCTACGGTCGCAGATCTGCGAACTTGCTCGACTGTTAAGCCGCAGCACCCAGTCAGACTCTACAAGCTTACTGTGGTGTAGTCCTTTAATATGGAAATTTTGATTACTCAAGCCTTCCGTTAACGCTGCAATATGACTGATCTGGCTAAGCCCCGCTAACGCGATGGGGCCTGCCAAATCAGATCTGAAAGTCTGCCCAATACTTTTGGTCACTTAAACAGCCTTCATCAAGGGAGGCACCGTTAGCTCAGGTTGTACTTTCATTTGTCGACGCCACATAAAGTAACCAAATACAACCATAACTACATACAACACAAACAATGCTGAAGTTAACATCAGGCCTTTACTCATATATAAGTAAATCGATACAGCATCAATAACAAACCAATAGATCCAATTTTCAATAACTTTCTTAGCAACTAAATAAGTGGTTATCACTGCAAAGCAGGTCGTTGCCGCATCCAAGTAAGGAAATGATGCTTGTGTTTGTGTGGCCATTAAGTAACCGATAACCAAAGATACTAAAGAGGTAATTGCAATTAACTTTAGGTGTGTGGTGAAACGCCACGACACAATGGGTGTACCATCTTGAGCATCACCGCCATGTTTCCACAGCCAATAGCCATAAACAGCCATCCCCATGTAGTAAACGTTTAGTACGGACTCCATAAGTAGCGAAACTTGCCAAAATAATACCGTGTAAATAGCCGTACTCGTCAACGCTGCAGGCCAACACCAAACACTGCCTTTCATCGCCAAAATCAAATAGGCTAACGCCAACAATACAGCAACCGCCTCCCAGCCGCTTAAAGCTTGTGCTTCACTGAATGCTAAAGAAAGACTATCAACGAGTGTTAGCCAAAAATCTGCCATGAACCGAGGTCCCTTAGTTTAGGAAAATATCTAAAACAACGAGCCGCAAAGTTATCGAACATAACCAAAACTTTGTGGCTCATTGTTTACTACCATTTAGTAATTACTTGTTGCGATATTATTCACTGTGGCTTAAATCAAGCTCGCCACCGATAAACTTAACCACAAACACCGCTTTGCCCCACTTTTCATGAGCCGCTTCCATCTCGGTAGCCAACATAGACATAACCTCGGCATACTCGCCGCACACTTGTGTGGCCATCGCGTTTGTTACTCGTTGGATATTGTCGTAAGAGTCTACTCGAGCAATAAACCATCTAATCGGGTCTAAATAGTTATCTTGTAATGGGTAGCAACTAATTTCTGCAGTTAACTTCATTTATTTACCTTTATTTATCATCTTATATTTAGTGAATAATTACATAAATTTAATGTTCAAAGTGGCCCCTAACTGACGAGGATCACCATAACGTACATACTGTTTGTCAGCCCAGCCAATATCGGGTTCATTACCAAAATAGAAGCCACGAACGCCGTAATGTTCATCAAACAGGTTTCGGCCCCATAAATAAGCTGACCATAGATCTGTTTCATAACCCAGCTTGGCATTAAATATTTGGTAAGCCTCTGATTTAGACTCGTTACTGTCAGAATAATAGAAGTCACTTTTACCGCTTGCGTTTACATTAGCAAACCAGCCGGAATCGCTGCGATAGGTGGCACCAACGCTAAAAGTAAAGTTAGGGGAATGGGCTAATTCGCGATCTGTCAGGTCCACTATGCCGCCGTATTTATCTTCATATTGGTAATCGCCATATGCCGTTTCTAACCAACCCACACTGCCGTATACATGCAAGTTGGCGGTAGCATACCAATTGCCTTCAAGCTCTGCGCCATAGTTAGACGATGAACCGGCGTTTTCTGTATACAAAATAAACCGTTGCGGATTAGAAGGATCTTGTTGTGAAGCAGCCACTTGTTGATCTTGTCGGTCCATGTAAAACAACGCAAAGTTAGTGGTTGCGCTGCCTGCTAACCACGATGATTTTAAACCTATTTCGTAGTTATACATCGTTTCAGTGTCGTACTCTTTCTTGCTCAAAAACTCCGCAGGCAACGACATGTTAAAGCCACCAGCTTTATAACCTCGTGCAACTCGGATGTAAGTTTGTTGAGTATCACTAAAAGCTTTACTTAAAGCCATATGACCACCCCACATGGTTTCACTTGGCGAAAATTCGTCATTATTACTGTCGCTGTATTCGCTTTCTCTTCGCTCTAGTCGCAAACCCACAGACAAATTGTAATCATGACCAAGTTCAGACTCTAATTGACCAAAAATAGCGTAGTTAGTTGATCGGTACTCAGACTGTAGAACTTCATCAGCCCAGCCATTATATTCAGAATATAGATCGTTATCTTCGTTAAGATCCATGGCATAAAGGCCGATTAACCAGTCGGTTGACCCATTAAATAGGCGTCCGGCGTCTGTCGAACTTAACCGAAACTCTTGAGTAATCGTGCGCCGGTCGCCCTCTTTATCCCAGATGTAATTGTACTCACATGGAATAAGGTCATCGGTGTTGCCATCACCATTTGAGTCATAATCATCAGTACACAATTTGTTGTCCCAATAATCAGGGTTGGCCCAATCGCCATCATAAGCATACTGGTGTTCTGTTTTAGCAAAAGAGCTTAACGAGGTCAGTTCAAATGACTCGGCGCCAGTGTAAGTGACTTTGAAGCCGGTCCCCGTTGTTTGTTGTGCATCAATGCCTAAATCATCACTTAAGGTGTCAAAACCATTATTATCTAATGTCCAAGCATCGTAGCCATTATCAAAATCGGCATACATTAAGGTTAAGTCAAATTGCAGATTGTCTGTGGCATACCAGCGTAATTTTGCTCGGCCAGACAATTCGTCACGGCCATTGGTATCTTCACGTTCGAGATAAAGATTATCGCGGTAACCATCTTGCTGATGATGTTGTAATGACACTCGGTACAGTAAATTGCCAGAATCCGTTAATGGACCCGAACTAAAGCCACTGTAGGTTTGTAGGCTATCATCACCCATAGACACTTCCGCGCCATGTTCAAAAACATCGGTCGGATCATTACTTTTAAGATAGATAAGTCCGGCGAGTGCATTACCGCCATAGCGTGTACCTTGCGGCCCTCTTAACACTTCAACTTGCTGTAAGTCATACATGCTAGACACCATACCCAAACCAGACAGATCGATATCATCAATCACAAATCCGACGGAGGAGTTTGGTGCACCTTGATATTCTTCTTGCTCGCCAACACCGCGAATTTGAAAGTATTTTGGTCTTGAACTACCACCAGACCAATTAAAATTGGCAATAGAGTTTAAAATATCTTCAAAATGTTGAGCACCTTCATCCTCTATTTTTTGTTGATTGATGACCGTCACACTTGATGGCATGCTTTCTAACGATGAGCGACGAAAGTCAGATGTCACCACCATAACTTCCATTTCATCAGGTGATTCAGTGGCAAACGAGGGAGATGCAAATAGCGCAGCAATAACCGCTACCGCTACAGATGAGTAATTTTTATTAATAGACATAGGACCTCAAATATATAAATTTTGAGATCCGGCAACATAAAGAAGCGATCGGAAAATGAATTGTGGCCCATTCCTACGCCGGTATTAGCCGGATCAGGTTCTAAGGGTTCGTTTTGCAACATCTCAGTCAAAGCCAAATACATCAAACTAATGATTTATAGACTTAAACACCCCTTGGCAGGGCGTACTATACATTATTTTTACATAGTGGTGACACACTTCTTGCTAATATTGAATTTTTTGCATAAAAAAACGCCAGCTATGCTGACGTTTATAAAAATGCTAATGAACTTAATGTTTAATTTGAAAAAGCTTTTCTAACATACAACTCAAACCGAGTAGCACTAGCATTAGGCGCTACGGCAGACACTTGTAGTTGCTGCTTACCGTGTAATTTAACTGACTTCCAACTCACAGCTTCATCTTCAATGCTCATATCGCGGGGATCAAACCAAGTAAACTTGTATTGCACTCTCAGATCAGTAGGCACTTTGCTAACAATGGTAGCTGTGCCTTGCAAGAAGCCTGCTTCGCCTTGAGCCATTAAGTTTTTAACCTCAACTTCGCGACTGAAAGTACTGTTATCTATGCGTGTTTCACCTTGGGAGCCAGCCATAACACCTGCAGTGTGCGGTGCGCACCCCACAACCATAACAACGGTTAATAAGCCTAATAATAATTTATTCATTTCTGCTCCCTAGATGATCGTTCAGTAAAACTAAAGAATAAGCTAAATTACTCAATTAAGAAATGTGCTCTTGCTGTAGCAATCATCTGCTTACGATTTGTTTGCCAACAATTAATGCTTACATTGGCAACGCGCCGCCCCTGGCGAGTAATAATGCATTCTGCAAAGCTGTCTTTGTGGTACCCAGCACGTAAATAGTCAATTGAAAAATCAACTATCTTAGGTACTTTAGGCGTTTGCATAAACACCATCAATTGCACAATGGCCGACATTTCCATAAAGCCGGCAATCACTCCACCATGCAGCGCTGGTAACACTGGGTTACCAATGTTGTCGTCTTTAGCAGGTAACTTAAACACTAACTCATCACCAAAACGCTCAACTTTCATCCCAATAAACTTAGCGTATGGCACATGTGCTAATAGGTAACCAAAATCATTGAGTTCAATCGCTTTTTGCAAAATAAGTTTTATATCGAGCTTAGCCGGCGTTGACGGTGCTGCATCACTCATGGCTGGATTCTCCCATCAATGCTTGTCTAAAGTCTTCGCCCACCATTTCGGGGCTAATACGCATGAAGGAACCCACAGCATGTGCAATGGGATCCTCTATCGAGTCTTGATAAGCTATCGCACGGGTAAAAGCCACACTTGATGACAATTTATAGCACTGTGCATAACCATAAACTGGCTTAAATGGTTCTGCCGGCTTCATGTAATCGATGCGTAAATCAAGCGTAGGCGAGATCTCTAACTCACCAAACTGCTCGAAGATAGAACAAACCACAGCGCCACCACTGGCAGTATCGACTAATGTGGTGATAACCCCACCATGAATAACCCCAGTATTGGGGTAACCGACTAACTGTGGATCATAAGGCAGCTCAATCAACACATGGTTTTTGCCACCTTCTAATACCTGTAGGTTAAGTTTTCGGCATTGGGTTAATTGGGCAACAAATCGGCTTGCCATTCCCGTATGCGGAAATACATCGGCAGCTTTATTCATGGTTTTTTACTCAGCATCGGCCCTAATGATTGGCCCCCAACCAAGTGCATATGCAGATGGAACACTTCTTGACCACCATGTTTATTACAGTTGATGATTAAGCGATAACCGTCCTGTGCAATGCCCTCTTCTTGAGCTAGCTTAGCGGCAACGGTCATCATTCTGCCCAGCGCTTTTTCATCTGACGCTTTAATGTCATTGGCTGTAGGAATTAGGTGGTTTGGTATGATTAGAATATGAGTTGGTGCTTGAGCGTTAATATCTCTAAACGCAGTCACAAGCTCATCTTGAAATAAGATATCAGCGGGTATTTCACGACGGATAATTTTGCTAAATATGGTTTCTTCGGCCACTTTGCTGCCCTCATCAGTATAGTTAAGACTAGTATACTCGAAAATTACCATAACACGATTACCGTCTTAGCCATGTAACCACTGTATTTGTTCACAATTATTGCCACGCCCAAGCTAACAGCGGCGAAAATGACGTAACCTTAGCCGCTGGTGGCTTTCTGCAAAAGTTAAAGCAACCCATGTTTGTAACTCATTTTCCTAGCGGCGAAGCCATTTTTCCACAAAAAAGGCGCTATATTTAGCGCCAATTAACTGTATGCAAAGTAAAACTACATTGCTTCATGACATTATTGAATGACTTCATGCATGTTCATTTGCGCCCATGCAATTGCTTGTCCGCGACTCGATACGCCGATTTTTCTAAAAGCGCGATAAAGGTGAGTTTTAATGGTGCTTTCGCTTACAAAAAGTTGATTTGCAATATCGACGTTTGTACTACCAGAGCGCAGCACCTGTAGCACTTCACGCTCACGAATTGTCAGTTCAGGATCACCGTCCTCCTCGGTATTAGGGGTTTGCAACTCATCTAATTGAGCAGGAATTGAACGCTGCCCTTTAATGATTAAGTCCATACCGGCACCAATATCACCTAACGACGCATTGCCGTAAAAAACCCCTGCGGTGATTTTGTTTTGCACTAAAAACTTGGTATCGACTTGCATTGGGAAATGTAAAAACACCACTCGAGCACCGTAGCGACCCTTTTCTAATTTCTTTTGAATTTGATAGGCTTTTTGAATATCGACACTAGCCAGATCAATCAACACTAAATTAACTTTATGCTCAGTGAAGCCATCGATATTATTATCAGGGCTGATATTATGAATTTTGACAAGAAACTGCTGCGGCCATCGGGTATTAAGTAAATCAACTAATATTTGAGAGCGGGTCACTAATACCCAATGCATAACTTTGAACATTTGACTATCTCCATGTCAACTGGTTAATCTTCCCTGCTTAAAATGTAGTCTACACACAAATATGATAATTCACTAATAAAAGAATTTCAATACTCACTATACTTATGCTTTTAATATATTTTAATGAACACAGGTAAGAATTGTTCATATAAAATCAAGGGTAAATCATTGTGGTAATACAATACAAAGGCACACCATAACTCCCCCCGCCAATAACGAGTAGAGCATTTAATCCAATTTTTAACGAATACCTAAATGAAGCGCCAAATAAGTAACTAAATGAGTAATCAAATGAGTAATCAAATGAGTAGTTAAATGAGTAGTTAAATGAGTAGTCGACTATAATAACCACAAACTTTTCGCGCTAAAAACACAAATAAAAGCATTAAATAACAACAACATAAACCTCAAGCCACACATCAACGCAGCTAAAAATCAAACTCTGTACATTAAACTTTTCGCATCAAAATCTATAAAATAAATACTACAAATTGAAAAGTAGTCACAGCCAACAACTGCACTTACACAATAACGCCGAAAACATGATTAAGGCTATGTGTTTTTATATACCATTACATTTATCGAGAAACGCGAAGGTTTTAACTACAATCAGTACTTAAAAATGAATACACTAATAATTTTATAACCATTTTATTTTAACATTACACACCAATACAAGAATTCTGGCCACCAAACACAATATTGGCGCTACAACAATTATGATTAATACTTTATAATTAGTTATCAAAAATGTAATGCAATTTTTTACTGACATTACCTAATCATTCATTGCAGCTACACCATACGGCCAGGCGGATTCACTTGCAATTGACTACCGGTGTCAAAGTAAATGTTTACACTATGTCTTTTATCGGCTTATTAAGCTCTTTAAAGTGCGTTATTCACCCCTTATTTCCCTTTTTATTAAAACAATGCCAGTAATAATGCAAGCAATGCAAAAGCCACCGTTAAAGACTGCCAAAAAAGTAATGGCTCACGATCTATCAATGGCGATTTTTTGGTTGATTCTTGCCATATTGTCACGGGATGAGTCATTTCAAATATCCATTCACAGCTATCAGCTTGACGCTGCTCGGGCGCAATGCTGAGTGCTTTTTTTAACGCTTTATCCATCCATATTGGTACTAACGGGTTGATCTCATAACTTGGGGTATATTTGAGGCGTAAGAAATCTTGCAGTGTTTTACACTGCTGCTGGTTGCCACCAAAAGGTAATTGCCCCGTTAGCATTTCAAACGCAATAACCGCCATCGAATACAAGTCGGCTTTTTGAGTGATACGGTATCCAAGCACACTCTCGGGTGCGGAATAGTCAGCTGTACCTAAGATAACATCACGCTGCAAAGGCGTGGTAATTTCCGCAATTCCTTTTATGTAACAAGAACCAAAGTCGATAATTTTTACGCGGCCGTCGCCAGTTAGTAATACATTATCGGGCTTTAAATCTTGGTGCAGCGTTTCTTTGCGATGAAAGGCTCTTACCCCTGACTCTATTTGCTTCAATAGTTCAAGCACCTGCTGGACTTCTGGCGTTGGATTGCACTTTATCCATTGCGTGATGGACTGACCTGCTAAGTATTCAGTTAGGTAATAAAGTGCTGACTTTTCGCAATCGCGATCGATAATCGACACTACATTAGGGCTGTTAATTCGATTACCCACCCAACTTTCAAGCAAAAATCGCTCAATGTATGCCGCATCATCAAGATAATTAACCGAGGGAGTTTTCATGCACATTAAGCCACCAGCAACATCTTTAACCAAGTAAACTTGGCTTCGCTGGCTTTGGTGCAATACATCAACCACTTTATAACCATCGAGTGTCATTCCAACACTCAGTGGTGGTGGAAACGGTAATTTAGATAGGCTTTGATACACTTCATCGATATTTTTAATCGGTAAAGCATCGATATGCAATAACTGACAACTGGCATTATCTTGTGATCCAGCCGCTATCGCTTTATCGACTAATGCGCGGCAGAACTGATCGCAGTTTATAGCACTGATGGAGTTACTGTCGCCATCAGCATTTGTATGTTCGATTTGCTGCTTATAGCGGTGTAATAGCGCTTCAATATCAACATCTGAAACCACATCATGCACCCCGTCGGTTATCAGTAAATACATGTCTCCTGCTGCAACGGGCAAGGTTTTGTAATCGACGTCAACTTTAACGTCTAACCCTAGAGCTCGCGTGAGATATTGCCGCTTACCAACAAAGCTGGTGTGGTCATGACTAAGCTTTTCTAAAACGCCCTGTCTATAACGATAGACCCTTGAATCTCCGACATGAAACATATGCAAATGGCAGGATTTAAACACTAATGCACTAAAGGTACAAACATAGCCTCGCCGGGCATCGCGGTAGTCTTGCCCTAAACCATAAAGCCAGCGGTTCAGTGCTGTTAATACTTGGGTACTCGACTTTTGAACCGACCATAAGTCTGGTGTTGAGTAATAATCGGCTACAAAATTACTGACGCTAATAGCAGAGGCCGCCGCGCCAGCTTCAGCGGTACTGACACCATCACTAATGGCAGCAACCGCGCCTTTTGTCGTCAGGATCAGTCCACTGGGAATTTGGATCCCTATAGCATCTTCATTACTGCCTTTTACACCTTGATCAGAATATTGACCCGCGCTGATCTGCAAACCATTGGCTGCTTTTAATGCATCAATAGCATTATCCTCAACAGCTGACAATATGCGGCTTTGGGGATCCACTGGTGCCAACGTTAACGTCTCCATAGCAATACCCTTTTGGGTTTATCAAGTGGCGACTAATTCACACTTATCAGTGTGACTTCGCCCTTTTCATTCACCTCTGAGATATGCCCCTTAGGTTCATTCATTAAAAACACAGTAAAGAAACCAATTAGTGCACTAACAGCAATAACATAGAAAAATGTTTGAGTTGATACTATCGAGTAAACAGTTAAGAAAAACACGGCACCAACGTTACCATAAGCTCCTGTCATACCCGCTATTTGCCCTGTTAGACGGCGCTTAATAAGCGGCACAGCAGCAAAAACCGCGCCTTCACCACTTTGCACAAAAAAAGAACATGCCATCACCATAACAATTGCAACGGGCAGAGCCCATGTGCCGTCAATTTGTGCCACGCCAAAGTAACCCATAGCCAAACCCGCCGTTAAAATGAGCAAAGTGGACTTTCGCCCAAAACGGTCGCTTAACCAACCACCACCAGGACGACTCATCAAGTTCATAAAGGCATATGACGATGCCACCATTCCCGCTTGTGCAAGACCAAGTTCAAATGTTTCAGCAAAAAACAGCGGCAACATCGATACCACGGCAAGCTCAGAACCAAACGTTGAAAAGTAAAGCACATTTAACACTGCTACCTGCTTAAATTGATAACGTTCAAACTCTGGAATAGTGCCACTAAACACAGCTTTATTGACCTGATACGTCTGGTAAACATCAACCAAAAATATGGCAACAAGCAATAGGTTAATAGCATTCACCATTTGCTCGGTTAGCATATTTACTCCAGCCGGTGACAACTTCCAAGTAAGCAATGCGAGTGTGGCGTACATTGGTACTTTCATAACCAGTAATAAGCCAAAGTCACCTTTACTGGTAACTTCCAGTGCTCCTGACCTTTTGGGTTTAAAATAGCTAGAACCTTTAGGTGTATCGGTTACGTTAAAGTAATAAATAAAAGCAAAAGCCAAACTCATTAAGCCTGTAAGGCCAATGGCATAACGCCAACCATCTGCGCCACCAAATGCCAAGGCAACAGCGGGCAATGTAAATGCTGCTGCGGCTGAGCCAAAGTTGCCCCAACCACCATAAATCCCCTCAGCGGTGCCGAGTTCTTTGGCAGGAAACCACTCGCTGACAATCCGAATACCCACCACAAAACCCGCACCAATAAAGCCCAATAAAAACCGTGCTAAGGCTAATTGCTCAAATGTGGTTCCCAAAGCAAACATAAAACAAGGAATAGAACAAATACCTAGTAACAGTGAATATACCAACCTAGGCCCATACTTATCAGTCACCATGCCAATTAACACTCGCGCGGGAATGGTTAAAGCAACGTTTAAAATAAGTAGTGTTTTGATCTGTGATGGAGTAAGGCCAA
The DNA here is from genome assembly GCF_033180165.1 of Shewanella youngdeokensis. Lineage (GTDB taxonomy): Bacteria > Pseudomonadota > Gammaproteobacteria > Enterobacterales > Shewanellaceae > Shewanella > Shewanella youngdeokensis. The sequence continues at coordinate 2,553,453 of NZ_CP136522.1, forward strand.
TACTCTCAGCAATCACACTCAATAACGGCGCGGCATTAAACCAAACCATAAACGTGATAAAAAAGGCCATCCAGCTTAAGTGCATAATTTTCATTTTTCCTGAAAACGAAAACAGCTTAAATTTGTCCTGACTCATACTTCCCTGACTCATCATAGTCTCCTCACTTTTAAGCTATTGCGCGGGCCATTACTTTGCCTGCTTCTCGTTTGACTTCAAATACCGCGACACTGAGATTGTCGTTCTCTAAACACTGCCCGGTGGTAAGGCTGTAATGCTGCTTGTGGATCGGTGACGCAACAAACAATTCATTATCTAGCTCACATAACAGCCCGCGAGAAAGTACGCTTACGCCTGTGGCTGGGTCAACATTGTCGATGGCAAATAACCCCGCTTGGCCTAAATCAAATAACGCAACGGCGCGGCCTGCAACCCAAGCAGCAACGCCTCTATTAGCGGGTAATGCCGACGCTTCACAAATCGTTATCCAGCTCATACTAATGCTTCCTCTTCGTCTAATAAGGTAATTGCAATATTCCCAGCCCCTGATCTACGCTTGTTAACCGAGGTAAATGTTTGCACTTCGGACTGAATAGGAAACTTTTGCTGACGCTGATATTGATACTGTTCATTGCTGTTTACGGGGGCATTTGCAGGGTTAACAAACTCACTAAAACGCTGTAAAAACGTTTCATCTTCTAAACTGGTTTTCCATTCACACTGATAATTCTCAACCACCTTTTCCATTTGCATCTCTAACGCTTCATTAAGCCCTAGTGCATCATCTATCACCACCGACTGTAAATATTCAAGTCCTCCGTTAAGTGACTCCATCCACACCGAGGTACGTTGCAAACGCGCTGCGGTTTTAGTGTAGAACATCAGTACGCGGTCAATGTAGCGTACTAACTCTTCGGTCGACAGATCGGTTGCAAACAAGTCACCGTGTCTTGGCCGCATACCGCCGTTACCACAAACAAATAGGTTCCAGCCTTTTTCAGTGGCTATCACGCCAATATCTTTACTCTGTGCTTCTGCGCATTCTCGAGTGCAACCAGACACGGCAAATTTTATCTTGTGTGGTGATCGTAGCCCTTTGTATCTATTTTCTAACGCGATGGCTAACCCCACAGAGTCTTGAACACCATACCGGCACCAAGTACTACCTACACATGATTTAACAGTGCGAAGTGACTTACCGTAAGCGTGACCAGTTTCAAAACCTTCCTCAATGAGCTCAGCCCAAATAGCCGGCAGATCAGACAATTGTGCCCCAAACATGTCAATACGTTGCCCACCTGTGATTTTGGTATATAAATCAAAACGCTTAGCAACTTGCCCTATCGCAATCAGTTTGTCAGGAGTGATTTCGCCTCCTGCAACTCTGGGGACGACTGAATAGCTACCGTCTTTTTGCAGGTTGCCCAAATAAGCGTCGTTACTATCTTGCAGTGCTACATGTTGCTCGTTAAGCACATATTCATTTTCTAATGACGCAAATATTGAAGCGGCTACCGGTTTGCAAATATCGCAGCCTAACGCCATGGCTGAAGCACCATTTTTGGCATGCTTGTGATACAAGTCATTAAAGTTTTTAATATTCTCAACCTGACACAAGTGATAGAGCGCCTGTCGGTCATGCTCAAAGTGGCCACATATACCTGATTGAGTTGCAAGCCCTTGTGCTTGCATGGTCTCATCGATAATTTGCTGTACTAATGTTGAACAGCCTCCGCACCCTGAAGCGGCTTTAGTACAGCTTTTTATCTGCGCAAGTTGGTGGTTACCGGCCACAACCTGCTCGACAATATCGGCTTTAGTGACTTGATGACACGAACACACAATGGCGTTATCTTTAAGTGCCACTGGCGCAGATTCATCAGTAAGCAATAAAGTGACCGCGGGCGCTTCGAGTGCATCGCCAGATAAATATTGGCTTAGTAGTTGACTGTATTCATCGACATTACCCACCAGCACCGCGCCGCGTAAATATAGGCCGGTTTCGTCAAGCCATAACTTTTTATAAACTCCAGCTTGTACGTCACTGAGTTCGACATACTGCGCATTTTCAAAACCACGACTTTCACCAATGGAGGCAACATCTACCCCGAGTAACTTTAATTTGGTGCTCATATCGGCCCCCTCAAAAGTTAACGGCTCGGTGGTAAATGCTGTTGAAGGAGTATGCTGCAATTGCGTAGCTGTAGATTGGATTATTTGCGACAAAGCGACTTTAGCCATTTGATAACCTGGCGCCACTAATCCAAATATTTTGTGTTGCCATAGAGCACACTCCCCTATGGCATAGACATCAGCCGCTGACGTTAAGCAGTTATCATCAATAATAATGCCGCCACGCTCACCAATTGCCATATCACTGCATCGAGCCAATGCATCTTGCGGTCTAATACCGGCAGAAAACACAATGAGGTCGGTTTCTATAAAACTACCATCACTAAAATTAAGTCGGTGCTGCGCACTTTCGCCGTCCACAATCTCTTGCGTGGCTTTGCTTAAATGAACGCTTAAGCCTAAAGCTTCAATTTTATCTTTAAGTATCTCACCGCCTTTGTCGTTTAACTGCACTGACATTAGCTGCGGTGCAAATTCTACAACATGAGTTTCGAGCCCTAACTCATTGAGTGCATTTGCGGCCTCAAGTCCTAATAAGCCACCACCAATTACGACACCAGAGTTGGCGTCAAATGCGGCTTGTTCTATGGCTTCGAGATCATCAATCGTACGATATACCAAGCAATCTTTGCGATCGTTACCTTTAATTGGGGGAACAAACGGGTACGAGCCAGTTGCGAGTATCAACTGATCATAATGGCTCTGCTCACCATTGACTGTAAGGCATTTATTAGCGGTATCGATATGCGAAACTGGCTGACCTAAATGCAATGCTACCCCTTTAGCCTGATAGTCTTCTTTCGTCGTCAGCATCAGTTCATCGGCGCAACTGTTGGCAAAGTATTTTGATAGTTGCACCCTATCGTAAGCGGGGGTTGCTTCGGCGCCATAGACTGACACATCATAATATTGGCTAATCGGGTGTTCACATAGTTGCTCGACAAAGAAGTGACCCACCATGCCATTTCCTACGACCACTAATTTGGGTTTACTTGTATTCATGTATCGTCCCTTTTGTTTCACACTGACTTTTGCCAACAAAAAGGCGGGCCCCCTTTTTACAGGGTTTGGCACCTCTGCCAAAAATACAATGATGAGTTTCCAATCAGATTATGTTGCTACTAACTGTTGTTTCTAACATCATTAATGCAGAGAGTATGCCAAAGTTTTTAACCACAAAAATAACTCTTAAGACACTGTATTAAATCGTTTTTACAAGTAGGTGAGAGTTTACTTATGAGCATTTTGCATTTATTGAAAACAGCAATTGCACTATTATGGTTATACTGCACTTAATTAGGTGCAGTGATTTAAGTGTACAATGGTAACGTTAACGCTGAGCTTATGATCACCGCTGAGCGACTAAGTAAATTATGCCAGTAGTAGCAAGCATTTAAATTTAACTTTTGTGTTAGATATTGACCTGCAATTGCACAGTTATGTGCCGTCAAATTGGCATCCACTAACACACTATGATTGAATTAATTCAGAAAAATATAACTTGATGGCATGTGTATTTTAGCTCTGCTATATGCGGCCATGTAATGACTTGTTACTCGCCGCAAACTCAAAGTATGGCTATACGCTGGACTCTTCAAACTAAAAATGAGTCCTTAAACTATAGAGTCCTCCACATTTTCGTGATGTCACTAGCATTTAAATACGAATGATAAAACAAGCTACCCAAGTATTAATCATCAAGTAGTGGTGAATATTGCAGGTAATTATTGAAAGACATTTTGGGGGAAACAGATAAATACACTGCTTATTCGACTAATTCGACTAATTCGACTAATTCGACTAATTCGACTAATTCGACTAATTCGACTAATTCGACTATCTAGACTAAGCCACATAAACAACATAACAAGCTAAGCTAAGTTTGTGTTGCGCTTAAACCAGTAGTCGGTAGCCTGTAGTTTAGCGCCATCAAGTGTTTGTGATGGGCAAAGCAACATAAGTAAAGCAGAAACATTGGTGATCGCCGAATGGTATGCACGCTGCGCTTCTGCAGAGTGCGCGGTATTCAGGCTATAATTGAAACTGTTTTCCAGCTCATTGATATCTGTTCTTTTCGTTTTTTCATCATGATGTACATATTCAAGCTCAGTTTCAATTTTAACCCCGCATATAACCTCACCTTGCCACAGTGCTGTTAACCACGCGGGTTGGAGTTCTGCCGCATTCGCTTTAGTGCCAATCAACGCATCGAGTTGAGTTGGCAACGTCACTTGAGTCACCATTTTAGTTGAGTACACCTTAATGAGATTACTCGCCCGCGGATTAAATTCACACTCACCTTGGTAACCTTTAAATACTGCGACACGACTATGATTAAGTAATGGCTCATAAATCGCCATTAATCTAGCAATATTGAGATGTACATCATCTAAGCCACCATGAAAGTAACTTCTGAGGCTAAGCGGCGCATTGGCAGGGTTAATACAACGAATAGCACTTTGAAACAGGCTTCTAAGGCCTACTTCACGGTGAATATCGCCAAATGAACTAACAAGCGGGGTAAACCGATCCGCGTTTACGTAACAAATGCCCGCAGACTCCAGTGCCGATGCAGCTTCTGCAGCAGTCTTTACGTTGGCAATGTTTAGTGCCTCGGTAAAAAAACCGATATGCTGACGGTGCGACAACACGCTATTGTCACCATGTAACATGATCCGATAACCATTTTCTGCCAGCAATTTTGCGCTGAGTAATAGGTACGGCAACTGATCACGTTTAGCACCGTAACAAGGCCAGTCAATATCTACCTTTAGCTGTTGCCAGTCTGTTGCAACCGTTGAGCGCAAAGCTAATGCAGCGCCGGCAATTTCTGCTGCTGTCTCACCTTTTACTCGCATTAGCATTAATGCCACACTTAACTGGGTCAGTGAGCCAAGTTTATCGCTAAAGCCTCGCACTAGCTGATAGCTTTGGCTTAACGTTAATGACCGAGACGCTTTTTTACCTCGACCTAATATTTTAACAAGCTGTTGGTATTCAGCTGGATTAGTTACGCCATTAAGAGCATAGCTGTGATCAAGCATAAACACGCTCATTAGCCACATTTATGTGGTAAGTTGCATCACCTTGCTGCTCGTCTACATCTCGCAATAACTGCGCTAACTCTTGCCCTATAGCCACCACTTCCCCCACAATTAATAGCGTGGGTCCCTCAACTTGTATGCCACTAGCAACTTCTACCATGTCTTTTACTGTGGTATGGATAACAGACTGATTTGGGCGTGCCCCATTACTGATAAAGGCCACAGGTAGTGCTAGCTTCGCGCCAGCTTGCAGTAAACCATGGGCAATATTGGCAGCCCTTTGCTTACCCATATAAAACACCATAGTACTTTTAGCAGCTAACAGCCCTGCCCACTCGATTGGCGCGTCGTCACATAAATGACCGGTCATCAAGGTAACCGAACGCGCGAGTTTTCGATGTGTTAATGGAATACCAGCGCTTGCAGCGCAGCCTAGCGCTGCAGTAACACCGGCTATAAACTGGCTTTTCACGCCATGATTAGCTAAAAAGTATGCCTCTTCAGTACCTCTTCCAAACACATTCGGATCACCACCCTTAAGACGAATAACGACTTTCCCTTGTTGGCTTAGCCGTAATAACTGTTGATTAATTTGATCTTGAGTCACGCAGAGTTGACCAAAAACTTTGCCCATGTAGTGCATTTCGCAGTTGTCATTTGCGAGCTGCAAAATGTCTTTACTCACTAAGTTGTCATAGACAATGGCTTCAGCAGCAGCGATGGCTCGAGCAGCTTTTATCGTTAACATATCGATATCACCACAACCCGCGCCAACAATGGTAACTACATTGGCATCAGTAAGGATTAGTGTGTCATTACCGAGCTGTAAATTGGTTAGCTCCACACTCAGAGTAGTTGACTTAATACCGCAGATTTTATTAACTTCCATTAAGCGACCTCCTGCTTGGACTTTTGATTTTCTAACACTACAGAATCTGCAATATCAATAACTTGGTTTAAACAACTTCCACATACAGCGCTGCAATTGAGCTGTTGTTGCGTGGCTTCTACCATTTGCGAGGCGGTTGTTACGCCTTGAGCGAAATCTGCTTGCATTTGTTGTTCAATTTGAGCTTCTGTCACTCCCGTACAAGCGCACACTATTTTGCTATTACCAGCCCGGATCACTTGATATAACTGACTAATGAGTTTTGAATTAAACGGTTTATTAATAAATGCCTGCACTGCATTTACATCAATTTGCAGCTCATTTTTGCATGTAATGAGTAAGCTTTTAAGGCTACCTTGAGTGATCAAGCAAGAGAGCTGTTTATCTTGCTCTCGCCACTGCATCATGCGGCCTACGATCTTATCTGCAGAGGCTGAATTATTTTGTGGCATTAATGCTGCATTTATCCCCTCAACGGCTGCGATATGACGACAAACGCCACCGCTAATGTGTTGTTTAACATCCCAACATAACCGCTCAGCTTTAACCCAAGTCTGGCCCCACTCTATGCCCTGCTCAGCTACCGCTTGCGCTTTAATCCCAACCCACTGATTTTTAAATCCGGGCTGCTTTGAAATTGGGTCAACTTGTGCTGTCACCACCTTATTAACACCACCGGCTTTACTAAACTGTGCTGACCAATGCATTGACAAAAATGCCATGTCTTGCAACTGTGAACTCTCAACCACCGCACGCGCAATAAGCGGTTCTAATAGGGTTTCGTGGTATATTGCTACCAACCCACCGGCTTTGAGGTCGTGCTTGGCCAATGTTGCGGCATCAAGTATCAGTTCCGGTTGGTAATTTGAGCCTGCGAGCGATGCAACATGCCCAGTTCTGGTCATGGTGTGCCATTGGTCTCGGCTTCGCCCACTGTTTAAACGCAATTTGTTTGGCTGGTTTTCAGGCTCTATCAATTGCTGTTCACAATCGGTCACTATAAAACACGCCTTCCCATTGTGTGTTGCAAATTGCCCTTGTGAAAACAAGCGAATATTCTTTTGCCCCATTAAACTTGAATGCGCTATTGGCCATTGTGTTGGTTCAAGTGTGTCATATTGCTCAGCGGTCAAATTGATTAAGCCTGCTAAAGAGAGTTGTTTCTCAGGAAATTGCTGTTGCACTTTTTGCGTCAGCCTAGCGTATTCTTTAAATATTTCTGCGCTGCTGTTAAAGCTAAATGCTTCAACAAAACCTAGTTGCTTTGCAACTTCACACAGCGCCCACCAATCAGGTTTTGACTCACCTTGAGGCACTATAAACCTTCGTTGGCGGCTTATTGTGCGCTCGCTATTGGTAACGGTACCTGACTTTTCTGACCAGCCTTGTGCAGGTAGCAATACATCGGCATATTGCGCAGTATCAGTGTCGGCAGTGATATCTGACACCACCACATAATCACACCGCTCTAATGCTTTTTTTACCAACGGCGTGTCAGGCATAGACACTGCAGGGTTAGTCCCCATAACCCACACCGCTTTTATTTTTCCCGCAGCCATGGCACTAAACATTTCTGTTGCAGTTAGCCCTTTCGATTGGGGTAAAGCTTCAGTTTGCCAAAAGTCGCCCACTAGCTGCAGTTCAGCGGCCGAAAAGCCTAAATGGCACGCCAGTTGAGTCGCTAAGCCGCCGACTTCTCGACCTCCCATCGCATTGGGCTGGCCGGTTAGCGACAATGGCCCACAGCCGACTTGACCAACATCACCACGGGCTAAGTGACAATTAATAATCGCATTAGCAGTATTAGTGCCAGAGGTTGATTGGTTCACTCCTTGACTACTCGCCGTGACAACCTTGTTTTGTGGTTGATAGAGCGAGTAAAACTCAGCAATTTGGTTAGTAGTAAGCCCTGTTTGCTGCGCTACACTCGCTAACGAAGCACAAGCATACCTGGCATGATTTAGTGCTTGTTCAAAGCCCTCGGTATGATTTTGAATATATTCGTGATTCATCCCGCTAGTTGCAATAGAACTCAGTAACCCCCTAAATAAGGCTAAATCGGTACCGGGTAACAGAGGTAAATGTAGATCGGCTTGCGCAGCCGTTGCGGTTTTACGGGGGTCTATAACGACGATTTTAGTACCACGTAACTTTCTTGCATTAAGGATTTTTTTAAAAAGTACCGGATGTGTCCATGCGGTATTAGCGCCCACTAGCACTACCACATCAGCTTGTTGTAAGTCGTCATAACATCCTGGAACGACATCTTCACCAAAAGCACGCATATGGGCACTAACTGCGGATGACATACAGAGCCTAGAGTTAGTATCGACATTGGCAGTACCAACAAATCCTTTCGCAAGTTTATTGGCCACATAGTAATCTTCGTTTAGTAACTGCCCAGAAAGATAAAACGCGACAGAATCAGCTCCAAACTGAGCAATGGTATTGCGAAGGTGACTCGCGATATCAGCAATGGCAGCAGGCCAACTTATATTGTGGTAACCGTTATCAGCATCAATATTTTTTTTACGTGGGTATAACAGCTTATTTGGCATACTTAAACTGTCGATTAATGCTAACCCCTTGCCGCATAAATCACCTGTGTTAGCACAATGCTCAGGATCCCCGGTTACAGATAAAGCATGGCGCTGCGAAAAGTTAACCAGCCCCTTATCGTTCAGATTATTAACGGTAACCCCGCAACCTACCCCACAGTATGCACAGGTTGTTTTACAGTTTGGCATGATTCGCATTCCGTTATGATAACTAATGCTTATATATGGCAAGTCTTATGCCATTTTACAAACCGTTGTTTTTAAATTAAAAAGAAAGCGAGAAAACCACCACTCCGTTATTAATGTGCTACAGAGGTGCATTCGTTCGCACTAAATTAACGCAAGCGAAAACACATAAGCCTTTGATTACCAAGCTAATAAATACCACCAAAGAGGTATATAGAGGTATAAGAGGTATAAGAGGTATAAGAGGTATAAGAGGTATAGGAAGTCTAGATATGTTCAGACCAACGGCATAAATTACGTAGAAAAAATACAGCCCACTAATGAGTGTTCTTAAGCGGTTTGAACTGCTAAAAATTATTGTTCAGATATAGCAGCATGAATTTTAGATACAAAAAAGCCAGCAATAAGCTGGCTTTTTAAAGCAATCAATAATATTACTTAGAAGCTGACTCGGCAGTGCGGCCGTCATCATGACAGCTGTCACATGTTGGCTTATCACCAACATTCGAATCATGAGGCATATGACAGTCTGCACACATTAGCATGCCATCATGTGATTGGTGAACAGCGTCCATTTCTTCCAAAGCACCATGACAAGATTGGCATTGTTCAAATTCATGCTCGCCATCTTCTGATGGTTCGCCATCAGCGTGACAAGCTTCACAACCGTCCATTTCTGCATGCATTTCTGCTAGCTCTTGGCCTTCAGCGTAAACAGAAGGAGATAATGCTAGTGCTGCGATAGCCGCACCAAACAATGCACTTAAAAGATTTTTGCTCACAATTGTATCCTCATTTGATGTCGCATAGTGGCAGTGTTATATGTCAGGTTGACTACCATCTTGCGATCAATATTATTAGCACGACCTAGCTTACCTTTAAGTTAGCCAAGGAATAACGAACTCGCAACTAATCCAGTATTCAAATAATAACATTGGCTGAATGAGCAAAACGTGCGCTTAATCAAACTATACAGCTCATACAAACGCTAAAACGGGCAACTGTGTATTTATCAGTTTGGTTTTGCATAAAAAAAACGCAGCACTGAAACAATATTCAGTACTGCGTTGCATTAATCAACTCTTAGATTAACGTGATTTTAATGCCGCTATACGTTTTTCAATCGGCGGGTGGCTCATCATTAGCTCAGCCATCGATTTCTTACCATTAATGCCCAAAGCTGACATTTGTGCCGGCATTGCGCCCGCCTCCGGACCATGGCGTAGCCTGTCCAGTGCCGCAATCATTTTCTCTTTACCAGCTAAACGAGCTGCGCCTTCATCAGCTCTAAACTCTCGAATACGAGAGAAGTAAGCAACAATAATAGAAGCTAAAATGCCAAAAAGCATATCCAGTACAAAGACCACTGCCATGTAAGCAATTGTACCCAGACCTTCACCCTCTTCATCATTGCTAGCAACGAAATTGTTAATTAAGCCAGCAACTACACGAGCAGCAAAAATAACGAAGGTATTAACAACACCTTGGATAAGCGTCAACGTCACCATGTCGCCATTAGCAACATGACTAACTTCATGTGCCAATACCGCTTCAACCTCATCTTGGCTCATGCCATATAGTAGGCCGCTACTTACAGCGACTAACGAGTTATTCTTGCTAGGACCGGTAGCAAAGGCGTTAAACTCAGGCGACTGATAGATAGCCACTTCTGGCATTTTTATCCCCGCTTGCTCTGCTTGACGCGCAACGGTATCAACTAACCAACGCTCGGTGCTATCACGTGGAGTGGTGATCACTTCACAGCCCATTGTCTTTTTCGCCATCCATTTTGAAATGGCTAAGCTAATAAACGCTCCACCAAATCCAAAGATAGCTGCGAAAACCAATAGTCCGCCCATGCTTGATGTGTTAACACCCAAAATAGACATCACGATTGATGCCACTAGTAAGATCGCCATATTGGTAGCAATCAGTAGAAATATACGCTTCATTTCAGCTCCTGTAGGAAATATATGTTCCTGATAAACACTCTAATGACATAATATGTCCTAAAGTTACAATTTCAAGGGAACAAAGAGAATAAAAGAGTAACAGCTTTAATCTTAGTCAATTCAGCCTCTATTATCAGGTGCTGGAGTCTATGCGGCTTTTATTAATTTAATATTAAATCCGTGATGAATTTAAGGGTATGAGGATTAATCTTTTTTAACAGAGAGATAGCCCTTAAAACATGCGCAATTTAGCGCCACTAATGCATTAAAAGGGCTTAATCTTTTTTGGTTAACCTAAATGACTTACATCCAGGTGTTTAGCCGCTTCGGCTGCAGTCGCATTAGCTAAAAATGGAATATGACCTAAAAACGGTGCAGTAATCGACTGCTTTAACGCGCTCAAATTTTCGGCTTGGTTAGCCATGTCGGCGTCAACTTGGTTAGCTACCCAACCTGCTATCACCAGCCCATCACGCTCAATGGCTTCGGCAGTAAGTAAGGCATGGTTTAAACAACCGAGTTTCATCCCTACCACTAAAATAACGGGTAACTGCATCGCTTGTACCACTTCAGACATAAAGCGCCCTTCGCCAAGAGGTAAACGCCAGCCGCCAGCGCCTTCGACTAGGGCAAAGTCAGCACCAAGGTATTGCGCCATGTTCAATTGCGCTTGAATTTTTTTCGGCGACAAAATGACATTTTGCTCACTTGCTGCAATATGCGGTGCAATTGCCGGTAAAAATGCAAAAGGGTTAATGTCGTCATAAGGTAACTTGATTGTCGACGCTGCCATTAATGCTAATGCATCGCTATTTCTTAACCCGTGCTCTGCTTGCTCACAACCTGAGGCAACTGGTTTAAAGCCAACCGTTTCTCCGCTTACTGCGGTCAACAATGCTGAAGACACTAATGTTTTACCACAATCGGTGTCGGTTCCGGTTACAAAATAAGTCATGCATTCTCCAAGGTTTTCAGCCTTTATTAACGCGTCTTTCTCGCTTTGATAAAACTGATATTATAAGTCAAGGGAAGCCCCTCTGGGCTGCGGCGTAACTCTGCCTGATTAACCAATTTTTGCCAATCCCCTCGCCCCCTCAATGTGACGTGGCGTTGATTAAGCTTGCTTTTGTCAGCAACCGTCGAGGCACCAACGCCTTTAATCGATTGCAATAAGCTTTTAAGATCATCAAAAAAAACGGTTATCGCCCGTGTTTCGATATGCTCTATTTGCCAATCCTGCGCCACAAAGCAATCTTGGATCTCAGTTTCACTAAGAAAAGAGTTTACGTTTAAGCCTAAATCGGTAAGTTGATGCAAACTATTTTTAGCAACGATACTACCGTAAAACTCGCCACAAAATGCTAGCACTCGGTTGGCTTCTGCAATCGCTTGAGCAAGACTGCCACACCACTGTAAAGCAACATTGGAATATATTACCTCCACAGCATTGTTCGCTATAGGTAGGTTTTGCGCATCGGCACACAGCGCACTGTAGTGAGGAAAGCCTTGCTTCAGGGTACGCAGCATTCCCTGAGCAATATCAACGCCTATCACCTCTTTAATCGTGCTTATAGATGAAAATGAGGTTCCAGGCCCACAACCGATATCGAGTAAACAAGCATTTGATATTGCATTATTTTCTGACATTTGTGCCAACAAGTGTTTAGCCGCAATTCGCTGTAACACATCATGAGCTTGATATGACGACGCAGCTGCTGAAAACCGGTCGGCAACATCATTATTAAGTTGATTTACCACTATAGACACAACGATAGTTTCCCAACACAAAGGGCATAAAAAATAGGCTGAACAACAAATTGCTTATGCATCTTGTAGAATATCAGCAAGTACGGCAACAAATGCATTTATGTCGTCAGTGCAATGTGCTGTTGTGAGTGTGACTCTTAGCCGAGCGCTACCTTGTGCCACAGTAGGTGGTCGCATGGCACCCACCCAAAAACCATGCTCTTTTAGCCTTTTTGCAATCGCAAGGGTACTTGCGCTATCACCAATAATAATAGGTTGAATAGCCGTTGTAGAACCAGTAAGGCGAATGTTTTTAGCTTTGCACGCGGTGATGAAACAAGCGATATTTTGCTTAAGCTGCTCATTTAAAGAAGGCTGCTTAACGATTGCGTCAACAGCGGCGCGAACAGCAACCGCATTAGCAGGAGACAGTGCTGTTGAATAAATGTAGTGCCGTGCATGAGCCACTAAGTAATCAATTAACTCGTGAGACCCCAAAATTGCGGCACCTTGCCCACCCAGTGCTTTACCAAATGTGACTACTTGCGCATCAATTTTGATGTTTCCATTGAGCGCCGTAGCCCCTAATCCATTTTCGCCTATCACCCCAAACCCGTGGGCATCGTCAACAATAAGCCACATTCCGTGTTGCTGGCACAGCGACGACAGCTCAACCAGAGGCGCAATATCGCCATCCATGCTAAACACACTTTCTGTGACTAATGCGCAGGGGGCAAGCTTGGTAATATGTTGCGCTGCAGCCTCAACATCATTATGGATAAACCGTTTTAGTGTAGCGCCACTATCTTGTAATCCGTCGATAACCGATGCATGCACTAATTTATCGGCAAGCACAGTGTCCCCGTGTTTAAACAGGGTTTTCATTAAGGCATTGTTGGCACAAAAACCGGAGCTAAACAGCAGGGCTGATTGGTGGCCTGTCGCTTGGCATAATACCTGTTCCAGCTGCTGATGGGTTTGGCTATAACCAACAACTAACGGCGAAGACGCGCTACCAACACCAAAGGCCTGAGCCCCTTTTTGTAGGGCATCAATCACAGTATCAGAACGAGATAAGCCTAAATAGTCATTACTGCTAAAATTGATATAAGGTAAATCGTCGACTTCAAAGCTATTGGTATGTTCAGGGTCAAGGGTGACTTTAGTGCGTGTCCTTAATAACCCCTTTTCTTTACGTTCTCGATTAGAGTCAATGACTCTTGTGCGAAGTAATGCTTGTGAAATGTCAGACATAACAGGACTCTATTAAAGGCTCTTTTGAAGTGAAAAGAACAAGGCCGATAGCTACATTAATAGCCACCGGCATGGTCAAACATCATGATTCATTGTGGTGTTAAAGTGCGCCTGCGTCATAAAAAGCTGCAGCTTTTTTATCTTGCTGAGCAGCCGCTTTGGCCAATAATGCTTGGTCTTGTGCTTTTGTTGAAGCCACCCCCTGTTCTGGGTGTAAACCTAAACGTTTAAACAAACTCATGTCGTCATTTTCTTCAGGGTTGGGAGTCGTCAACAATTTACAGCCATAAAATATTGAATTTGCCCCAGCAAAGAAACACATCGCTTGTAATTCATCACTCATGTTTTCACGACCTGCTGATAATCGCACTCGAGATTTAGGCATAATGATGCGCGCTACTGCAATTGTGCGTACAAATTCTAACGGATCAAGATCATCAATGTTTTCAAACGGTGTACCTTCGACCTTAACCAACATAT